>JANXAU010000040.1 GCA_025061735.1 Candidatus Bipolaricaulota bacterium
AAAGAGTCAAAACGCTCGTCGCCGCGCAGACGCTTCAGCAGCGCGACTTCCAGCTCCATCCCATAGAGATCTTCTTCGGTGTCAAACAGATGGACTTCGACGCTGGGGCTGGCGTCGGCAAACGTAGAACGGCTGCCAATATAGAGCACCCCGTCGCGCCGATAGCTCTTATAAAAGACGTGCACGGCATAGACGCCCGCCGCAGGCCACAGCACCTCGGGGTCAAGCTGGAGATTCGCTGTGGGATAGCCCAAGGTGCGCCCGCGCCCATCCCCGCGAACCACGCGCCCAAAGAGCTTGGGCGCATACCCCAAGAGCACCCGCGCCCGCTCCACCCGCCCCCCCAGCAAATGCTCGCGCACCGCCGTTGAGCTTACAGCTTCCCCTTCTATTGTAACGCGCGGGATCACCTCGACCTCGAAGTGATACTGGGAGCCAAGCCGGAGGAGCAAGTCGACATCCCCACGACGCCCCTTCCCAAAGCGCGCATCCGGCCCCAGCACGATCACGCTCGCTCGCAACCGCTCGCATAAGATCTTCTGGACGAACGCCTCGGCCTCCATCCAACCGACTTCGGGAAATTCGACCGCAATCACGATCTCCACGAGCTTTTCTATCGTGTGCAGCTTCTTCTCAACGGGCAAAATGAGGGGCTTGGGAGGGCCCACGTAGTTCTGGGGGGGTCTTTTGAAGACAAACGCGACGCTTTGCAGATGGCGCTCGCGCGCGCGCTGCACCGTGCGCTCCAGCAACGCGCGATGCCCCACATGCAGCCCATCGAACGTCCCCAGCGTAAGGGCCGTCTCGCGCGCGACGCGAACGTCAGCGAGTGTATAGATGGGCATGGAGATACCGGTGGGCCTCAGCAACCACGCGCTCCTGCACGTCGTGCAGCTCGCCGGGGATGACACAGCCGGCCGCTTGCTCGTGGCCCCCCCCGCCAAAGGCCCGCGCGATCCCGTTGACCGCCGCCCGCCCCTTGGAGCGCAGACTCACCTTGATCTTCCCGTTCTCTAGCTCTTTAAAGAGCAGCGCGATCTCAATCCCCTCCACGCTGCGCAGCTCTTCGACCAATCGTTCCGTCTCGTTGAGCGTCGTGTTCGTCTGCCGGAACGCCTCTCTGGGAATGGCGCTCCAGATGACGCCGTCGCTCATCTGCGCGTTCTGCAAGACGTAGCCCAGCAATTTCAGCTCGGCCAAGCTGCGGCGCTCGTAGATCTCAATCGCGATCTCGCGGGTGTTGATCCCGTGGTTTAGCAGCTCGGCCGCGATCTGCAGCACCTCGCTGGTGACGTTGGAGTTGCGAAACGAATCGGTATCCACGACGATCCCGGTGTAGAGGCAGATCGCGATCTCGCGCGTGATCTGAAGCCCTAAGTACTTGGCAAGCTCGTAGAGCAACTGCGTCGTCGACGCGGCCTCTTTGACGAAGTTGACCTGGCCGTAGCGCGGGTTGTCGCGATGGTGATGGTCAATATTAATAATAATTTGGCCCTCGCGGATGCGCTTGAGGGCGTCTTCGCCGATGCGACTTAAGTCCCCGCAGTCTACGATGCACCAGACTTCGATCTGGTCGCTGGGGACTTGGGTAGGATGGACAACGGACGAGGAGCGGGGGAGGAAGCGCAAGCTGGGCGGGACGAGATCGCGATTGGCGACCCAGACCTCTTTGTGCAGTTGTTCGAGCATCAGCGCCAGGGCCAGCTCGCTGCCGATGGCATCGCCCTCCGGACCGATGTGCGAGAGAATCCCAAAGCGCTGGTGCGCGTCTATCACGGACTTGAGTTCCTGGAGCATGAAAGACCTTTCTAACTGAGTGATCGGCGATCCGAGCGACGAGCCACTCAGCGCTCGTCGCGGCTCTTATTTTACGGAAGGACGTTGAGGATCACCAGTCGCTGATGGCCTTGGCGCAGGCTCACATAGACCAGGCGCTTGCCATCGGGCGACCATGAGGGATAAGAGTCCCTAAAAGGGTCGCGCGTCAGCCAGCGCCACCCCTCCCCGCCGGCGCTGATCTGGGCGATGTCGGACTCGTCGCCGCGCAACGCTTCAAACGCTAACAGACTTCCGTCATACGACCAAGCCGGACGCCAGTAGATGCCGTCGCTGGGGGTGAGCTTATGGAGGATTAAGCCGTTGGGGCGCATGGTGTAGAGGTCCCAGCTCCCTTCGCGATAGGAAGAGAACGCGATGCGATCCCCGCGGGGAGACCAGGCTGGGAAGGCCTCACGCCACGGGTCTTGGGTCAAGCGCTCGATCGTAAAGCTCAACGGATCGAGCAGATAGAGATCGGGCCAGCCGTCGCGAAACGACTCGAAGACGATCTTGCCGTCGGGGGTCCAGCTGGGCTCCCAGTCCGTAGCGCTGTGCTGAGTTAAGCGCGTGACGTCGGAGCCATCGGCCTTCATCAGATAGATTTCGTAGTTGCCGTCGCGTGACGAGTAGAACGCGATCTTCGTGCCATCGGGAGACCAGCGCGGGCCGAGATCGCTGGCGCGGTGGGCGGTGAGCCGCTTGAGTTCGGTCGTGGGCCAGAGCTGAAGCAGATAGATGTCGGCGTTGCCGTCGCGGTCGGAGACGAAGACGATCTTGCGGCCGTCGGGCGACCAGTGGGGGTTCCAGTCGTCAAAGCTCGTCGTCTGACTGAGAGAGGGGAAGGGAGAGATCGCCAAGAAGAGCAGCGTTGTCAGGGTGAGCGCGTATCGGATCATACGCTAAAATCCTAGAATTTCCTCGGGCCGCAGATAGTGACACGTGTAGCCGTTGGGGTGTTTCTGTAGATAGTCTTGATGCTCTTCTTCGGCGCGCCAGAACGAGCTGGCTCGTTCGACTTGCGTCACTATCGGCGCGCCCCACCGGCTGTATTTGTTCAAACGATCTATGAATTCTAGAGCGATCTGGCGCTGTTTTTCCGTGTGATAGAAGATCGCTGAGCGGTACGACTCGCCGATGTCGTTGCCCTGACGGTTCAGAGTTGTGGGATCGTGCATGCGGAAGAAATAGCGCAAGAGCTTCTCGAACGAGAGCTTTTCGGTGTCATAGATGACTCTGACAGCTTCGGCGTGCCCCGGATGATACCGATAGGTCGCGTTGGGGACCCTCCCTCCGGTGTAGCCCACGTCGGTGTAGACGACGCCGGGGATCTTGCGCAGGATCTCTTGCATCCCCCAGAAGCACCCGCCCGCCAGATAGACGATCTCGCGATGGGGCACCAGCCCCGCGAGAATGAACGGCTCTAAGTAGCGCGCGTAGCCCTCGGCCTCCATCTGCGCGACGGGCACAAAGCGCAACGACGCTGAGTTAATACAGTAGCGCTTATGGGTGGGAGGCGGCCCGTCGTCGAAGACGTGGCCCAAGTGAGAGTCACCGTGTCGCGAGCGCACTTCGGTGCGTATCATTCCATACGAATAGTCGGGCTTCTCGACGATGTTTTCTGGCTCGATGGGCTTGGTGAAGCTGGGCCAGCCCGTGCCCGAATCGAACTTATCAAACGACGAGAACAACGGCTCACCGCTGACAATATCTACGTAGATGCCCGGCTCATGATGATCCCAATACGCGTTTTGAAACGGCGGCTCGGTGCCGCAGTTGCAGACGACCTCGAACTGCTCGGGTGTCAGACGCTTTCTCAACTCTTCACGCGACGGCTTGCGATACACCACAGATCGCCCTCCTAGCTGGCTTATTATACCCGATCTGCGCTGATTATGGGACTTTCGGTATAATCTGCGCGGTGGTCGAAGATGCGACTCTTGGCTTTGTGTGCGCTGCTGCTCTTGTTAAGCGTTGTGCCTTCTGGGGCTCAGTCTCCCTTGATGGTGGTCTTAGACTGGCTGCCCAACCCCAATCACGTCCCGCTTTATGTTGCGCAAGAGATGGGCTTTTTCAGGGCCGAGGGGCTTTCCGTCTCTCTGCAAGCGCCTACGGCGTTTGACCCCAGCGATCCGGCCAAGCTCGCCGCGGCAGGCCGCGCCGATCTCGCCATCACAACGCCGATCAATCTCATCGTCATCCGCTCCCAGAACGTGCCCTTAACAGCTATCGGCTCGCTCATTCAAAAGCCCCTCGGAGGGCTGTTGGCTCTGAAAGAGCGCGGCATTCGCACTTTGAAAGACTTCAAAGGGCGCAAGATCGGCTACTCGTTGGAGCCGGAAGAGCCGGTCTTGTGGACAGCGATGCTCGAAACGGCGGGCCTCAAGCCCGGAGATTATCAGCTCATCAACGTGGGCTTCGACACGCTCCCGGCGCTGCTCACCGGACAAGTCGATGCCATCGGCGCGTTTCGCAACGTCGAGAAGATCTTAATCGAAGCTCAAGAGCGCAAAGAGACGGTCTTCTTCGCGCTGGAGGAGCATGGCATCCCCGATCATCCTCAGCTCGTCTTCGTTGCTAATGACACAGTAGCGCAGCAGAAATCTGAGTTTCTAAGAAGTTTCTTGCGCGCGGTCGCCCGCGCTGCTGCTCTAACGCTTCAGGACCCCAACCGCGCGTTTGCGCTCTTTCTCAGAGCCAATCCCGATCTTCAACGCGACGCCGATCTCCACAGAAAATTTTTTGACGCGACGCTAGCGCTCTTCGCCGGCGCGCCCTGTCATAATCAATTAGATAGATGGACCAAGCTCCAGACTTTTCTCTTTGAGCGTAAGCTCATCGCGCGTCCGAGCGAGCTTGCGCGGCTCGTCACTGTCAATCTCTTGCCCTCGGAGTGTGGCCGATGATCAAAGTCGGATTCTATCAGTTCTGCCCCGTCTTTGGCGATAAGCGCGCCAATCTGCACAAGATCGTCGAAGCACTCGAGAGAGCCAACGCTGATCTTCTTGTGCTCCCAGAGTTGTGCACGACCGGGTATCTCTTCACATCGCAAGACGAAGTGAACGAACTCTCCGAACCCATACCCGGCCCGACGACGCGCTTCTTCGAGAATCTCACGCAACGCAAAAACCTCTGGCTCGTGCTGGGGATGGCCGAACGCGATGAGATCTCAAAGAAATGCTACAACTCGGCCGTGTTGATCGGCCCCGACGGCTACAGAGCGACGTATCGCAAAGCGCATCTCTTCTTTGAAGAGAAGCTCTATTTTGTCCCCGGCGACACGCCGTTTCGGGTCTACGATCTGGGGGCTGCTAGAATGGGGATGCTCGTCTGCTTTGATCACTTCTTCCCCGAAGCGACGCGGGCATTGGCGCTCCAGGGCGCACAGATTATCTGTCATCCGTCGAACTTGGTCTTGCCGGGGAAGGGGCAGCAGATCACGCGCGTGCGCGCGATGGAGAACCGAATCTTTTGGATCTTAGCGAATCGCTACGGGGTCGAAGAGCGGGGGGGTAAAAAGCTTTCGTTCACGGGAGCAAGCCAGATCGTCGCGCCCAACGGGGAGCTACTGGCGCAGGCTCCGTCGGATAGCGAGTCGTTGCAGATTGTCGAGATCAGCCCTGCAGAAGCTAACGATAAGAGAGTAACAGCGCTGAACGATCTCTTCGCGGATCGCAGGCCGGAGATGTATAATCTCTAAAGTTTGATTTGCTCAAAGCTCTCTTGTAAACTATATTTGCGCTTATGGCTACCACGCGAGTTCGTTTTCACACGGCGTTTGAGCAAAAGATCTATAGCTTCTTAGAGAAATTCGCTCAAGCAGACCAGATCGCGCTCTCCGGCGGCGCTGACTTCTTTCTCTTCGGACACCAGATCGACGCCGCGTTTGAGTACCAAAACTATCGCGTCGTGATCGAGTGCAAAGAGAAAGACGCCCCCGTAATCTCGCTGTTAGAGCCGATCAACAAGCTCTCATCGGTCATCGCCGAAGCGCGACGAGCAGAACCGCACAAGACGTACTTGGGCGTCATCGTCGTCAATTTCGATTGGGCAGAGATCAAGCCCGAAGACGTCCAAAAAGCCAACTCCCAAGGGCTGAAGATCTGGACCGCCGAGCGGGTGCGCTTCTACGATAAGCTCATAGACGCGCTCAACCCCGAATTGGCGCTGCTCTCGCTCTTCAAAGACGAGTTCGGTATCACCCGTGATACGGGCAGAGTGATCTCCGTGCCCGCCATCAAGACGACGCGCTTCGGCAAAGATTTGTTGACGTTCGAGCTAGAAGCCTCTAAGCTCATGCCCTTAGCGTATGTCTTTCGCCTCGCCGATCCTCACACCGAAGCGTATCAAAGAATGATAGATAAAGATCGTCTCATGGAGATCGCCGCCGAGCTTTCGAAAGAAAAGCTCGAAGTCAACTTCCCCAACAATATTATTGTCAGTTTTGAAGAGGGCGTGCGCTGGGAGCCCACAGACGGCAACGTCGGCATCTTGCAGATCCCCGAACGCTACGGCATCGCGTGGGTGATAGACGGTCAGCACAGGCTCTACAGTTTCTGCAAGCTACAGAACAAAGAGATCGCCGAGAACTTCAAGCTCATCGTCACCGCCTTTCAGAATCTCACCAAAGCTGAGCAAGCAACTGTCTTCCGCACTGTTAACAACAAACAGAAGAAGATCAACGCCAACCTAGTAGATTTTTTGCTGAGCAAAGAGGTCGCTACCGACGACCCGCGCTCGATTGCCGCTCGCGTGATCATTCGCTTTCATGAAGAAAAATTCTTCGACTATGAGATAGACTGCGGGTTCAACGGCGGATTGCTGAAGCTCTCGAGCTTGTGTAGCGGGTTGGTGCGTCACGGGTTGATCGGGCGCTCCAAACTGTTGCAAAAAACCCCTAAAGACGAGTCTACGCCTTATCACGTCCTCAAGCAATATCTCCTAGCCGTGAAAGAGACCTTCCCCACGAATTGGAAGAAAGAGAATTCGTTCGTGCAGAGCAACGCTGGGCTGAATATCTTCTTCGCGCTGCTCAAGAAGATCATTCGCCATATGGGTATTCCCAAAGAGCGCCTGGACGAGCTGCGCCAAAGAGACTTTGAGAAGTACCTAGAGCCGCTCAAGCTCACCAAATTCACCGACGAGCTGAAGAAGTTCGCCGCTACGGAGTCGGGTCGCGCGGCGATTGTCAAGATGCTCTCCGGGAAGATCGAGCAGAAGTTCAAGGGCTTCGCGGAGCTGTGAATGGACGAGCGTGCATTACTACAGCAAGCATCAGAACTCTTTAGGCTTCAAGGGCAGCTCATCGAGCTCCCCGCTCGCGGGCGCGCCGTCTTCGTCGGCGACACGCACGGCGATTGGCAAGCTTCCCAAATCGTCGTCGAGCGCTATTTAGATTCTGAAACGGTGCTCGTCTTCTTGGGCGACTACGTAGATCGCGGCCCACACTCTTTAGAGAATATTCTCTTTCTGCTGGAGCAGAAGCTGAAGCACCCCAAAAATATTTTCTTATTGCAGGGGAATCACGAGGGCTGGAAGTATGCAGAATTCTCTCCGGCAGACTTTTGGCAGAGCCTCTCTCAAGAGCGTCGTGAGCGCTTTGCCGAAACGCTCGCGCAGCTCCCCCTAGCCGCTTCGACTCCCAACGGCGTGCTGGCCACCCACGCCGCCCTGCCCGATGTGCAGAGCCTCGCTGAGATCCGGCAGATCGCCCCGATGTCAGACCACTGGCGCGCGCTCACGTGGGGGGATTGGCAAGAAGTACCGGGGTACTATCTGGGCGACCGGGGCAGCCGCCCTCAGTACGGCGAGGCCTACTTTCGCGAGATCATGAGAAGATTCGAGAAAAGAGTGCTGATTCGCGGACACCAGCCCCACGCACCGCGCTATCTCTTTGGCGCTCGGTGCGTGACGATCTTCACGTCGTCGGCCTATCCCCTGCCGCGCACCGTCGCCCTCTTAAACCTGACAGACCCCATCCATAAAGCCGACCAACTCTCCTTAGAGATGGTCTGATGGATTGACAGCACGCCGTGGGGCTGTTAAAATCTTCTCTGCTCGGGGAGCTCGGGGAACCGGGCTGAGAGGGCCTCTAGTCTGAGGCCGACCCATCGAACCTGATCCGGGTAATACCGGCGAAGGGAGATCTTCAGTCCTGCCCGAGATCCCTCAACGACATACAAGGAGGGATCTGTCATGCTGCGTCGAGCAACGCTCTGGGTGTTGCTCATCGGATGGGTGCTGGCCTTGAGCGGTTCTTTCTCCTTTGCTCAGGCCGGCGAAGGCTCCAAGCTCGTCGTCTACGTCTATCAGAGCTTTGTAGACTACGGACCGGCCAAGTTTGTCAAGACCGAGTTTGAGAAGCGCTTTTCAGGGGTCGAGGTCGAGTTTGTGGCCACCGGGCCGAGCCGCGCGATGCTCGCCCGCCTCGTCACCGAATTCCAAGCGGGCCGCACCCCCGCCGATCTCTTCTTGGGCGAGATCAACGACGTCCCCAAAGCCAAAAAGTTCGGGCTGTTTGTGCCCCTCAGCGCAGCCGACGTCCCTAACTTAAGAGACGTCCCCCAAGAGCTGCTCTTCGACCCCGAAAAGACGCTCATCCCCTACGAGCACGGCTACATCACGCTCGTCTACGACAGCGAGAAGCTCAAGCCCGAAGAGCTGCCCAAGACGTTCGCCGATCTCTTAAAGCCTCAATATCAAAAGAAGCTGATCGTCCAAGATGCGCGCACCTCCAGCGTGGGGTATGCGTTTCTGCTCTGGACGGTCTATAACTACGGCAGCCTAGGCTACCTTGATTATTGGCGACAGCTCTTGCCAAATATCTTGACGATCCAGCCGGGGTGGAGCGCGGCTTATCGGCTCTTCCGCCAAGGCGAAGCCCCGATGGTCGTGAGCTTCTCCACCGACGCCTACTTCAACGCGCGCTACAAGCCCTTGCTGCTCAACGGCCAGGGCTACCGGACGATCTACGGCGCGGGGATCGTGCGCACGACGGACAACCCTCGGCTCTCGCGGGAGTTTCTGAACTTCTTGCTCTCGCCAGAAGTCCAAGAAAAACTCCCCGACACCGAAGTGATGTTCCCTGCCAACAGCAAAGCAAGGGTGCCCGAAAAGTTCGCGCAGCTTGCGGTCGTACCCCCCAATCCGGTGATGCTCCCCCTTGAGATGGTCGCCGAGCAGGGGGATCGCTGGTTGGAGGAGTGGGCCAAGCTGATCGTCACAGGACGGTAACGTGTGAACTCTGCGACTCCACACCCTCCCCCCGTCCCTCTCCCTAGCCGGGAGAGGGTGGCCGCAGGCCGAGGGAGGGTGTGGGGTCTCGTCGCCATCGCGCTGCTCTTTCTGATTCTCTTCTTCTATTGGCCCGTGGCGCGCCTGCTGGCCGAGGGCCTCACCCACAATGGAAAATTCTCGCTCGACTTCATCGTCCAGATTCTCACCGACGCCTACTTTCAGCACGTCATTGGCTTTACGTTCTACCAGGCCCTCTGGAGCACGCTGGCTTCGATTGCTCTGGGATTGCCGTTGGCGTACATTCTGACGCATTATGACTTCCCCGGCAAGCGCTGGCTGCGGGCTTTCACAATCGTGCCCTTCGTCTTGCCCTCGATCACCGTGGCTTTGGGGTTCGCGCTGCTCGTGGGGCGTCGGGGGTATCTCAATCAGCTCTTGATGGGGCTGTTGGGGCTGAACGAGCCGCCCCTAGCGCTGATGTACTCTCTAGAGGGGATTATCTTAGCGCACGCGTTCTACAACGCGCCGATCATCGTGAGGACGGTGCACGCGGCGTGGGAGAAGCTCGACCCGCGCTACGAAGAGAGCGCGCGCGTGCTGGGCGCAGGGCGCCTGGCTGTGTTCAAAGATATTACGCTGCCGATGATCTTCCCCAGCCTGCTCTCCGGGGCTGCATTAGTATTTATCTTCTGTTTTTTAAGTTTTCCCATTGTGCTCACCATCGGCGGCGGGCGCTTCTCGACCATCGAAGTCGAGATCTATACGCGAGTGATCACGCTGCTCGATCCCCAACTGCTCAATTACAAACTCGGCGCGGCCCTGGCTCTCCTCGGGCTGGTGATCTCCTTGGGAATGACCTATCTCTATCTGCGTCTTCAAGGGAGTTTGACGTACTCTACCGAGCTGCTGCGCCCGCGCCCGACGGAGCCACTCTTTGCGAAAGAGAGCCTTTGGAGACCCAGTCGCTGGCTGATCGGAGGGTATCTGTTCTTGTGCGCGCTGATCTTCTTGGGGCCGATGCTCGCTGTTCTCTTCGATTCGTTCTGGGAGGAGACGGCTACGGGGGGAGGGTGGACGCTGCGGTGGTATTCGTATATCTTCGCGCCCGATTACGATGCGCTCCTGGGAGACGCGCCGCTGCGGGCCGTGCTCAACAGCCTCTGGGTAGGGCTGACGGCGGCGCTGTTGGCCCTGGTTCTCGGGCTGATCTTCGCTTATGGAATTGCGCGCGCGCGGTGGCGCGGGCGTCGCGCGCTCGACACACTGCTGATGGCCCCGCTGGCTACGTCTTCGGTGATCTTGGCGTTTGCGTTCCTGCGAGCGTTTAGCACGCCCCCGTTGATGTTGGTCGGCTCTACTCTTGTGGTCGTCTTGGTGCACGCGATGATCGTCTTTCCGTTTGTGGTGCGGGTATTGGTGCCGTTGATGGAGGGCTTTGATCAACGTCTGAGCGAAGCGGCGCGCACGTTGGGAGCGTCGGCGTTCAGGGCGCTGCGCGAGATCGAGCTGCCGTTGCTGGCGCCCGGCGTCCTCGCGGGGGTCGTCTTCGCGTTCGCCCTCAGCCTTGGGGAGATGAGCGCGACGCTGATGCTCGCCCCGCCGGGGTTTGCGACGATGCCCATCTCCGTCTATCGGTTGGTCAGCCAGCAGACGTGGGGAGCGCCCAGCGCCATGAGCGTGCTTATGATTTTCTCGTCTTTTTTGGCGTTTTGGTTGCTGGAGCGCGCGGGCGAACGCACTCTGAAGGGGTTCTGAATGAACTACCTAGAGCTGCGAGAGATCGTCAAGCGATTTGGCGCTGTCTTAGCTTTGGATCGGGTCTCGCTGGAGATCGCCAAGGGCGAGCTGGTGGCGTTGGTGGGTCCCAGCGGCTGCGGCAAGACGACGCTCTTGAGATTGATCGCGGGCTTAGAGACCCCCGACGCTGGGGATATTCTCTTGGCGGGGCAGAGCGTGTTGGGAGTTCCCCCAGAGCAGCGCCGCGTGGGGCTGGTCTTTCAGAACTACGCGCTCTTCCCACATATGACGGTTTGGCAGAACGTCGCTTATGGGCTGAAGTTTAGAAGGGGAGAGGGACTAGGGGTGAGTGCCTTGCTCGAACTCGTCGGGCTGACCGGGCTTGAAGATCGCAAGCCCGCCGAGCTCTCTGCGGGGCAGCAGCAGAGGGTCGCGCTAGCGCGCGCCCTCGCCCCCAACCCCCACATTCTCTTGCTCGACGAGCCGCTCAGCGCCCTCGACGCCCAACTGCGCCAACGCTTGAGAACTGAAATTAAGAGAATCCAACGAACTCTTAAGATCACGACGATCTACGTGACCCACGACCAAGAAGAAGCCCTCGCCATCGCCGACCGCGTCGCCGTGATGCAGACGGCTCGCCTTGAGCACGTGGGCACCCCGTGGGAAGTCTATCAGCATCCCAAAACGGAGTTCGTCGCGCGGTTCATCGGGCGCGGCAATCTCGTCACCGCGCGCGTCGTTTCTGAAGATCCTCAGCGCCTCTTGCTCAAAATCGGGAATGCTTCGGTCTGGGCCAAGCGCACAACGCCGCTGGCGCATACAACCGTAAGAGCGCTCATCCGACCGGAGCGCATTCGCTTCGGTTCTTCTACAGAAAACAAGCTCTGCGGGCGCATCGTGGGGCGGGAGTTCACCGGCGACCGCCTCTGGGTGCACCTGCAGACCGAATCCCATCTCTGGGTCGTCCAAGCCGATCTCTCCCACAATCCTCAAGAGGGCACCGAGGTAGAGTTCGGCTTCAACAGCGAGGACGTCTACGTTCTCCCCGACTCAGCCACCGCCGAGCCAGCTCTAGATCAGCCGACGTCGTGATCTTGAGATTGAACTCGTCGCCGGGGACGATCTTCGCCTGCACCCCCAGCAGTGCCAGCACCGCGCCCGACTCGTCGGTAAAATAGCGCCTCTCCGCGCACGCCCGTTGCAACGCCCTCAAGATCAACTCCCGGCGAAACCCCTGAGGCGTCTGGACGCGCACCAATTCTATCCGATCTACGTTCTCGACGATCTGGCCTTCGCGCACGCGCTTGAGGCTGTCGGTGACGGGCAACGCTGGAACAGCAGCACCGTGACGGAGGGTCGCCTCTAGGACCCGCTCTATCAGCTCTGGAGAGACGAGGGGTCTAGCCGCGTCGTGAACGAGCACGTACTCTTCATGAGCAGCCCGCACGCCCGCGAGCGCCGAGTCTTGGCGGTGCTCCCCCCCATAGACCAGCTCGACGCGCTTGGACGTCTCCTCAACGCAACGCTCACAGCGTTCTCGGTCGTCCCGATGGAGGACGACGACGATCTGAGCGATCTGATCGCACTCGGAGAATCTCTCTAGAGAGTAGCACAGCAACGGTTTGCCACAGAGTTCTATGTACGCTTTGGGGACTTGGGTGTGTAAGCGCGTTCCGCGCCCTGCCGCCAGCAGCACCGCGCTGAAGCGCGCGCTCACGAGGCCTCCCACTTCTCCTTGGGCACTTCGACCTTGGGCCGCACAAACAGCATCTTGCCCGCCTCGGTCTGCAAGCTCGAATGCACCACCGCGCGGATCTTGCGCCCGATAAAGCGGCGCCCGTTCTCCACGACCACCATCGTGCCGTCGTCGAGATAACCGATCCCTTGGCCGATCTCCTCGCCCTTGTCGATCACCTCGACCTCGAGTTCTTCGCCGGGGATGAACTTGGGCTTCACGGCATTAGCGACTTCGTTGATATTTAAGACAGCAACGCCCTCGACTTTGGCAACTTTATTGAGATTATAATCGGTCGTGATGATCTTGGCGTTCAATTCTTTCGCTAGCTGAATGAGCTTGCGGTCTACATCGGTCAGGCCTGCATAGTCTTTGTCTATCGTCTCGACGTTGAGATCGGGGTTGCGTCGCAACTCGCCCAGAATATCAAGCCCGCGACGCCCCTTGCGCCGGCGCAGATTGTCCGCAGAGTCGGCGATCGCGTGCAGCTCGCTCAGGATAAACTGGGGAATGAGGATCTTGCCCTCGATGACCCCCGTCTTGGCCAGATCCCCAATCCGTCCATCGATGATGACGCTCGTGTCGAGCAGCTTAATCGGAGGCTGCTGCACCGGCGCCTCGCCGACGCCTCGCACTTGTTCCCATAGATTCGTCGCGCGATAGCCCACCAAAAATCCCGAGAACCCCAGGGCGACGACCACCATCCCCTGCAGGGCACGCCAGATCGGCCCCGACGGGAAGAGCAGCTCCACCGCCCAGGCCAACAGCCCCCCTAAGAGCGCTCCTCCCAGCCCCATCGCCAAGCCCTGCACGAGCAGGCGCACCCCGTTCTCCTTAGCCACCTGACGCTCCAGCCACAGCGCCAGGCTGTGCAAGAAGAACGCAAACGCAAACCCACTCAAGCCCCCTAGCACGGCTTGGGCTTCCCACGACCGCAGGCCGCTCAGCGGCGGTGGCAACGGCGGCACCCAGTCGGCCGTCAGCCCCAGCGCCACCCCGGCCAACGTCGCCATCAGATAGCCGAAGATCTTCCCCATGATCGTCTAATTCCCCCGCTTGAGTATATCAAGAAGCGCACTTCCTACCAAGCCCCTCTTGACTTCGAGCCGAGCTCTCGGCTATTTTATTAGAAGAGTGGTGAGAGGGAGTCTATGACCGTTCGACACGCCCTAGAGGGTCTCACGGAGTACCTTCGTGGGGCCAAGGTCGCCTCGGCGCGTCTGGAAGCAGAGATGCTCTTGGCTCATGCGCTGGGGCTGGATCGCTTGGATCTCTATCTGCGGCCGGAGCGCGCCCTCACCGAAGAGCAGCATCGGCGCGTGCGTGCGCTGGCGCAGCGGCGCGCTCAGGGCGAGCCGCTCCAGTACCTTCTAGGATCGGTTCTGTTCTATAACGTCAAGCTGAGGCTCTCGCCCGCGGTGCTCATCCCTCGCCCCGAGACCGAAGAATTAGTAGAACTCATCGTCAAAGACTTTCTTGGCGCTCCTCCCCAGCGCGTGCTCGATCTGGGCACCGGCTCTGGAGCGATCGCCATCGCGCTGGCCAAAGCGTGGCCCCAAACTCAGATCGTCGCTGCGGATATCTCGAACGAGGCGCTGGCCATCGCCGAACAGAACGCCCTCTCAAACGGCGTCCAGACGCAGATTCTCTTCGTGCGCTCGGACTGGTACAGCGCGCTGACAGGCTCGTTCGATCTGATCGTCTCCAATCCTCCCTATCTGCGCAGCGGCGCGCTCGATTCTGTACAACGGGAGGTGCGATGCGAGCCGCGCCTCGCGCTCGACGGCGGCCCCGATGGCCTAGACGCCATTACACGTATTATCAGAGGCTCTGTGCATTTTCTTGCTCCCCACGGGCGGCTCTACTTGGAGATAGACGCCGACCAAGGGGAGCGCGTGCGCCGGCTGCTGCTCGCTACGCAGATCTTCGCGCGCGCCGAGATTCTGCAAGACAGCAGCGGGCGAGCGCGCTTCGCCCGCGCGGTGCGTTCGGCCTAGCTATGCTCGTGCAAGTGTCGGAGCTGCGCTTTACCACGCCGCAGGGGCAGACGGTGTTGGAAGACGTCCATCTGCGGGTGGAGCACGGGGAATGGGTCTGCGTGGTGGGGCCGCCTGGCGCGGGCAAGAGCTTGCTGCTGAAGCTCTTGGTGCGGGAGTGCGAGCCGCAGCGCGGCCAGATCTTGGTGGACGACAAGAACATCACGCGCTTGAGGCCAAATCGCCTAGGGGAGCTGCGGCGGCGCTTGGGGATCGTCCCCCAAGACCCTACGCCCCTCCAGCGCACGGTTTTTGATGCGCTGGTCTTCAAGCTGCGCGTTCTGGGCTTTGCCCCAGACGAAGCCGAAGAGCGCGCCGACAACGTTCTAAAGCTTCTGCAGCTTGTCAGCGACGAAGACAATGACCGTCTCATCAGCGAACTCGACGCTCCGCAACAGAAGCTCTGTTTTCTGGCCCTGGCCGTCTGTCACGATCCCGTGCTCTTGCTGTTCGACGAGCCGTTTGAGGGTCTCTCCGAAGATGGCGCTCAGCGGGTGCTCGACGGTCTGACGCGGCTGTACGAGGGCAAGCGCCTGGCGATCTTGATGGCCACGCGCTGTCTCTCGTGGGCTCAGAGGAGCCGAGCGCGTCTGGTCTATCTCTCTAACGGGCGGGTGCAGGATCGTCCGCCGGCCTGCTGTGAGGTGACCTAGGGATGGGCTTTCTGCTGCAGGAGCTGGCGCGGGCGACGTTCACGGCGGTGCCTGGGCGCGCGCTGATCGCGTTGGCCTTGGGGGCGCTGCTGCTGGCGACAGCGGGGCTGGCGGCCTTGGCGGCTCGCGACGAGAGCGGTGGGCGGCTGATGGTGCTCTTTGAGCCGGGGATCTCCAACGAACAGATCAACGCGATCTACCGTCAGGTGCGGGAGTGGGAGAGCCTATCGGAGGTGCGGTACGTGGAGGGGGGATTGGGGAGAGCGCTGAGCGTGGTGGTGCGTCGGTGGAGCGAACGAGCGCAGGTTGAAGAGGCGCTGCGGGCCTTGGCGGGAGTAGCGAAGGTAGAATCAGGGCGTCGGAGCGCTCTGGGTATGATGCTGCTCCCGTGGGGCGGGGTGGTCTTTGCGGGGCTAGGGATGATGTTCGGCGCTTTGGCTCTGATGGTGTTGGTGGGGGTGCGGCGGGCGTGGCGGGGGGAGTTGGAGATCCTTTCGCTATCGGGGGTTTCGATGGGGATGGTACGAGGGGCGTTGATGGTGTGGGGGATGGGGTGGGGGGGAGGGAGTGCTTTGGTGGGGTTGTTGCTCTTGGGGGTGGTGCGGGCGTGGGGGCAGGCGTCGGGTTGGCTTCCGGAGTTTGAGCAGTCTGGTGCTCTGCGCTACGCGGCCTTGGTGATGGTGGGGTTGGGGGGATTGAGCGGGGGACTGGCGGGGGGAATTGGCGCGCTTACCCTCAGGCGCTAGGCTCTCAGAAGAGCGTGCAAAAGGGTGCTGACGATGCTGATGATCAAGGCTCCCAGCAAGGCCCACCAGAAGTTCTCCACAACAAAGTAATTAGGCAAGAGCCAGGCGGTGAGCCAGAGCATCGCGGCGTTGATGACGATCAAGAACAGTCCAAACGTAATGAGCGTGGCGGGCAGCGTTAAGAAGATAATGACAGGGCGCAAGAGGGCGTTGAGCAGGCCTAAGACCAAGCCTGTCAAGATGAGCGCGGCGAGCTGGTCGTTGAAAGTGGCGCCGAGGGCGTGGATGCCGGGGAGCAGCCACGCCGTCACGGCAACCGCGATCGTCGAGACGACCCAGCGGATGAGAAAGCGCACCAGAAGTCCGTCGCTCTGAGCCATAAAATTAGATTCTTTCTAGTGTTTGCAGCACCTCGCGGCTGTGGCCGTTGGGCGAAACTTTGGGAAAGACGCGCACGATCACGCCGTCTTTGATGATGAACGTCACTCGCTGCGCAAATCCCATGAAGTTCAAGACGTCGTAGGCGCGAGAGATTTTTTTCTCTGGGTCGGCCAAGAGCGTAAAGTTCAGCCCGTACTTCTTGGCGAATCTCTGATGCGACTCTGCGTCGTCGGTGCTCACGCCGTAGACCTTCACGCCGCGTCGCTCGAACTCGCCTAGATCGTCTCGGAAGGCGCAGGCTTCGGCTGTGCAGCCGGGGGTATCGTCCTTGGGGTAGAAGTAGAGCACGGTTGTGCCGCGAAAATCTAGCGTCACGCGATTGCCGTTCTGATCTACTGTTTCGATCTTCGGAGCGGGAGTCCCTTCGGTCAGCGCCATCGGTGCCTCCTTCTGCGTGGGCGTAAGCAACCCTAAGCGCACGCTGAGTTCACTTTATCAATTCTAGACGGCTGTTGTCAAGATCGTGACGGATTCTAGGGATTCTCTGCTAAGCGCGAGGCACTTGACTTCGTGCGTTAAAATATTAGGAGCTAGGGCTTCAAGAGGGTCAGTTTGTCGAGGTTATACGCAAAGATGGTGGTATCTTCTATAGACCCAAGAGACTGGTTGACTCAGACATTGAAGAAGCATTGCGCGACATCGAGGAAGGAAGGGTTATTGGTCCCTTCAAAACCGCCAAAGCCGCTCTCAAAGCGTTAAAAACAACGAAGCTATGAGAGTGGTTTTCACCAAGAAGTTCATTCGTCAATACCAGCAAGCTCCCCAACAGCGTCAGAAACAGTTCGATAAACAGCTAGGCTTTTTGCTTCAGGATATTCGCCACCCATCATTACAAGCTATCTCTTAAGCATCAAACCCCATCCAAAGTGAGAAAGTTATCTCGGAAACGTAAAACTCTTGCATCTGTCGCATAGTGACTCCCCGCCTTCGATTCAGTATCTTACAAATCTTGGCACACCCGCCAGCCAGCGGGTAGAATAACAAGTCATGGAACTCACGACGAGCACTCTAGAAGTCTTCAACCCCGCTACAGGAGCGAAGATCGCCGAGGTGCCCATCACCCCGCCCGCCGCGGTCGGCCCCGCCGTCGCCCGCGCCCGCCACGCCTTCTCCACCTGGCGCGAACTCAGCTTCGCTCATCGGGCACGCTATCTCTACGCCGCCCGCGATTGGATCGTAGATCACCAAGACGAGATCATCGAGACGATCTGCTCCGAAACGGGCAAACCCCGCACCGAAGCCCTCATCGCCGAAGTCTTCTACTGCTGTGATCTGCTCAGCTACTACGCCAAAAACTCCGAACGCTACCTCAAAGACGAAGTGCGCTCCCCTCACTTGCTCAAGAACAAGCGCGTCTTTGTCGTCTATAAACCCTTGGGCGTCGTCGGCGTCATCTCCCCCTGGAACTATCCGTTCACGCTGGCGATGGGCGATGTCGTCCCCGCGCTCATGGCCGGAAATACCGTGATCCTAAAGCCCTCAGAGTACACGCCGTTGACAGGACTGCTCGTCGAGCGTCTCTTTCGTGAAGTGGGGCTTCCCCCCAACGTCTTGCAGACGCTCTGCGGCTACGGCGACACCGGCGCGGCGTTGGTAGACCACTGCGACGGGATCGCCTTCACGGGATCGGTCGCAACGGGCAAAAAAGTCGCCGAGCGCGCTGCGCAACGGCTGATTCCCGTCTTGCTGGAACTGGGCGGCAAAGACCCGATGATCGTGCTCCGGGACGCCGATCTCGAACGAGCGGCCAACGCTTGCGTGTGGGGCGCGCTGAGCAACGCCGGACAGATCTGTATGTCTGTCGAGCGCGTCTATGTCGAAGCGCCGATTTATGACGAGTTCGTGAGAAGAGTCGTCGAAAAAGTCAAATCGCTGCGCCAGGGAACCGAGAAGCAGTTTGGGGAGATTGACATCGGGCCGCTGACGATGCCCAAACAGTTAGAAACCGTCGAGCGACACCTCCGTGATGCCGTCGAGAAGGGCGCTCAAATCTTGGTTGGAGGCAAGCGCAAAGAGGGGCTGTTCTTCGAGCCGACCGTGCTCGTGAACGTGGATCACTCGATGCAGATCATGCGCGAAGAGACCTTCGGCCCCGTCATTCCCATCATGAAAGTGAACTCTGCCGAGGAGGCCCTGATGCTCGCCAACGATTCGCGGTATGGGCTATCGGCCAGCGTTTTTACCCGGAACAAAGAGCTGGGGGCGCAGTTGGCACGACAGTTGGAGACGGGCAACGTCTGTGTGAATGACTGTATTGCGAACTTCGCGGTCTTAGAAGCCCCCTACGGCGGCGTTAAGGAGAGCGGGCTGGGGCGGCGTCACGGGGAGTGGGGGTTGAGACAGTTTACATCGCCACAGACGGTTGTCGTGGATCGCTTCGGGCTGAAGCGCGAGCCGTTTTGGTACCCGTATAACGAGCGCGTTGCGCACTGGATCTCTCGTGCCTTAAGATGGCTCTATCGTCGCGGATGGAGGAGAAGAGACTAAGTCTATGAGTGCCAAACATCAAGAGAGCAAAAGAGAGAAGAGAAATCTCAGGAGATGGGGATGGCTTGGAGCGGGGGTTATCATCGTCGTTGTTCTTGGCATAGCCGGGGCCTTCTGGGCGACGCAGCAGATAGGGGAGCGCCGTGTGACGGTCTGTCGCGTGGGGTGTGATTTCGCTAAGATCAGTGAAGCGATTGCGGCTCTGCCGCCTCACGGCACGATCGTGCTGCGTCCCGGCGTCTATGCCGAATCTGTGCTCATAGAAAAAGCGCTCTCGTTGCTGGGCGACGAGAAGACGACCATCGAGGGCGAGATCACCGTGCGCAACGCCCAAAACGTGACGCTCGCGCAGATCACGCTCAAGGGGGCACTGCGCATCCAAGCGAGCAAATCTGTTCGCGTAGAGCGCGTAGGGGTCCTCGAGAGCGCGGGCGACGGGGTCACCATCAGCCACAGCACCGATGTCTCTCTCTCCGAGAGCACGGTGACGGGGCATCAAGGCGATGGCGTCGCGGTCGTCTCGTTCTCGCAGGTCGAGCTGCGCCAGAACGCGATCGGCAACAACGGCGGATGCGGGATTCGCAGCGATGACGGGTCGCGCGTGACCGGGGAGGGCAATCGCAGCGGCGGCGCGCTCGTGCCTCAAGATTTCAAGACGATTCAAGAGGCGATCAACGCGTGGCGATCCGAGTGGGGGCCAAACGTCGGGGGGAATCTCTGTGGCCCTCGGTTGGCTCCGGCGCTGTTGACGGGCACGGGCGAGATCTTCGTCGGGCCGGGGATCTATCGCGAGCGCCTCACGATTCGCGATAAGACGATCTATCTGCGCGGCGCGGGGATAGACGAGACGATTCTGGACGGCAGCGGCTTCGCCGACGCCGATGGGATCACGCTGCGCGGCAAGGCCCAGCTCACTTTAGAAAGCTTCACCGTGCGCAACTTCGGCGACGACGGCCTCGATGCCGAGGGCGAGATCGAGCTGGCGATACTCAAGAGCGCCTTCATCGCCAACAAGAGCACGGGTCTAGAGATCGCGCACAACAAGGTTCGGCTCCGGCTGAAGCAGAGCATCGTGCGCGACAATGGCAATTACGGACTATGGGTACTGGGCGTAGAGAACCTCGTCGAGTGCAGCGGGAACACGATCTCTAACAACGGGACGAACTACGGCGGGCTGCGCCCCGACGTAGCGACATCTGTAGAGAGCAAATGCCAAGGAGAGCTATGAGCTTTTGGCAGCGCATCCGTCGGCGCATGGCGCTCTACAAGCCCAAGCGCTTCAAAGATCACTATCACTACGCAGCGTTCTTCGACGCGCGCAGCGTCGTCTTGGCCGGCGACGACATGGCCGTCTTGGAGTACCCCGACGAGGAGACCCAACAGAAGATCTTCCGGCACGCGGTGGAGAAGTTCGATCTCACAGACAGAAAGATCTTGGACGTCGGGTGTGGGTTGGGGTATCTTAAAAAGTATCTCGACGCCCAAGAGATACGCTATCGTTCGTATTTGGGGGTAGACTTGAGCGCGAAGATGGTGGCTGGGGCGCGGCAGCGCTTTGGGGAGCATTTTGAGCAGCGCGACGTGCTAGAAAAGCCCTTCGCCGAGAACGAATTTGACGTTGTCTTCTTGCTGAGCGTCTTGGGCTATCCCATTGGGGACAGCCCTTTTGGGTATATGAGCACGCTGTTAAAAGCGTTATATAGAATTTGTGGGGAGGGACTGGTCTTCACGCATCTGGCGCCGGGGCGTCGGAACGAGCCGTCGGATTTCACGGTCGTCCCCGAAGCGATGGCCCAATGGTGTCGGGAGTATCTCTCGCCCGAGGTCGTTCTGGACGACACTCTAGGGCTGGTGACGTATGTCGTGGCCGTGCGCAAACCGTTAAAGTCTCCGGGCAAGCCCTTGCAGGGCGAAGGGCCGACAAGCTAGGATAAAGATCGCTATGATCTCGTGGATCGCGGAAGCCACCAAGCGGGTACTCTTGCCCGAATTGCAGAAGATGAGTGCTCAGCTAGCTGAGCTATCTCAGCGCGTGGGCGATCTCAACGATCACGTGGTGAGGCTCGATCAGCGCATTGACCAGACCAACCAGCGCGTGGACGAGCTGCGCAGCGACCTCATCGGCCGCATCGATCAGACCAATGTGCGCATGGATGCGCTACGGCGAGAACTGCTCGAGCTGATCACCAGCACGCGCGCTGAGCTGACCCATCGTCAAGACGCCCTCAGCGCCCGCATTGACGAGATCGTATTGGTGCTGAATAAGTTTCATGATGCGCTGGTGCGGCGCGAGGACTATGAGCGGTTACGCGAACAAGTGCACGAACTGGAGAAGAAAGTCGCAGCGTTGATGCGCTAGACCAGAGATTTCTTCATCGAGGAGAGAGAAGACGATGGAACGCACAGCAGAATGCGGCAAGCTCACCAAGAACGACGTTGGTAGAAAAGTCTCATTGATGGGCTGGGTGCATCGGCGGCGCGATCTCGGCGGGCTTATTTTTATTGACATGCGCGACCGTTCGGGACTGGTGCAACTGATCTTCCATCCCGACCAGAAGGCCTACGCGCTGGCCCGCGAGCTAAATCGCGAAGACGTGATCTACGCCCACGGCACGGTGCTCGCCCGAACGCCCGAAAATATCAATCCCAAGCTGCCCACCGGCGAGATCGAGGTCCGGGTCGAGTCGCTAGAGATCCTGAACAGATCGAAGACCCCGCCGTTTGCTATTGATGTCGTAGATCCCGCTCAAGAAGCTCAAGAATTGGTACGTTTGGAGTATCGCTATCTGGACTTGCGACGCCCCGAACTCCAAAAGAACTTCGCCCTGCGCCATCGAGTTTTTTTAGACATCAGAAATTTCTTGAGCGAGCGCGGCTTCTACGAGATCGAGACGCCGATGCTCACGAAATCCACCCCCGAAGGCGCACGAGACTATCTCGTCCCCAGTCGAACATTTCCGGGGAAGTTCTTCGCGCTCCCCCAGTCGCCTCAGCTCTTTAAGCAATTGTTGATGGTCGCTGGATTTGAAAAGTACTTTCAGATCGCGCGTTGCTTCCGCGATGAAGATCTGCGCGCCGATCGTCAGCCCGAATTCACCCAGTTAGACCTGGAGATGAGCTTTGTCTTCGACGAGCGCCCCATCTTAGAGCTGATCGAAGAGCTTGTTTGCTTTCTGTTTGAGAGGCATCTTGGCGTGCGCGTGGCGCGCCCCTTCCCGCGCTTGAGCTACGCCGAGGCGCTGGAGCGCTACGGCTCCGACAAGCCCGACCTGCGCTTTGGTCTAGAGATCATAGATCTCTCGCAAGCTCTTTCGGGTATAGAATTTCGCATCTTCGCCGAGACGCTTGGGAGCGGGGGAGTCGTGAAAGGGCTGGTCCTGCCCGGCGGCGCGAAGTACTCGCGCAGCCAGCTCAACGAGCTAGAAAAGCACGCCCAAGCGCTCGGAGCCAAGGGACTGCTCTGGATGAAGCTCACCGACGGCGGCCCAGACTCCCCCATCGCAAAGTTCCTCACGCCGGAGCTGCTCGCTCGTGTTCAGAAGACTTCAGGAGCGCAATTGGGAGATCTGCTCTTGATGATCGCGGGGGAACGCAAGCTCACGAACACGGTCTTGGGCGCGCTGCGCCTGGAGCTGGCGCGGCGAGAGAAGCTCATCGCTGCTAATCAATGGAAATTCTGTTGGGTTCTAGATTTTCCGCTCTTCCAGTGGGACGACGAAGAACAGAGACTCGTGAGCGAGCATCATCCGTTTACGTCGCCGAAGGCTTCGGATTTGGCGCTTCTGGAGCGCGAGCCGCTCAAAGTGCGCGCCAACGCCTACGATCTGGTGCTCAACGGCGTGGAGATCGGCGGGGGGAGCGTTCGTATCCATCAGATGGAGCTGCAGCAAAAGATCTTTGATCTGTTGGGCCTAAGCCGCGACGAAGCCCAGGCGAAGTTCGGGTTCTTCTTGCGGGCGTTGGAGTACGGCGCGCCGCCGCACGGCGGGATTGCGTTGGGGTTGGATCGCATCGTGATGCTCATGGCCGGAGCAGAATCCATCCGAGATGTGATCGCCTTCCCCAAGACGAACACGGCCTACTGCCCGCTCACCGGCGCGCCGGTCGAAGCGAGCGAGAAGCAGTTGCGCGAGTTGAGCATCGCTGTGAAAGTTTGAGCTTATGCGCAAGCGTTGGTGGGTCCCGTTGGCAGCCCTTGGGGCGCTCATCGTGCTGGCCGCTGGGCTTTCTCAAGTCTCGTTTGTGGGAACGCGCTACGAGCTGCCTTCAGAGACCTCTCCCCCTCCGGAGATCCCTCCCTCCCCAGAAGCACTGCCGCCGTCTCCCACCGATCCCCCGTGGTGGACCGATCTGGTCTTGATCGCCTCCGGAACGCTGCTGCTTGCTTCTGTCATCTTTCTCATTCTCAATCCCAAAGACCTCAAAGAAGTCATCCGGCGTGCGGCCGCGCTCTCGCTCTGGGTCGTTGCGCTCTACTTTATCATCCTCAGGCTTCGGGAGACAACGCCCGTCGAGACCTCCACGGAGCCGTCTCGCGAGAGTCTAGCCCCTCCCCCAGGCCCTGTAGAGACCTTGCCCTCCTTCGAGCAGTTTCAAATCCCTCCCTGGGCTACGTTCTTCTTGGTGCTCGCAGCTTTGGCCATCATCGCTCTGCTGGCTTATCTGCTAGTGCGTCTAGGGAGACGGCGTGCTCCAGAGCCTCTCTCGCTGGGGGAGGAGCTGGCGGCGATCAGCCAGCGCACGGCTGAGGAGCTGCGCGCGGGCGCCTCGCTCCACGAGACGATCCTGCGCTGCTACCGCGAGATGTGTGATCTGCTGAGCGAGCGCACTCAAATCGCCTTGGGACGGGCCATGACCGCGCGCGAGTTCGAACGCGCGCTAGCGACCGTAGGCATCCATGAAGCCCATATCGAGCGCCTGAGCCGGCTCTTCGAGTGGGCACGCTACAGCAATCAAAAGCCCTCTCCCGCCCACGAACAAGAAGCGATCTCCGCTCTAGAAGCGATCGCTCAGCGCTACGGCACCGCGTCTCTATCATGATGAAAGACAGACAACGCAAGATCCTTGTCTTGGCCATAGCCCTCTTCGTGGGAGCGCTCTTCCTCACGCTGCTCTACGGAGACCTGCTACGGGAGCATCTCCTGCGCCCGGTGCTCTATCGGCTCTGGCTCTTCTGGTTGCAGCTTCACGGGCTGCCCTTCGACCCCATCTGGACGATCTTCATTGGGCTGGCGGCCTTGGCCGTCTATCTGGGGATCGTAGATCTTCTCTTACAATCGGACTCGTCCCGAACGCGCCCCCAGAAGCCCCTCTCTACAGGCCCCGTGCTCGCGCTGGTCCGCCAGATCAAACTGAGTGCTCACGGCGAGCTGGCCCGCTGGAATTTCTCTCACCATCTGAGCAATCTCGTCATCGCGTGGATCGCGCTGCACGACAACATCCCCGAAAGCGAAGCGCGACGACGGTTTACTTCTCTACCCGCTTTCGCGCGCTGGCGCGAGCTGCTCATGCTCAACTTCCCCAACCCCAATAGCCGCTCCCTCCGACGCCTGTCGAACAGAGAATTTCTGCACGAATTGGATCGCGTGCTCACGGAACTGGAGGACTACGCCCGCTATGGTCGTCGCGGAACGCGCTAAACAGATCTTGGATGAAGTCGAACGAGCAGTGATCGGCAAGCGCGCCGTATTAGAACAGATTCTCCTCTCGATCCTCGCCGGCGGACATATTCTCATCGAAGACCTCCCCGGCCTGGCCAAGACGCTCACCGCCAAGAGCTTTGCCACCGTCTTGGGCCTAGATTTTAAGAGAATTCAGTTCACGCCCGATCTGCTCCCCGGGGACATCACCGGGACGTATATCTACGACCGCAACACCGGGCGGTTCGAGCTGCGACCGGGGCCGATCTTTTCCAATCTCATTCTGGCCGACGAGATCAACCGCGCCTCGCCCAAGACCCAGTCGGCCCTCCTAGAAGCCATGCAAGAGTTCCAAGTCACTCTAGAGGGGCAAACCCTACCCTTGCCCCAACCGTTCATCGTCATCGCCACCCAAAACCCCATCGAATTTGAAGGGACGTTCCCCCTTCCCGAAGCCCAACTCGATCGGTTTCTCGTGCGCGTCTCGCTGGGCTATCCCTCTTTTGACCAAGAGCAAGAGATGCTGCGCCGGCGGCGCGAGCGCGCCCGCGATGAGCCGCAACTGCAAAGAGTGATAGACAGCACTGAACTGTTACAGATGCGCCAACACTTAGAGACGATCTTTGTTCATCCCGATCTGGAGCGCTATATGATCGCGCTGGTGCACGCCACGCGCCAAGACGGGCGCGTCTTGGTGGGAGCCAGCCCGCGAGGGTCGTTAGCGCTATGGAAGCTCTCGCGGGCGCGGGCGGCCCTCGAGGGGCGCGATTACGTCATCCCCGATGACGTCAAGGCGGTGGCGCACGTAGCACTCGCTCACCGATTGATCTTGCAACCGGAACTCTGGATGAAAAAGCTCTCCGAGCACGAGATACTCTCAGAGATACTGGAGCGCGTGCCGGTCCCCAAAGTCTAAATACGGGTCGCTCGCTGAGAGAGAGCTTTTTTGGTCAGTTCCACGACTTCTCTGGGCGTGCGCGCGACGGGAATCCCCTTGGATTCGAGCGCCTTGGCTTTGGCGTCGGCCGTGCCCTCGCTCCCGGAGATGATCGCGCCCGCGTGCCCCATGCGCTTCCCCGGCGGTGCCGAAAAACCCGCAATATACGCGACCACCGGCTTGGTGATCTCTCGCGCGATAAATTCTGCGGCTCGTTCTTCGTCGGTGCCGCCGATCTCCCCCACCAAAACGATCGCTTTCGTCTGACGGTCTTTCTGAAAGAGCGCTAAGATATCTATAAAGCCGCTGCCCACGATGGGATCGCCACCGATGCCCACCACCGTAGATTGTCCAATATTGGCGCGCGAGAGCTGATCGGCGATCTCATAAGTCAGCGTTCCGCTGCGGCTGACGATGCCGACGGGGCCGGGCTTGAAGATATGATTGGGCAGAATCCCGATCTTGCACTTGCCCGGCGCGATCAGCCCCGGACAGTTGGGGCCGATCAACCTCACGCCCTTCAGCTTGACAAACTGATAGACTTTTAACATGTGATGGACGGGGATGTGCTCGGTGATGCAGACGATCAGCGGGACTTCTGCGTCGGCCGCTTCTAAGATTGCGTCGGCCGCGAATTTGGCCGGCACGAAGATCACCGTCGCGTCAATCGCGTGATGCTGTTGTGCTTCGCGCACGGTATTATAGACGGGGACGCCGTCGAAGATCGTGCCGCCCTTGCCAGGGGTGACCCCCGCGACGATCTTCGTCCCGTATTCGAGCATTCTCTTGGTGTGAAAGCCCCCTTCGCTCCCGGTGATCCCCTGCACCAAGACGTTCGTAGAGCGGTTGATCAGAATACTCATAAGAAGATGCCTCCGTCGTTCTTTGCGATGCTGTTGAGTATAGGGCAAGTGTTATTTAAGTGCAAGAGAGTTGCACGAACGCACGTTTCTCGATAGCTTTAGAAGATGCTCAACGACCAAACGGTCATCGCGCGGCAATTGGGGCGTCCTCCCCGAGGGAAGTTCGACGTGAGCGTCCGTTGTCCCTGGGGCTACCCAGCTGTTATCCGCGTGGCGCCCCTGCTGCGCGACGGAGACTCCGTCGAACCCTTCCCCACGCTCTTCTGGCTGACGTGTCCCATCTTAATCGAGCAGCTCTCGCGCCTGGAAGAGCGCGGACTGATAGATCAGTTAGAGTCGGAACTCGCGCGCGATCCCCAGCTTCGACACCTGTACGAAGAAGATCACCGACGCTACACCCAGGAGCGTGAGGCGCTGCTCAGCGACGATGATCGCCAGACGCTCTCACGCTTGGGCTGGCTCGACGCGCTCCGGAGTCGCGGGATCGCCGGGATCGCCGATCGCACAAAAGTCAAGTGCCTCCACGCCCAGTACGCTTTTCATCTGGCGCGCGGAGGCCTGATCGGGCGTTGGTTGGAGGAGCGCTTTCGGTTCTCGTGGTGCTCTCCCACAGAGATCCGCTGCGCGCGCTTCACTTCCCCTTGAACTCCGGCTTCTTCTTGGTCAAGAAGGCGTTGACGCCCTCGAGCATGTCTTCGGTGCTGAAGAGCAGCCCAAACGCCTCGCGCTCCATCAAGAGCGCTGCTTCTAGAGAACAGTCCGCCCCCGCGTTGATGATCTGCTTGGTCAGGCGCACGGCGATGGGCGCGCGCTCCGCGAGCTTCTCCGCGAACGCTTTCACTTCTTGTTCGAACTTCTCGTTCTCGTAAACGTGATCTATCAAGCCCCATTGGGCGGCTTGTTCAGCGCTGAGGCGCTCGCCCAACATACAGATCTCTTTGGCGCGTGCCGGGCCAACCAAGCGCAGAAGTCTTTGTGTCCCGCCGCCGCCGGGGATCAGCCCTAGATGGATCTCAGGCTGCCCCACCTCGCTGCGCTTGCTCGCTAAGCGAAAATCACACGC
Organism: Candidatus Bipolaricaulota bacterium; assembly: GCA_025061735.1. Classification (GTDB taxonomy): domain Bacteria; phylum Bipolaricaulota; class Bipolaricaulia; order RBG-16-55-9; family DRXL01; genus SKYB132. The sequence continues at coordinate 27,389 of JANXAU010000040.1, forward strand.
GAGCGCTAATTCCAATCCGCCGCCCAGCGCAAACCCGTCAATCGCCGCGATGACGGGCTTGGGGCAAAGTTCGGGCGCTCGGAAAAACTCGCCGAGTTCGACGAACTGATAGGGCTTGCCCCCCGTAAATTCCGTAATGTCAGCTCCCGCGCTGAACGCCCTCCCGCCCTCGCCCCGCAGCACGATCACCCGCACGTCGGGGTTCTCGCGCAGTTCAGAGAAGACTCTGGGCAGCTCCTCGCGCATCTCCGAGTTGATCGCGTTCAGTCTATGGGGGCGATTCAGGCTCACGTAAGCAACGTGCGTCTTTGGGTCTATCTGCACTTTCAGAGTTTTATACTCTTTGCTCTCTTTGCTGTATTTGTAGAAGCCCTCGCCGGCGGCCTCACCGGTCTTGCCCTGCTGCACCATCTGGCGCAGGAGCGCCGTCGCCTTGTAGCGCTCGTCTTTGTATGTGGCGTACAGCTCGTCGAGCTTGTTGAGAATCTTATCGAGGCCGATTCTATCGGCGCGGCGCAGCAGCCCCTCGGGGAAGCCCGCGCCCAACTGACACGCTAGGTCGATCTGATCAGCTGTCGAAACTTTGTTCTCGATCAGCCAAGCCGCCTGGTTGGCCATGAGGGCGTAGAGGGGCAGGGGATCGAACTTTTCGCCGGCTTCGCGCGAGTAATTCGCGCCCTTCTCTTTGTAGTTATAGAACCCCTGACCCGTCTTGCGCCCCAGGTGCCCGGCTTTGACCTTCTCTTCTATGATAGAGGGGACGGGCTCACCGGCCTCCTTGGTCAAGTGATAGCCAATGTCAATCCCCGTGAGGTCTTGCAGCTCAAACGGCCCCATCGGGAAGCCCTCGTAGAACTTCATGCGGCTATCTATCTGCTCTATCGTCGCCTCGCCGCGCGAGACGATGTGCGCCGACTCCAACATATACGGCCCCACGAGCACTCGATTCACGATAAACCCGCGCACGTCCTTCTCGACGCGAATCGGGGTCTTGCCGAGCTTTTTGGCGAGTTCCGCGATCAGCGCCATCGTCTCTTCTGACGTTCCTTCTCCCTTGATGACTTCTACTAAGGCCATGCGCACCACCGGGCTGAAGAAGTGCATCCCCACGACTTTGTCAGGACGCTGGGTGGCCCGGCCCAGCTCGGTGATGCTCAAGCTGCTCGTATTGCTGGCGAGAATAGCGTCTTTGGGAGTGAGCTTATCTAACTCTTTGAACGTCTCGAGCTTGAGCTTCATGATCTCGGGAATCGCTTCGATGACGACATCGGCGTCCTTGACGGCTTCTTTGAGATCCACCACGGGGGTGATGAGTTTGAGAGCAGCGTCGGCTTTCTCTTTGGAGATTTGACCCTTCTCGACGAACTTACCCAGGCTCCACGCGATCTGGTCATAGCCCTTCTTGACGAGTTCTTCGCTGATGTCGCGCATCTTGACTCTATAGCCGGCCATCGCCGCGACCTGAGCGATGCCATGGCCCATCGTGCCGGCTCCTAACACAGCAATGGTCTTAACGTCCTCGAGCTTCATAGCGCACCCTCACCTCAAAGTTTTGATTGACGCTATGATAGCGCAAAGACGGTAGAGCGTGCAAAGTTTGGCTAAGATATCTTGACGACGCGATTGCGCTCGTCTACGTGGACGACCCGTGGACGATGACGCAGGGCCTCTACAGGCTCGAGGCTGGCATAGGTGAGAATAATCACGAGATCGCCGGGAGCGCCCCAGCGCGCCGCTGCCCCGTTGAGCTGAACCACCCCCGATCCCGCTGGCCCTTCGATCACATACGTCTCCAAGCGCGAACCGTTGTTGACGTTGACGACTTGGACTTTTTCGTAGGGCAGGATCTGGGCAGCGCGCATCAGCTCGCTGTCTAACGTCAGACTGCCTTCATAATGAAGATCGGTCGCGGTGATCGTCGCCCGATGAATCTTCGACTTCAGCAGCTCTATGCGCATACTTCATCTTAGCGAGCCCCCTGCCCTCACGCAACCGGGCCGTCAGAAACCAACTCCTTGCGTGATAGAATTGAAGTTGCTATCATCGGGTATGCCTCCTGAAGAAGGGAGTTAGCGTATGCTAAGCTTTATCGTACGGCGCTTTCTCTACATGATCCCCTTGCTCTTTATCATCTCGGTCTTTGCTTTTACCATCGTGAAGCTACAGCCCTCGGATATCGTCGCGCAATGGAAGTTCAACCCCAGCATCGGGCGCGATCTCTTAGAAAGCTTGATCCGACAATTCGATCTCGACAAAGACCCCGTCACTCAATATATCACATGGCTGAGAAATATCTTCACCCGAGGGGATTTGGGGTTCTCGTTCTTCAACAAAGTCCCCGTGGGAGACTATCTCTTCGGCGGAGGATCTTTACTCTACAGCATGGTCATTATTCTCACTACGATGCTTTTCACGTGGCTTATTGCTATCCCCATCGGCATCTACAGCGCCACCCATAAGTACTCGTTTAACGATCATTTTCTGAATTTTATGGGTTTTCTGGGGCTTTCGATCCCGGTCTTTCTCTTGGCGATCGTCTTCTTGCAAGTGATGGTCTCGGTGCTGCGGGTCGGCTACTGGTGCGACATTGACTGGCTGCGCCCGATTGTGACTTTCTTCCGACCCCCGTGCGTGGAGCTGAGTCCGGGCGTCTTCTCCTGCGAGGGCGGCATTCTCTGTCTGTCTAAGGCCGAGCGCCTGGCCCAAGGCTACTACGGCACCGCCGAGGGGTTGGCGGTTGGGGGCCTCTTCGCCAACGAGTATACGCTCGCCCCGTGGAGCTGGGCCAAATTCCGGAACTTCCTCTGGCACCTGTGGCCGGTCGTCATCATCGTGGGCACGGCCAACATCGCCGCGCTCATTCGCTACATGCGCGCCAACCTCTTGGACGTGCTGGGGCAGCCCTACATCCAGACCGCGCGCGCCAAGGGGCTTTCCGAAAGGGTCGTCATCTACAAGCACGCCGTGCGCAACGCCATCAACCCCTTGGTCAGTATGCTCGGCTTCTGGATCCCCTTTATGTTTGAGGGGATCTTGGTGGCGTCAGCGGTCATGAACCTTCAGACGGTCGAAGTCAACTACTTCAATGCGCTTCAAACCCAAGACCAATGGGTCATCATGGGGGGATTGCTCTACTTCGGGGTCATCTTGGTCGTCGGCAATCTGATATCCGATATCTTATTAGCCGTCGTGGACCCGAAGATCCGCTATGACTGAGACGGGGTCGAAGAACAAAACCGAGTCTGTGATCGGGGGGGTGCGCGGGACAGAACCGGTCTCGCAAGGGCGACTCATCTGGCGGCGCTTCAAGCAACATCGCATGGGGCTGTTTGGCAGCATCGTCGTGATTCTCTTCTATATCATCTTTGTTGTCTTTGCGGAGTTCATCGCCCCCTATAACTACAATCAAGAGCACCGCAACTTCGGGTATATCCCCCCGATGATCTCGCGGATTCGCTTTTGGGACAAGGACGGCAATTTCTCGTTCAAGCCGTTCGTCTACGCGCTGAGCCAGGCCCAAGTCTACCTCAACGTCGAGACGGGAGAATACACGACCAAGCCTCCCGAAGGCGACCCGCGCTACTTCCGTCAGCCGGGGATCTTCTGGTGGGAGGAGGACACCTCGCGCAAGTGCTATATCGAATTCTTCGTGCGCGGGGAAGAGTATCGCTTCTGGGATTTGTGGAAGACCGATCTGCATCTGTTTGGAGTGCGCGAGGCCGGGGCTGGCCCCATGGGGCCGGCGGAGCTAGCAACCTCCCCGTGCCAGCTCTTTCTCTTTGGCACTAACAAATTGGGCTACGATATCTTCTCGATGACGCTGATCGGCGGCAAGATCTCGCTGGCCATCGGCCCCCTGGTGATCGTCTTCGCTTTTATCTTGGGGATTCTGCTGGGAGGCATCTCGGGCTACTACGGAGGCGGAATTGACACGTTCATTCAGCGCGTCATTGAAGTCTTCATGGCTCTGCCCCGCTTGGCGCTGTTGTTGGCGCTGGCGGTGATCTTGTCCCAGTATAAGCTCACGGGGATGGCGGTCTTTTGGGGGATCGTCTTTATCTTGATTATCGTCAGTTGGGCGCCGCTGGCGCGGGTGGTACGCGGGCAGTTCTTGGCGCTGCGCGAGGCCGAGTTTGTCACGGCCGCCCGCGCCATCGGCGTCAGCGACCTGCGCATCATCTTAAAACATATCTTGCCCAACACGACGAGCTATCTGGTCGTCGCCGCGACGCTCACCATTCCCAACATTATTATCTTAGAGAGCACCCTGAGCTTCTTAAGACTGGGGATTCGCGATCCCTTGACCAGTTGGGGCGTGTTGATGCAAGCCGGCTGGAGCACTCAAGTGATTGAAAAGTACCCGTGGTTTCTCATCCCCGGCATCTTTATCGTTCTCGCCGTGCTGGCGTTTAACTTCATGGGCGACGCCCTGCGCGATGCCGTCGATCCCTTCACCGTCACCGGGGCCAAAGAAGAACCCACGTGAGATGGAGAGCTTCCGAAGAATTTGATCTCGTCCGATGTTTTCCGTATGATGGAATATCTGCCAGAGTGAGAGGGGGAACCGTTCATGCCCGAACGCATCGAGCGCACGTTTATTGAAGACGAGATGCGCGTCTCGTATATCAACTACGCGATGAGCGTCATCCGAGGGCGCGCCATCCCCGACGTCCGCGACGGTCTGAAGCCCGTGCAGCGCCGCATTCTCTATACGATGGCGCAGCTGGGGCTGGCGCCCAACCGCCCGCACAAGAAGTCCGCGCGCATCGTCGGGGAGTGCCTGGGCAAGTACCACCCCCACGGCGACCAGCCCGTCTACGACACGATGGTCAACATGGCGCAGCCCTTCTCGTTTCGCTATCCGTTGGTGGACGGGCAGGGGAATTTTGGCAGCATCGACGGCGACGAGCCGGCGGCGATGCGCTACACCGAGGCCCGCCTCACCCCCATCGCCGAAGAGCTGCTCGTCGAACTGGACGAGAACACCGTAGATTTTGTGCCGAACTTCGACGATTCGCTCACCGAGCCTGTCGTCCTGCCCGCTCGAGTCCCCAATCTCTTATTAAACGGCTCCTGGGGGATCTCGGTGGGCATGACGACCCAGATCCCTCCTCACAACCTTTCAGAAGTCGTAGACGCCCTCGTCTATATGATTGATAAGCCCGAAGCCTCCGTAGAAGAGCTGATGCAGTTCATCCGGGGTCCGGACTTCCCCACCGGTGGGATCATCGTGGGGCGCGAGGGGATCGTCGAAGCCTACAGAGACGGCGAGGGCAAGATCAAAGTCCGGGGCGTGGCGCGCATCGAAGACGACGCGATCATCATCTCCGAGATCCCCTTCCAGGTGCGCAAGTCCACCCTTGTCGAAGCGATCGCCAACAAAGTCCGCTCCGGCGACCTCGACGAGATCTCCGACTTAAGAGACGAGTCCGACCGCGACGGCATCCGAATCGTCGTCGAACTCAAGCGCGGCACCAACCCTCAGCTTGTCTTGCAGAAGCTTTACAAATACACCCCCCTCGAATGGACCTTCGGCGCGAACTTCCTGGTGATCGTGGACGGCAACCCCCGAAAATTATCTTTGAAAGAGCTGCTTTATTATTTCATTGCTCATCGGCGCGAGGTCGTCCGACGGCGCACGCAATTTAGACTGAACGCCGCCCAAGAGCGCGCCCATCTGTTAGAGGGGATGCTCAAAGCCCTAGACAACCGTGATGAGATCATCGAGATCATCAGTAAGTCCAAAGATGCTGCCCAAGCGATGGACGCGCTCCAGAAAAAATACAAGCTCTCAGAGAAGCAAGCCGACGCGATCTTGAAGATGCAACTGCGCCGCTTCACGGCTTTAGAAACTCAAGAACTCAAAACAGAATTCGACGAGAAACAGCAAGCGATCAAAGAATACAAGTCCATCTTGGCCAGCTCGCAAAAGCTCGACGGTATTATCAAGTCCGAGCTTCTAGAGCTGAAGAAGCGCTACGGCGACCCGCGCCGCACGCAGATCGTAGAGAGCGTAGACGGCGAGACGCTCTCCGAAGAGGCGTTCATCCCCGACACAGACTTGCTCATCAGCGTCAGCGTCAAGGGCTACGCCAGCGCTCCCAAGGAAGAAGCCTACAGAAAGCAGCAGCGGGGCGGCAAGGGGATCTTGGTGATGCGCTTGCGCGAGGGCGATGCGATGAAGCGCGTCTTCACTTGCCACGCCCGAGACGACCTGCTCGTCTTCACCAAGGCCCACAAAGCCTACAAATTAAAAGCGTATCGGTTGTACTCCGAGCGCCGCGATGTCAAGGGCGAGAATTTAAGAAACTTTATCGGGATGAGCCCCGACGAAGAAGTCTGCGCGATGCTTCCGTTGCACACCGACGGCGCGGGGAATCGCTACTGCGTGATGGTCACCGCTCAAGGAATCGTCAACCGCAACGCCTACGAAGACTTCTACAATGCTCACACCAACGGCATCTTGGCGATCAACCCCGACGAAGGCGATTTTATCGTAGATGCGATCCTCTCTCACGGCACCGGGGATCTGCTGCTGGTGAGCGCGCAGGGCATGACGATTCGCTTTAGGGAAGAAGAGGCGCGCTGTGCCGGCCGGCCCAGCAAGGGTGTGATCGGGATGCGCCTGGACGAAGGGGATCGGCTGGTGGGCGTGGTGGCGCTCGAACCGGGCGATCCCGAAGACAAGCTCTTATTGGTCACCGAGAACGGCTACGGCAAGCGCACGCCGTTAGAGGAGTTCCCGGTGCAAGGGCGCGGCGGCAAGGGCGTCTTGGGCATCAAGGTAGACGAGAAGACGGGGCCGATCGTGGCCGTTGAAAAAGTCAAAGACGACGATGAGATCATGGTCACCACGCTCAACGGCAAGATCATCAGGATCTCGGCAGCCGAAGTGCGCATCGTCAGCCGCTACGCCAAGGGCGTCAAATTAATAGACCTGGACGAGGGCGACAAGGTCGTCTCCGTCGTGCGCTACGTGCCGGGGAAGAACGGCGAGTCCGAGGGTCACCCTATCGCTCACGAAGCGGCGGCTTCAGGGTCTTAGCGCTCATGCGCACCGTCATCGGCTTAGAAGTCCACGCGCAGCTTCTGACCAAGACCAAGCTCTTCTGTAGCTGTTCGGCAGCGTATTTCGGGGCGCCGCCCAACGCGCACACGTGCCCGGTCTGTTTGGGGATGCCCGGCGCGCTCCCCGTGCTCAACGAGCGCGCCGTCGAGTACGCCCTGAAAGCCGCGCTCGCCCTGCACTGCGAGATCCCTGCGCGTTCGGTCTTCGCGCGCAAGAACTACTTCTACCCCGACTTGCCCAAAGGCTATCAGATCTCTCAGTACGAAGAACCCTTGGCCCTTAGGGGGTATCTGGAGCTTCCGACGGGCAAGCGCGTTCGCATTCGTCGTCTCCATTTGGAAGAAGACGCGGGCAAGCTCTTGCATCGTCCTGAGGGGTACAGCTTGGTAGATCTCAACCGTGCGGGCGTTCCGTTGATCGAGATCGTCAGCGAACCCGATCTTAGCTCTCCCGAAGAGGCTCGGCTCTACATGGAAGAGCTGCGGCGGGTTCTGCGCTATCTGGGGGTGTGCAGCGGTGACATGGAAGAAGGCTCGCTGCGCTGCGATGCCAACGTCTCGGTGAGCCCAGATGAGCGCTTAGGCACCAAGACCGAGATCAAGAACATGAATTCATTCAGAGCGATTGAAGAAGCGCTGAAATTTGAAGTCGCGCGCCAGCGCGCGCTCGTAGAGAAGGGCCATCCGATCGAGCAGGCCACCCTCACGTGGAACGAGGCGCTGGGGCGAACCGAGCTGATGCGCTCCAAAGAAGAGGCCGAAGACTATCGCTACTTTCCTGAACCCGATCTCGTCCCTCTTCAGATAGACGACGCTTGGAGAGAGCGCGTGAAGAGATCGCTGCCGGAGCTGCCCGCGCAGAAGCGCGCCCGCTGGATGCAAGAATATAAACTTCCAGAGTACGATATCTCCGTGCTCACGGATGAGCGTTCCGTAGCTGAGTATTTTGAATCCGTCGTGGGACTCTATCCCCATCCCAAGGACGTGAGCAACTGGATGATGTCGGAGATTCTCAGACTGCTCAAAGAGAGCCAGACGATGGAGATCGCGCTCAAACCGGAGCACTTCGCGCGCGTCTTGGAGATGGTCAGCTCTGGTCAGATCAACCGCACGGTCGCCAAAGACGTGATCGCCGAGTCGTTCAAGACGGGCAAAGCCCCAGACGAGATCGTGCGCGCGCGGGGATTGTCGCAGATTTCCGACGAGCAAGCGTTGGCAGAGATCGTAGCTAAAGTCCTCGCGGAGAACCCCAAGGCGGTAGCCGACTTCCAGTCGGGCAAAGAGGCGGCTATTGGCTTTTTGCAGGGGCAAGTGATGAAAGCGACGGGGGGCAAGGCCGATCCCAAGAAGACGCGCGAGATGTTGTTACAGAGACTTCGCGCGACGTGATCAACTTGTTGTAGCCCCAACGGCGTATTTGCAATCAGCCCTATCGCCCCGTAAGCGGCGAACCCCTTGACCACGATTGATCTCGATCTGCAAGAGACGCCCCCCTAACCCTTGGCGAATCACTTCGACCGCCGCGTCGAGATCCATCTTCGGCCCGCACGTGAAGATATCTATCGCCGCGTATCCGTACTCCGGCCAGGTATGAATCGTCAAGTGCGACTCGGCGATCACCACAACGCCGCTGACGCCATAGGGACTGAACCGATGGAAGACGCTCTTGACAACCGTCGCATTGGCAGCGCGCGCTGCGTCGAGCAGCAACTGCTCTAACCCTTGGACATCATTGAGCAGATGGGAATCCGCCTCGAAGACCTCCACGATCAGATGACGCCCCAGGGCTGGCTCCCGCATGGCTCACCTCCTCGGTGGTCTCATGATCGAGTCTTGGTCATAGTAGATCTCCACCTCCTCCTCCCCAAGGGAGCGACACCGCACGGGGTGAAACGCGCCGAGCGTCTCGACCCGAAAGAACGTCGAACGATACCACGGCCGATCCGGAGCCTCCGAGAACAACGCCGATTGCTGTGAAACCGTCTCCGTCAGATACGGCCAATTCTCGTAAAACCCAAAATCCCGCAATACATCCGAGATGAACAGATCGTGTCTCTCTAGAAGCTTCTGTTCAAAAAGCCGCCATTTTTCAGGCGATGCTTCGATCTTGGTCAACCCAAAATACCCCGCCTGCCCCGCCCCCGGCTTCAACAGCGATAAGCCCTGCTCGACAAAGAGCAGAAAGCCGTCTACCGTCTCTAACGGGTCGGTGACGAAGACGTCGAAGCTCCCAAAGAATTTCTCAGGCAGGGGCCGGCGCAGATCGTGGAGATACGCCTTGAGCGGCCAGCCCCTTTGCTGCGCGTGCTCGTTGAGAAAATCTACAAGACGTTGATCTATCTCGAAAACGACGATCTGCGCCGGTCGCTCTGTCAGGGCCAACGCGACGCTGAGCAGATCGTCATCGCCCAACAAGACGATCTCTCTGTGGGCCAGATCGCCGCAGCGATCGAGCCACGCCACACGACGAATGACCGACTCTTCGGTCAGAAAGCCCTGCTCAAATTCGAGTGCTGCTGAAGGGCGTTGTTGAGCGATTTGGGCGAATTTCTGTTGCAGGTGTGGGAGGGGAGCCGGGCCGATGGTGCACTGAGGGCACGGCGTATGCACGGGCGGGGAGAGAGCAACTCGCCAGCGCTCGAACGCCACGCGGCCCGCGGGCGTCAGCTCGAGGGCGCGCCCTCGGACTTTCAGATAGCCCAATTCGCGCAAAGCCTCGATCAGCTCTGCAAATTGCGGGAAGGGGCGCTCGCACGCGCCCGCGGCTTGCCAGAGATCCCTCTCACGATAGAGCGCCTGCAGCATTCGGCGCACGTCGGGTGCGCTAAGAGCCGATGACCGTTGCTGCAGGCGTTGTAGCAATTCCTGCATGGCGATCACCTGCAAAAGCAAAATGGACTTGCCCTCCACACAACCACACCATGACGCAAAGAGCTGTTCCTTGCGTCCTAGCACGGGGCTTCAGACAAGCCCAGGCGTTTTTATTATAGCGTCGTGCCCTGCTCTTGGCAAATTCTCAAACGCGGTGCTCGTTCAGTCTATAGGCGGCGATCCCAAAGGCTACCGCCACGTTGAGCGATTCTTTCTGGCCGTGCATCGGAAGTGTGATGATCGCGTCGGCGCGCTTTAGAAGCGCGTGAGAAAGCCCGGTCACCTCGTTGCCCAGCACAAGCGCGATGGGAAACTTCGGGACAAATGCGCGATAGTCTATCGTGGGAAACTCGATATTGTTCTCTAACGCAACGATCTGGACGTTTTGGGCTTTGAGTCGTTCGAGCAGCCTCCACGTTTGGGCAACGCGCTCCCATGGGACGGTCTTTTCGGCTCCGAGCGCGACTTTTTCGATCTCGTAGCGCGGCGGCGTGGGCGTGTAGCCACACAGATAGAGTTTGGTGATCCCCGCCGCATCAGCAGTTCTAAAGATAGCCCCAACGTTGAACATGCTACGAATGTTGTCACAGACGACGTAGAAGTCTTTAGTAAACATTTTCATACGCCCGGCCACCCACGTAGCGGGCTTTGTATTGTACAAGATTATCCATTCGCGGTATACTGAAGACGCGCATGATCGAGCTCGATGGACACTCTTTGACTCTTGAAGCTGCTGCGAAGATCGTCTTTGGCTGCGAGAAGGTGTCTCTGGCGTCCAGCGCGTTGGAGCGCGTGCGGGCTGCTCGCGCCCTTGTCGAGCAGATCGTCTCCAAGAACCAGAGAGTTTATGGGATCAACACGGGCTTTGGCAAGCTCAGCACCGAGGCGATCCCCAGCGAAAAGCTCTCGCTGCTCCAAGAGAATCTCCTCAAGAGCCATGCTGTGGGCGTTGGGGAGCCGCTCCCCGACGAAGTCGCTCGTGCGGCGTTGCTCTTTCGCCTCAATTCGCTCTTGCAGGGACGCTCCGGCGTGCGCGTTGAAGTGATAGAATATCTCAAAGAATTTGTCAATCGCTCGGTTGTCCCCATCATCCCCTCGAAAGGCTCGGTCGGCTCCAGCGGGGATTTAGCGCCCTTAGCCCATCTGGCGCTGCTCTTGATCGGCGAGGGCCACGCCAAGCTCAGCGAAACAATTCTCTCTGGGAGGGAGGTATTACGCGAGCTTGGACTAGAACCGTTGCGCTTGGCCCCCAAAGAAGGACTGGCGCTCGTCAACGGGACACAGATCACGTTAGCGTTGGGATTTGTCGCGCTCGTGCGCGCCCAGAAGCTCTTAGCCCAAGCGCAAGCGATCGGCGCGCTCGCGGTCGAAGCGCTGCGCGGGCATACAGACGCTTTCGATGAGCGTCTGCATCGCGCGCGCCCGCACTCTGGGCAACTGCGCGTCGCGCAAGCGTTGCGCGACTGGCTTCACGGCAGCCAGCTCGTCAACGGCAGAACCGACGATGTCCAAGACAATTACACGCTGCGCTGCATCCCCCAAGTCTTGGGCGCCTCTCTCGATGCGCTCGACTTTGTCGCTCAAACATTCCAGATCGAGATGAACTCGGCTACTGATAACCCCTTGGTCTTCGCCGAGTCGGGGGAGGTGCTTTCGGGGGGGAACTTTCACGGGCAGATCTTGGCGTTCTGCTGCGAACTCTTAGGCCAAGCCGTCGCAGAGATTGGGAACTTCTCCGAGCGCCAGATCGCGCTCCTGCTCGAAGCCCCTGATCTTCCCAAGTTTTTGGTCCAGGAGAGCGGGCTGAATTCGGGTCTAATGGTTCCCCAATACACAGCCGCCGCGCTCGTCGCAGAGAACAAAGTGCTGGCACACCCCGCCAGCGTGGACTCTATTCCTACCTCCGGGGGCAAAGAAGACCACAACAGCATGGCCACTACCTCGGCCTATAAAGCCCTTCGTATCGTCGAGAACGTCGAGATCATCTTAGCGATCGCGCTGCTGACGGTGCGTCAAGCCCTCCGCTTCCGGGACCCTTCTCTATTGGCTCCCCGCACCCGCGCCCTCTATGAACGCCTCTCCCGGCAGATCCCCCCGTTGGACAAAGATCGCCTCTTGCAGTATGATATTCAACGGGCAATACGCATTCTAAAGGAGGATCAGGGGTTGAATGTCATTTAAGTCGGGGTTTGTCGGGCTTTTGGGGCAGGCGAACGCGGGCAAGTCGAGCTTTATTAATGCTCTTCTGGGCCAGAAGTTTCTCATTGTCTCCGAGAAGCGCCAATCTACGCGCTATCGCATTCGCTGCGTGCTCACCCTCCCCGGCGCGCAGATCGTCTTCGTAGATACCCCTGGCCTGCACAAGCCCGTAGACAAGCTCAGTCGGTATCTCATCAAGCAGGCCTACGCCGCGCTCTCGGGGTTAGATGTGTTGGTCTACATGACCGAGCCATGGGGCAAGCTCCACGAAGAAGACCAGAAAGCCTTCGAGCACTTGAAGAACTTCTCCAAGCCCATTCTGCTGTTGATCAATAAGATTGATCTCGCCGATGCTGCCACCCTCGAAGAGACGACGCGCGCCTACCGACAGACGGGTCTCTTCCGTGAGATCATCCCCATCTCGTGCAAGCAAGAAGCCAATTTGGGATTAGCCGCGAACAAGATCGCCGAGCTTTTGCCCGAAGGCCCCAAGTTCTTCCCCGACGAGATCCGCACCGATCGCTCTCAAGAGTTTATCATTGCCGAGTTCATCCGCGAGAAGATCTTTCAACTCACCCACAAAGAGATCCCCTACTCTACTGTTGTAGAAGTGACGCACATGGCCGAGCGCGAGGACGGGGAACTTCTAGAGATCTTCGCGAATATATATGTAGCTCGCGAATCGCAAAAAGCGATTCTGATCGGGAGCGGAGGCAAGATGATCAAGCAGATCGGGACGCTCGCCCGCCAAGAGATCGAGCGGTTTTTGGGGCGCAAGGTCTACCTCGATCTGCAAGTAAAGGTCCACCGCGACTGGAACGAGAGCGAAGCGGAGATCGTGCGGATGCTCGACCGAGTGAGATAACCCATGAGCTTAGTACGCGAGGGTTTTACACACTCAGAAACGCTCTTTCGTGCTCTTGTGGAGAGCGCGCTCGTCGGCATCTATGTCATCCAAGATGGCCGACTCGTTTATATCAATTCCGTGCTCGAAGAGACCTTGGGCTACACGCGAGAAGAAGTTTCTCAGGGTCTGCTCATGGATCTGGTGATCCCCGAAGACCGTGCTCTGGTGTTGGAGAAGATTCGCGCCCGCGAGTCCGGGGAGATCGAAGCGGCGCGCTATACGCTGCGAGTGCGGGCCAAAGACGGCCGCACCGTGTGGCTTGAAGTCTGGGGGCGCCGCGGCGAATGGCACGGCCGCCCCGCGATCATCGGCACCGCTTTGAATATAACCCCTCACAAAGAGACCGAACACTTGCGCACTATACTCCTGCATATCGGCTCCCAAATCTTGCACAACACCAGCACCAAAACTATCTTAAAGACGGTCGTCCAAGCGCTGCATCAGCACTCCAAGTTTCGCAAAGTTGGCTGCTCGCTCTACGCTGTCCCCAGCGACCCTCGCTCTCCTCAGCCACCGATCATCGCTGAATACTTGACGGCGGGCCTGACCCCCGAAGAAGAGCAGCGCATTCGTCAAAATATTAATATCGGAAAGATCATCCCCGATCGCCGCATCTTAGAGACGGGGCAGCCCATCGGCGCCGCCCTCTATGTCACCCCAGAGCGAATGCCAGAACTCCCAGAGTACAGCGCCGCCGTAGTCCCCCCAGGGAGGACGTGGGGGCCTCACGATACGCTCTATATCTTCTTGCGCATCGGGGAGCGCATCTTCGGGCGGATCGCGCTCGCCGATCCCCACGACGGCCAGATCCCCACCCCCAGCGAACTCGAACCCCTCGTGCTCTTGGCCCACTTCGCCACGCTGGCCATCCATCACACCCGCCACCTGAGCGAGCTGCGTGAACAGCAACACCAAATGCAAAGCTTGATCGCATTCTTGCAAGCGCTCAACCAGTCCTCCACGCTCCAAGAACTCTTAGAGATCGTCATCCGTGAGGCCGTTCACTTGATCCCCAACGCCCAAGGCGGGTCTTTCTTGATGCTCAACCCCCAGACCGACGAGTTTGAGTTCCAAGCCGCGGTGGGCCGCGATCTGCAAAAGCTCCAAACGGTGACCATCCCCTATGAGCACATCGCTCATACGCTGGGGCTAGAGCACGGGCCGAAGATTTTAACGGCCTCGGAGCAATTGACCCATCCCGCTCTTGTTGAGATCATCCAAAAGCTAGGGCCACCGCCGGCCTCGACGATCTCCCTGCCGCTGCGCGATCCCGAGGGCCGCATCATGGGTGTTCTAAATATCAACAACTACGACAAAGAGGGCGTCTTCGATCACTCTGATTTAGAGCGATTGGTCGCCTTTCGCACGCAGTTGGAGATCGCGCTTGCCCGCGAACGCGACCGAATTCGTCTCAGAGAGCTGAGCAAGCGCGACGCCCTGACCGAAGTCTATAACCGACGCACTCTAGAAGAAGCCTTGGAATGCTTAGAGAAAACCCAACGCCCTTTCGCGCTCGTCTTTGTAGATATTGATGATTTCTATACAGTGAACGATCGTTTTGGGCATCTGGAGGGGGACAGAGTCATCCAAGAGCTGGCGAGCTTTTTGCGCCAGAACGTGCGCGCCACCGATGGGGTCTATCGCTACGGCGGCGATGAGTTCGTGATTGTGATGGAAGGAGCCAACCGCGCGGAGGCGCAGCGCGCCATGGAGCGCTTGGAGACGAAGCTGCGCACGCTTTGTGCGCAATGGCGCGCGCGCTTGCAGAACACCGAGATCGCCTTGAGTCTGGGGATTTCGGACTGGTCTCCGGAGGCGCCACGCTCGCTCCGCGAGGTCCTTGAAGAGGCCGATCAATTTATGTATCGTCGTAAGCGAGCGAAGAAGCTATGATCGTCATTCGTCCGTTGCAGACTTTAGAAGAGCTGCACGCGTGCGAGCGGCTTCAGAAGGAGATCTGGGGCTTTGAAGATATCAGCGTTGTGCCCCATCACTTGCTCTTGACGACCATCAAGAACGGCGGCGTGCTGTTGGGGGCGTTTGAAGGGGAAGCGATGATCGGGTTTGTCTATGGCTTCCCCGGCATCGAACAGAATAGAGTCAAGCACTGTTCGCTCATGTGCGCCGTCGTCTCGGAGCGTCGCTTTCAGGGCGTGGGCTATCAACTCAAACTGAAGCAGCGCGAGGCCGTACTCGCCCAAGGGATTGAGCTGATCACGTGGACGTTCGATCCGCTCGTCAGCTCCAATGCGCATTTCAATCTGCACAAGCTGGGCGTCATCTCCAACCGATACGAGCGCAATCTCTACGGGGATATGCGAGACAGATTGAACGCCGGTCTGGAGACCGATCGCTTGACGGTCGAGTGGTGGATCGCCAGCCCGCGCGTGAGGAGGAGACTCGACTTCGCTGGCTCTGTCCCCAAGGGAGATCTCGCTGCCTTGGGAGAGGTCATCAACCAGACCGAAGAGCGCGACGGCTTCTTGGTCAACCGCGACTATTCGCTCGCGCGCACCGAGCCGAAGCTGCTCTTGGAGATCCCGTATCACTGGCGCGAGATGCGCGAGCAGAATATGCCGTTAGTGCGAGAGTGGCGTCAGGTGACGCGCGCGATCTTCGAGCGCTACTTCGCTCAAGGCTACTATGCGACGGATTTTCTCGTCTTCGAGCACCTAGGGCAGAAGCGCGCGTTCTATTTGTTAGAAAAATCTCAGAGAGAAGCGTTGCTAAACGTTGTCCTAACGTAAATCTTGGGCTATGATAGAGCATCATGAACATCACACAGTTGCAAGCAGATGATGAATGGCTCGCGAATCATCTGGACGAGTTGGTAGAACGTTATTCTGGGCGTGCGATCGCCATTCACCAAGGAGCTATTATCGCTGTCGGTGATTCTGAAGCCGAGGTCTATCGTCAACTTCGTGAACGTGGAGTTGATCCCATGCCGTTGGTCTTTCGCGTTCCTAGACCTGAAGATCTCCATTCGATCTTAGCTACCCATGCCTATTATCTTTCGCTATAAGAGTCTGAAAGGACGGCCGCTTCCCCTTATACCTGTCGGCCTCAAGATCGCCGAACGATGGTGCCCTGTGGAACTCTATGTAGATTCTGGAGCAGCGTACACGGTGCTCCATGCGAGCATCGCTGAGGGCATAGGATTCGATTATCGCAAGGGACAACTCATCCATCTGCAAGTTGGAGATGGCGGTTTCATTCCGGTCTATCTGCACTCGTTGGAGTTTCAGCTTGGCCCAGAGCGATTTACTGCGCAGGTGGGATTTTCTGAAAGACTCGGAGTCAGCTTCAATCTGATGGGGCGTGCTGATATATTCGAGCGTTTTGAAATATGCTTTCATGAAAAGCAGAGAATAGTGAGTTTTGAACGTGCTCTTTAAAAGATCTATGAAACTTGAAGCCATCGAGCTGCGGCATCTGGAGATGGAGCTGGTCGAGCCGTTTGAAACCAGCGGCTGGCGCGAGACGATCCGACCGTGCATCATTGTCACGATTCACAGCGACGGTCTGACCGGCTACGGCGAATGCGTCGCCGGCGCGGGACCGTGGTACTCCGACGAGACGATCCAGACGGCGTGGCACGTCTTAGAAGACTTCTGCATCCCCGCGGTGCTTGGTCACGATCTCTCTTCTGCTGAAGAGCTGCAAGCGAGGCTCAAGCCCATCCGCGGACACCCGATGGCTAAAGCTGCTTTAGAAGCTGCGTTCTGGGACGTGCTCGCCCAAGCGAAGAACATCCCTCTAGCCACGCTGCTCGGCGGCACAAAAGACCGCATCGAAAGCGGCATCTCTATTGGCATTCAAAAAGACATCCCAACGCTGCTCGGCGTGATCGAGCAGCGCTGCGCTCAGGGCTACAAGCGCATCAAGCTCAAAGTGAAGCCCGGATGGGATATTACAGTTCTGCGCGCCGTGCGCCAGCGCTTTCCCACTCTAGACTTGATGGCCGACGCCAACGCCGCTTACACCATCGCTGATGTAGAGCATCTCAAACAGTTTGACGAGTTCGGTCTCATGATGTTAGAGCAACCCCTAGAGTACGACGATTTGATAGACCACGCTCGCCTACAGCGGGAGCTGAAGACCCCCATCTGTCTGGACGAGAGCATCAAGACCCCCGACGATGCCAGAAAAGCGCTAGATCTGGGGGCGTGTAAGATGATTAATATCAAGCCGGGGCGAGTGGGCGGGCTGCTGAACGCCAAGAGAATTCACGATCTCTGTCTAAGTCGGGGCGTGCCCGTCTGGTGCGGTGGGATGCTGGAGACGGGGATCGGGCGCGCGGCGAATGTCGCGCTGGCGAGCCTGCCCAATTTCACGCTGCCCAACGACATATCGGCGAGCGCGCGCTACTGGCGCGAAGATCTCATAGAGCCGCCGTTCGTGCTCGAACCCGATGGGACGATCAGAGTTCCGACGGGGTTGGGGCTGGGCGTGCGCGTCGTGCCAGAGCGCTTAGAGAGAGCGACACGACGACGAGCTGTCTTTCAGAGCAAGACCCTCACCCCGGCTACGTCTCCCCTCTCCCGTGAGTTATCGCAGAAGAGAGATCGGGGGTGAGAGCCTTATCACCTATGATCCTCAAAACCGTCGGCTTGATCCTCCGTGCGATCAAGTTTCGCGAGAGCGATCTGATTCTCACGGTGCTCTCACGCGACTACGGCAAGATCGCGCTGATCGCCAAAGGAGCACGGCGCCCAGAGAGCAAGTTCGGCGCGGCCTTGGATCTGCTCACCCTGAGCGAATTGGTCTTCTACGAGGGCGAGAATCTTAAGCTGCTCAAAGAAGCGAGCATTCTCAATGACTTTCGCGATCTCAAACGCGAGTACGAGAGACTAGAGACAGCCCTGCACGCCGCGTCGCTCTTGAATCATTTGATCGAAGACGAGCACCCTGACCGCGCTGTCTTCGATCTCTGTGAAGACTTTTTATCTCATTTGGGGCATTTAAAGAAACTGCGCCTGGGGGAGTTGGCTTTTAAGCTGAAATTATTGAGAGCAGCGGGTCTGGCACCGCGGCTCAATCGTTGCGCACGGAGGGGGCACCGCTTGACCTCAGAGCTATGGTTCTCCACGCAGCACGGTGGCCTCGTCTGCGCCGAGTGCCATCAAGCCGGAGATGCCCGCATAGAGCCAGGAACAGCCCAGAGCTTAAAGATGCTCTTAGGCACTAGGTGGGAGCGGCTCGACCGGCTCGCGCTCTATGACGACAAGCTAGAGATAGCCCATCGGCTCGTGGACGAGTTCATCGGCTATCACTTACGAGACGTCCGCCGCTCGCTCACATGCTCTCGAAGTAGCCCCCAACGCGAATGAGCAAGATCGCGATCCCAATCGCGATCAGAAAGTTCCCTAGAGCCGTCAACAGCTCCGACATGGCCTCACCTCCTCTGCCTTGGGCCTATCTATAGCACAAAGGGCAACGGGTTGTCAAATAGAACCTAAAGCAATATCTGAACGATACTGCATCCCCTCAAATTGGATCTTCTCGATAGCGGCATAGGCGCGCACGCGGGCCTCGCGAAGGGAAGCTCCCAGCCCAACGACGTTGAGCACGCGCCCCCCCGCCGTGACGATCTTGCCCTCTTGGAGCGTCGTGCCCGCGTGAAAGACAAGCGTACCCACGCTTCTCTCTCTCTGAAGAGGGAAAGCCTCCAGCCCCTCAATCTCAAGGCCCTTTTCGTACCGTTCGGGATACCCTCCAGAGGCCAAGACGACACAGACGGCGCTCATGGGCTTCAGCTTCGTCTCAAACCGCTCTAAGCGTCCCTCGGCGATCGCAAGATAGAGTTCAAGCAGATCGAAATCGAATCTTGGCACCAAGACTTGGGTTTCGGGGTCGCCCCAGCGCACGTTGTACTCCAAGACGTAGGGGCCATCTTGCGTCCAGATCAGCCCAAAGTAGAGAATCCCTTCATAACTGATGTTCTCACGGCGCAGCGCGTCAAAGGTCGGCGCGACGATCTTTTGCACGGCCTCCTCGAGCATTCTTTGGGTCAGCCACGGTATCGGCGAGAGCGATCCCATCCCCCCGGTATTGGGACCCTGATCGCCATCGCGCAGCCTCTTATAGTCTTGAGCCGTGCCCAGCAACTTCCAACAATTTCCATCCGAAGCGACAAAGAGCGAGAACTCTCTCCCGACTAAAAACTCTTCGACGACGACGCGCTGCGACGCCGCGCCGAACTTTTTCGCGATCATGAAGTCTCTGAGTATCTGTTCTGCTTCGGAGTGCGTCTGAACGATAGCGACCCCCTTGCCGGCGGCTAGACCGTCGGCCTTGATGACCAGGGGAGTTGACAAGGTGCGGGCGAACGCGACGGCCGGCTCCCACTGGTCAAAGCTGCCGTGTCGCGCTGTGGGAATCCCGTGTTTGTGCATGAACGCTTTGGCTGCGACCTTGCTGCCCTCCAGAAACGACGCCTTCTGCGTAGGGGCAACAATTTTTAGATGCTCTCTCTCAAAGAGATCGCGAACCCCGGCGACGATGGGGGCTTCCGGGCCGACAACGGTCAAGTCGATCCGTTCTTTACGAGCAAACTCTACCAGAGCAGAGAGATCCTCGGCACCGATGGAGACGTTCTCGCCCAGCTGGGCCGTGCCGGCGTTGCCGGGAGCGATATACAAATTGGAGAGCTTGGGAGATTGGACCAGCCCCCATGCGAGGGCATGCTCCCGTCCCCCAGAGCCGATTAAGAGAACTCTCATACTCGCTTGGAGTATAGCAGACGCTTCCCTGGAGAGCCAATGCTAGCGCTTGGCTTGCTTTCGCTGTATAGTAGAGCGACGGAGTTATACGATGAAGACGCTTGTTCTTGGGTTGGGGAACGAATTGCTTGGCGATGATGCGGTGGGGATTCTGGCCGCGCGTATGCTCAGAGAGCGCCTGGGGAACAGAGCCGACGTCGTCGAGAGCGCGCTGTCGGGGATGGCCCTGCTCGATCTCTTGATGGGATACGAGCGAGCGATCATCATTGACGCGGTCAAAACGGGGCGAAGCGCTCCGGGGACGATCTATGAACTCACGCCCGAAGATCTGAGCGCTGGGCTCGCCCCCTCCCCCCATTACGCGGGCCTGCCGGAGCTGATCGCCACCGCCAAGGCGCTCGCCGTGGATTTTCCCAACGAGATCAAGATCTTTGCCCTAGAAGTTGAAGATCCATATACTATCGGTGGGAGGCTCAGCCCCGCGGTTGAACAAGCCCTAGAAGGGCTTGTCCGCCGCGTTGAGGAAGACTGCTAGTTATGCACGAGTGGGCGCTGGCCGAAGCCGTCGTAGCGACCGCCAAGAGAGCCGCGCGCGAGCAACAGTTGCGCCGCGTCACGGGGATCACCGTTCGGCTGGGCGAACTGCAACAGATCGAGAGGGAGATTTTTAAGTTCGCGCTGGAGCAGATGCTCGCCCACGAAGACGCTCTCGTGCGCGACGCGAAGGTCGTCTTGGAGAGAGAGCGCGCGCGCTTTCGCTGCCGTGTGTGTCACCGCGAATGGGACTTCCAAGCCGAGGAGCTAGGCTCAGAGATCGCTGAAGCGATCCACTTCATCCCGGAGGTCGCGCACGCGTATCTTCGTTGTCCGAGCTGTCGTAGCCCGGATTTTGACGTGATGGCTGGGCGCGGGGTTTGGCTGGCTTCTTTGGAGGGAGAGGAGTGAGATGGACCCGCGCGTCGCGATCATCTCAGATCGACTGAAGAGCATCAAAAAAATTATTGCTATTGCAGCGGGCAAGGGCGGGGTGGGCAAGAGCACCATCGCGACGGGGCTGGCGCTCGTGCTCTCGCAGTTGGGCTACAAGATCGGGCTTTTAGATCTAGATTTCTACGGCCCCTCGTCGCACGTGATTTTGGGACTCTCCGAAGAGATTCAGCCGAGAGAAGAGCGCGGGATCGTTCCCCCCACGGTGCACGGGATTGAATTGATGTCGCTGGTGTTCTACACAGGGAAGAACCCGACGCCGCTGCGCGGGCCGGATCTGACCAACGCTCTCATAGAGCTGCTGGCGATTACGCGCTGGGGGGATTTGGACTTTCTGATCGTGGACATGCCGCCGGGGATGGGGGAGACGACGCTTGATGCAATTCGATTCTTAAAGAATCCGAGCTTTCTCATCGTAACGACGCCGTCGCGTGTTGCTCACGAGACGGTGGGCAAGCTCCTCGCGCTCTTGAGCGAGCTGAACATCGCGATACTTGGGGTCCTCGAGAATATGCGCAGATCGAGCGACAGAGCGCGCTCGTCTTTTGGGGTTCGTGTTGTGGGGGAGCTGCCCTTCGATGAGGGGCTGGAAGACGCCCTAGGCGATCCTGAGAGGTTCTTACAGACGGAGTTTGCGCAACGGCTGCGCGAGATTGCCTCGGCTATTTTTCCGCTGCCAGAGCCACGAGCATCTCCACCGCCTTCGTTGCGACTCTGATCGCGTTCTCTTCGCTCATCTGAAGCTGATCGAGCGCGACGGATTCGCTGCGTGTGCGCTGCGCCGCTACCCCGGCAACACAACCTGCTCGTAAACCTAACGCGCTGCAGATTACGAAGAGCGTCGCGGCTTCCATCTCGTAATTTAAGACGTTCAGTCGCCTCCATTCTTCAAGCGACCCGCGCAAGTGTCGAGGGACATGCCCACTAAAAGTATCGTATCGCTCTTGCCCGGGATAGAACGTGTCCGATGAGCACGTGATCCCGACGTGATGGGGAATCCCAAGCATTTGCGCAGCGCGAAGAAGCGCACGCACGATCTCGTAGTCGGCCACAGCGGGGTACTCGAGGGGCGCATAGTGCGTCGAAGCGCCCTCGAGGCGTACAGCCCCCGTCGTGATAACAACGTCACCGATATTAATAGAGGGCTGAATCGCTCCTGTCGTTCCAACGCGAATGAAAAGTCTCACGCCAAGCTGGGCTAACTCTTCGACGGCAATCGCCGTCGAAGGCCCCCCAATCCCCGTGGACGTCGTGAGCACCGGCGTCTGACCAATATAGCTGAGCCATGTGGTGAACTCGCGCTTCGACGCGAGAAAGCGCGCACGTTCTAGCGGCGCTGTCTTGGCGATCTTCTCGACGCGGGCGGGATCGCCGGGCAGGAGCGCGATCTTCGCCCCTTCGATCTGATCGTCTGTCAGATGCAAGTGATAGACGCTCTTCATCTTCTACCCATTGCTGCTATTAAATCTCGTGAATTATTCTATCTAAGACTTGGGAAACCGCGCAGGCAACCTCTGTAGACAGACCCTCGCCTGCCGCAAAGTTCTTCCCCTCGATGCCATAGACGATCAGGCTTTGGGGGAGTTTGCCCAACGTCCGCGCCAATTCTATCGCTTCCGCAAGTCCGAAATTGTGCGTCGAATAGCGAAAGAATCTCGTCGGGATCTCTTGACGGTGAGCCTCAAAGCGAAAGATCGTCCCCGGCGTCGCTCCCGACTGCACAGCGTCAATCACAATGACGTTCTCTGCATCCTGCCAAGCTTCTATCAGAGCAGTGCCTTCGCCGCTCAGCTCTAAAATCTCAACGTTCCTGAGATTCTTTTTGCGCAGCGCACGGGCGACGACCAGCCCTATGGCGTCGTCGCGACGATAGTCGTTCCCAACCCCGATGACCAGCGTCATGCATCAAAGAGAAAGACCAAGTCTTGCTTGAATCCCACCACACCGCGCAGCTTGGCTAAGACTTCGGGATCGTGACGCCATAGCCCGCGCACCCTATCTCGGTGCAAGACCCACACCACACTCTCTTCCAAAGCCCGCGCCCGATAGACCCGCCCCGGCGCTCCCGCCCCAAAGAGCAGCTCCCCGAAAAACTCCCCCGGCCCCAACTCTATAGTCCCTACTCCGTTCACAGCAATTTCGATGCGCCCCTGCTGCACCCAATAGATCGCGCTGGGCGCGTCTTGCTCACCGTGAACGATCGCATCTGCTCTGTAGCGCACCAGCTCCGACAGCTCCTCGATCCAATCAAAGAAGCGATCGCCGCGCGCAACCGCTTCTACGTCGGGTCGAAAGCTCGGTCCCGACTCTAAGACCGCTATGCTCTCGTTCGGATTGCCCATAACAAGAGCAGTGTAAGCGCGATGCGCAGCCCTTCTCAAGGCTGGTCTTCTATCTTCGAAGTCTCATCTGTCTCCTGCGTTGAGGACTTCTGAACGCCGAATCTAGAAATGCCCTCTGGCGCAGCAGACGATGATAGCTCAGCGCGAAGCGATGCGCCTCGTCGCGCACGCGCTGCAAGAGCTGGAGCGCAGGGCTCTCGCGGGACAGCACAATCGGAGACGAGCGCCCCTCGACAAAGAGATGCTCGAACTCTTTCGCCAGAGCTACCGTTGCGATCTGCTCTAATTTCAGTTCGCGCATCACGGCGCGTGCCGCGCTGAGCTGCCCCTTCCCACCGTCTATGAGAACGAGATCGGGCATGGGCAAGAAGCGCTCGTCGCCGGACAACCCGCGCACCAGACGCCGACGCAAGACCTCTGCGATCATCGCGAAGTCGTCTATCTGATCTACTGTCTGTATGCGAAAGCGCCGGTACGCTGACTTCAAGGGCTTTCCCTTCCAAAAGACGACCATCGAGCCAACGGCCTGACGCCCGTGCAGATTGGAAATATCAAACGCTTCGATGCGCTGGGGCGCTGCGCTCAGCTTGAGAACGCTCTGGAGTTCTTCGAGAGCAGTGCGTTCGCGCTCGTCGTTGTTCACCGAAGGCGTGCGTAGCGCTAGAGCAGCATTGTGAGCTACAGACTCTATCAGTCTCTTGAGCGCACCGCGCTGCGGCACGCGCAGCTTGACAGGGCCGCCGCGCCGCTCGGCCAACCAATTGGCCAAAGCTTCGTCATCTTCTAAAGGCGCAGCCAGCACGATCTCCTTGGGCACCGCGCTCTTCTGATAGTACTCTTTCAAAAACGCCGTCAAGACCTCGCTGCTAGAAGAGCCAGGGGGAACGTCGAGCCAGAAGCCCTCGCGCCCCTCAAGCCGGCCCTCCCGCACGAAGAAGACCTGCACCGCAGCCGTGCGGGCCTCCTCGTCTATGGCGCACGCGATGAGATCGCGCTCGACGGGGCTGGGGCTGAGCGCTTGCTGCTCGGCATGAAGCCGTTCTATCGCTTGTATCTGATCGCGCAGGTGGGCTGCGCGCTCAAACTCCAAGCGCTCGGAAGCGCTCTCCATCTGAGCGCGCAGCTGGCGCAGCAGCTCGTTCTGTCTGCCGCGCAGAAAGAGCGTCGCGTTCTCGACAAGTTTTGCGTAATCTTCGACGGGGATTGCCGCGACGCAGGGAGCATCGCACAGCCCGATATAGTGATCCAAGCAGGGGCGCCGCCGCACCGGTGGACGCTCGATCTTCAGCGTACAGGTGCGAAGGCGAAAGAGCTTCTGGAGGAGCTTGATCATCTCGCGGGCCGACTGCCCGCTGCGATAGGGGCCAAAGTATCTTGCGCCATCATGCTCGCGCCGCCGCACCAGCTCTACCCTTGGAAAGAGATCGCCGGTGAGCTTGATATACGGATACTGTTTATCGTCCTTGAGGCGAATGTTAAATTTGGGCTTGTGCTTTTTGATCAGCGTCTCTTCAAGCAGGAGCGCCTCGCGCTCGTCGGGGGTTATGATATAGTCAAAATCAACGGCCTCTTGCATCAGACGTTGCGTTTTGGGATCTGAAGACGTTTGAAAATACGAGCGCAGGCGCTCGCGCAACAGAGAGGCCTTGCCGACGTACAGAACCTTCCCGTGGGCGTCCTTGAAGAGATAGACGCCCGGAGCCGCTGGGAGTAGCGCGAGTTTCTCGTGCATCGCTCTTTTATTGTAGCACGCCAAGCGGCAGCAGACGAGTTTCAGAATTGCTATAATCTTAGAGCGATCGTATTCCCCAAGGAGGCACAATGAACCTACAGATCGATTGGGCGGCTCTGGGCCAAGAGACCACCCAGATGCTCTCGGAACTCCTGCAGATAGACACGACCAACCCCCCCGGCGACGAGTACAAGGCGATCGAGTATCTTCAGAAGAAGCTTCAGAAAGAGAAGATCGAGAGCGAGATTCTCGCTAAAGACCCCAAGCGCGCGAATCTGATCGCGCGGCTCAAGGGCAAGCGCCCCGGCAAGAAGCTGCTCCTGCTCTCGCACGTGGACGTCGTCCCCGTCACCGATCCCACGCGCTGGAAGTATCCCCCGTTCAGCGGCGCAATCGCCGAGGGCTGCGTCTGGGGCCGGGGCGCGTTGGATATGAAGTGCATGACGGCCATGGAATTCACGGTAATGGCGCTCTTTCAGCGCGCCAAGCTCGACTTCGCCGGCGAGCTCATATTGGTGGCGGCCGCCGATGAAGAGAAAGGCTCGGCCTACGGAGCAGAATGGCTCTGCAAGGCCCACCCCGACAAGCTGCGCGCCGACTGGGCGCTCAACGAAGGCGGCGGGCTGCCCGTCCAGATCGGCCATAAGACGTTCTATACGATCAATACGATAGAGAAGGGCCTGTGGTGGTTCAAGGTCCGGGTGAAGGGCAGCTCGGGGCACGGCTCGATCCCCCATCCGAATAACGCTCTAGCTAAATCAGCTTATATTATAGACAGAGTCGCGCGTTATCAATTCCCCAAGAAGATCGCGCCCGCGGTGCGCGAGTTTATCTTACGAGCCGGCGAGGCCCTCGGCCCAGAGATGCACAAACTTGCGCTCGTCTTAGTGGACGAGACCAAAGAACTCGATCTTCCTCCATTGCCCGCGAACTCCCCCGTCAGCGCTCCGCTCTTAAACGCCCTCGTGCGCACCACGATCTCCCCCACGATGATCCACGCCGGCGTCAAAGAGAACGTCATCCCCGACAGTTGCGAGTTCGTCCTAGACTGTCGGCTTGTGCCCGGCTACACCCGCGAGCGCGTCCGCGAGATCTTGCTTGAGCTGGCCGGAGAGTACAAGAACGATCTGGAGATCGAGACGATCAACGCCCACGAGGTCTCGGAGTCCCCCCTAGACGATGAGTTCTATAAGCTGATCGAAGCGACGATTCGCGAAGAGGTTCCCGGAGCGGGGACGGTCCCGCTGATGCTCACAGGAGCGACGGACTCACGCTTTGTGCGCGAGTTGGGCGTCAAGGCCTACGGCTTCTGCCCAATGTCCACCAAGATGAATCTTGCCGACCGCGAGAGGCTGATCCACAACGACAACGAGCGGATTGACGTAGAGAGCTTAGAACTTGGGGTGCGGGTGCTCTCTAAGATCGCGATGAAGGCGCTCGACGCTAGGTTCTAAAAAACGCAGGGGCGTAGATCGTACGCCCCTGCTCCTCACGTCTTGGCTCTTTACTTCTTGGGAACGACGTTTTTGGCGCGGAGGCCCTTGGGATCGTTCTCGATCTCGAACTCGACGGCTTGGCCTTCGCGCAGCGTCTTGAAGCCTTCGGTCTGGATGGCCGAGAAGTGCACGAAGACGTCCGGGCCGCCGTTGTCCTGAGCGATGAAGCCAAAGCCCTTGGCCTCGTTGAACCACTTGACCTTGCCCGTCGCCATGCGAAACTCCCTCCTTTGGCCTCAATCTGCTGCTCGACAACCACGACCTGCCTCGGGAAGGATCACTTCGCCGGCAACGTCATTGGTCTGAGCAACTGGACTCCGGTGCCACATCGAGTCCAATCGCTAACACTATAACGATAAGATGGGCGTTTGTCAAGAGGGGCCATTAGGCAGCTTCCCCGGCGTCAGAAACTGGACGTTGGTCGCTATAATAAAGTAAGATTCGGGTCGAGCCTCCTAGGGGCTACGATCCCGCATGAAGGACGAGCTGAGCAAGCTTGCTGGACAGATCCGCTGGGCGTATGCCGAGCATCTGATCCGTTGCAGCGATCCGGAGCCTGAGGATATGGAAGAGTTGCTTCGTCTCGATGGAGCGCACGAAGAGGCTTTCTATTGGCTGGCCTTTGGCTACGCCAAGCGCCGGTACGATCCCGATCACGTGCGGGGGCTGCTGGTCTACCTGATCAGCCAATACCCCGCCCCGCACGAGGACCCGGCGCGCCGTGAGCTTCTGGTGAGATCCATCCAGCAAAAGAAGATCGGGTTGTCTGACTTAACCATAGAAAAGCTCTGTGGGACCTATCTCAGCTGGGACGAGATCTTCCGGCTGACGGGCAAGGAGTTCAACCCCTCCCGCACCAAGGAACACGTCCGCAAAGTCTACGACGAGTTGATGACCAAGTCCAAGGAGAGATCGTAATGCGCAGACCCAGCTATCATTCTTCGGAGGATGCGTGGTTTCTGGAGAGGCTGAAGTCTCTGGCCTTGCCTGTGGATCAGCGTTCTGCTCATCCCACGCGGGCCATCCTCCATGCGTACTTGCACAACCGTTTGCCGGATCGCTGGCTGAGCGCGGAAGAGCTACAAGGGGACTCGCGGCCCTGGACGCTCACGATGGTCTCGCAACACGTGCTGGGCTGTCCTAGCTGCCAGCGCGAGCTCTCTCAAATGCGGCGCGCGCAACTCCACAGCCCTTGGGAGGCGAAGGTGCTTCATCTGGGCTCTCCCCAAGCGGCTATGGCGCACCTACGGGTCTTTGCGCTCCTCGCGGTGGTCTTGCTCCTGTTGAATGGAGCCTTGCTGATGCTCTTCCCCACCCCAGGAGGGAAATTCATCCCGTGCAGCACGGTGGTCAAGGGCCTTTACCCCAAAGGAGAGAGCACCGATAAATCCAGCCTCCCGCTTATTGATCTAGACGCCAACAAGCTCTGCTGGAGCGCCCCTTCCGAGCAGCCTTGGCAGACGTGGTGGGCCCCCTTGGCGATAGCCCTATGGCTCCCGCTTCTGGTGTTGCACTTGCTCTGGGCGTGGGCTTCGGCCCTAGACCTGCCACGACGGCGCGAGTGGGCGTGAGCGCGCTCTTCTGCTAAGATAGAGCGTTATGCGCTGGGTAAGATTTCTGCACGACGGGAGAGCGCGGATCGGCCAAGTGCGGGGTGAGACCGTCTATGCCGATCACGAGCGCTTTGAGTTGGGATCGCTGAGGCTACTGGCCCCAGCTCAGCCTACGAAGATCGTCTGCGTGGGGGTCAACTATCGCGACCACGCCGCGGAGATGGGACGCAAGATCCCCGAACGCCCCGTGCTCTTCTTTAAACCCCCCTCGGCCCTCATCGGCCCGGAGGAGACGATCTATATCCCCGCTTCAGACAGGGTGGACTACGAGGGCG
The DNA here is from genome assembly GCA_025061735.1 of Candidatus Bipolaricaulota bacterium. Classification (GTDB taxonomy): domain Bacteria; phylum Bipolaricaulota; class Bipolaricaulia; order RBG-16-55-9; family DRXL01; genus SKYB132. The sequence continues at coordinate 55,601 of JANXAU010000040.1, forward strand.
AGGTCGCCTTGGTGATCAAAGAGCGTTGCAAGCGCGTTCCTGCGTCTAGAGCCTACGAGGTGATCTGGGGGTTCACGTGCTTTAACGACGTGACGGATCGAGCGACCCAAGCGTGGGAGCTGAACTGGGTGCGCGCCAAGGGCTTCGACACCTCCGCTGCCCTCGGCCCGGTGCTCGTCTCCCCCGACGAGGTCTCAGAGCCGTTGCGGATAGAGACGCGGGTCAACGGGCAGGTGCGCCAGCGATCCGACACGGGACAACTGATCTTTGCGATCCCTCAGCTTATCGAAGAGATCAGCAGTTTTATGACGCTAGAACCGGGGGATGTGATCGCCACCGGGACGCCAGCGGGGGTCGGTCCGCTGGCGCCGGGCGATCTGGTCGAAGTAGAGATTGAGGGGATTGGAGTCTTGCGCAATCGGGTGGCGCGGGCGGGTTGATTTGCGCCCCTGACAGGGCATTTGGTAATCTAGAGGCTCCCGGGGCCGTAGCTCAGGTGGGAGAGCGCCCGCTTTGCAAGCGGGAGGTCGGCGGTTCGACTCCGCTCGGCTCCACAGCAGAAAAAAGCTCTCTTGGTTGACAAGCTCCTACCAACCACCTAGAATGATCGTATTCTATGGCCGAAAAGAATCTGGTGATCGTCGAATCTCCGGCGAAGGCCCGGACGATTGAGAAGTACTTGGGCCAAGATTTCACCGTGCTCTCGACGATGGGGCACGTGCGCGATCTGCCCAAACACCGATTCGGCGTCAATATCCAAGAGGGGTTCACGCCGACGTACGAGCCGTTGCCGGAGCGCAAAGAAGCGCTCAAGAGGCTTCAGACAGCGACGAAAAAAGCCAAAGAGATCTATCTCGCTACCGATCCAGACCGCGAAGGCGAAGCGATCGCGTGGCACGTCAAAGAGGCGCTCAAGCTCAAACAGATCCAACGGATTGAGTTCAACGAGATCACCAAGGAGGCCGTGCGACGCGCGCTGGAGCACCCCCGTGAGATTGACATGCAGCGCGTCGAAGCCCAACAAGCTCGGCGTATCTTGGATCGCATCGTCGGGTATATGCTCAGCCCGCTCATCTCAAAAAAGATTCGGAGTCGGCTGTCGGCCGGGCGTGTCCAGTCGGTCGCCGTCAGACTGATCTGTGAGCGCGAGCGCGAGATCCAAAACTTCGTCCCCGAAGAGTACTGGTCCATCACCGCCACGCTCACGCCCCAAGGGGAATCACGCCCCTTCGACGCCAAGCTCTACAAGCGCACCAACGGCGAAGAGAAGCTCAAGATCTCCAACGGTGAGCAGGCCCAACAGATTTTGAAAGAGCTAGAGGGCGCTACGTATAGGGTACTCAAGGTTGAAGAGAAGGAACAGCGCCGTCACGCACCCTTGCCCTTCACGACAAGCACGCTACAACAAGAAGCCTCTAAGAAATTGGGCTTCTCTACGAAGAAGACGATGTCCATCGCGCAGCAGCTCTACGAGGGCGTCGAGCTGGGAGCCGAAGGCGCGACGGGCTTGATCACCTACATGCGCACCGACTCTACGCGCATCTCTGAAGAAGCACAAACGATGGCGCGCGCGTTCATCGCGTCCAAATACGGCAAAGAGTACGTGCACACCGGCGAGGTCCGCAGAGCCAAAAAATCCAACATCCAAGACGCTCACGAAGCGATCCGTCCTACGGTCGTCACGCGCCTGCCCGAAGAGGTCGCCGACTACTTGACCCCCGATCAGCTCAAGCTCTACAGACTCATCTGGCAGCGCTTTGTCGCCAGTCAAATGGCTTCAGCGGTCTTCGACGTCGTCTCGGTGGAGATCCAAGGGGGAGAGTATCTCTTTCGCGCCAGCGGCTCGGTGCTGAAATTCCCGGGATGGCTGGCCGTCTACGAAGAGGCCCGCGACGAAGACAGACCCAGCGACGATGAAGAGACCACCGGTCAACTGCCCCCCTTGCGCGAGCAGCAGCTCTTAGACTTAGTTCAGCTTACGCCCAAGCAGCACTTCACCGAGCCGCCGCCGCGCTACACCGAAGCCACGCTCGTCAAAGCGCTAGAAGAGAACGGGATCGGACGCCCTAGCACTTATGCTCCTACCATCTCGACGATCTTAGAACGCGGGTACGTCAAACTAGAGAAGCGTCGGTTTGTGCCAACCGAACTGGGCTTTTTAGTGACCGACGCGCTGGTGAAGCACTTCCCCAAGGTCGTAGACGTGGGCTTTACGGCACTGATCGAAGAAGAGCTGGACAAGATCGAAGAGGGCCAGCTCGACCGGATTACTGTTTTACAAGACTTTTACAGAGAATTTGCGAGCGCCTACGAGAAGGCCAAAGCCGAGATGGAATCTCTCAAGCCCCCGCCCATCGAGACCGACGAGAGCTGTCCAGAGTGCGGGAAGAGATTGGTGATTCGCACAGGGCGCTATGGGCGGTTCTATTCGTGTTCGGGCTTCCCCAAGTGCCGCTACACGCGCCCGCTCGAGACAGAGACGAAAGCCGACGAGATGCCCCAAGCGAATGAGACGAAGTCTTGCCCCAAGTGCAGCGCGCCGATGGCGCTGCGGCGCGGGCGCTACGGGCCGTTCTACGGCTGCACGCGCTACCCCGACTGCGACGGGATCGTCAACCTCGAGCGCGCGCGCGAAGAATCTCCGGTGCGCTGCCCCAAGTGCAACGGCGCTCTGGTGAAGCGCTACGCGCGCAAGGGGGGACGGAGCTTCTGGGGCTGTGAAAATTACCCAAACTGTGATTTCACCGTTAATCAGACGCCCGTCAAGCCCTGCCCCGTCTGCAAAGAGGGGGTTTTGGTCGAGGGGGCAGAAGGAGAACTGATTTGCAGCAACAAGCAGTGTGAACACCGCGAGAGCGTTACGCCGGTAGCTGTATAAAAGACCAAAGGAGGTTCGCCACGATGCTGCGCGCTTTGACACTCTTTGGATGTCTCGTAGCCCTGACGGTTTCGGTGGCGAGTCCGCAATCGGTCGTGCGGATTCTCAGCCCGCAGAGCACGATCTTCTCGTTGGACTTCAGCCCCGACGGCCGATGGGTGGCCGCCGGGTGTGGCAACGGGACGGCTTGGATCTGGGAGGTCTCAACGGGAAGGCCTGTGAGAGTGCTCAACGAGAGCTTGGGCACGGTCTTCGCGCTCGCGTTCAGCCCCGACAGCCAGAGACTGCTCACGGCCAACGGCGACAGCAACGTGGGCTATCTGTGGGACATAGAGAGCGGGCGCGCGCTCCTGAAGCTAGAGGGCCACGAAGGCTGGGTGCACGCCGCGGCGTACAGCCGCGACGGCAGAGTCTTAGTAACTGGCTCGGAAGACCGCACGATCCGAGTCTGGGATGCGACTAACGGGCGTCTGATCAGAATTCTCACGGGGCATCGCAACACGGTCTTCGGGCTGGCGATCAGTCCCGACAGCCAGATCATCGCGTCAGCGGGGGGCGACGGCGAGGTGCGCCTGTGGGCGGTCTCCGACGGCACGCTGTTGGGCGTGCTGCCGGTGCGGGTCAATGCCGTCTTTGCCGTCTCGTTCAGCCCCGACGGGAAGAAGCTCGCGGCGATCAGCGGCGACGGCGTGGTGAGGGTTTGGGACGTAGCTTCTCAGAAGTTAATTCTCTCGCTGGCGGGGCATCGTGGGCGCAGCCACGGCGTGCGCTTCCATCCCGATGGGAAGCGCCTAGCTTCCAGCAGCATGGACTGGACGGTCAAACTCTGGGACATCGAGAAGGGACAAGAGCTGAACGTCTTCACCGAGCACAAGGAGTTTGTGCTGGCGGTGGGCTTCAGTCCCGACGGCAAGCTCTTGGCGTCGGGCGGCGGGGACTTTCAGCTCATCTTGAGAGCGCTGGAGAAGTGAGCGTTGTTGATGAGCGTCGTCGGCTACGGAGCAGCGATCCCGCGCAAGCGCATCTCGCTTGCGGAGATCAATCGGGCGTGGGGGCGCGCGGGAGGCCGCGGCGAGCGAGCCGTCGCCGCTTCTGACGAAGACGTCGTTACGCTCAGCGTCACAGCTGCGCGACGGGCGTTGGCTCATGCGAAGATTCCGCCGACAGAGTTAGGCGCAATCTACGCGTGTAGCGTCTCGCTGGGCTACGGGGAGCACACGCTGGCGGGCAGCGTCGCGTTGGCGCTGGGTGCTGAAGGCCCGGTGACGCTCTGCGATTTGGGGCTTTCGACGCGCTCGGTCACGTCAGCCATTCAGTGTTGCGTCGATGCGATCCGGTCTGGGCGTATCGTCTATGGACTGGTCGTCGCCGGGGATGTTCTGCCGGCCAAGCCGGGTTCGGAGTCTGAGCTGAGCAGCGGCGCTGGAGCTGCTGCTCTCGTCTTGGGAAGCGGCCCCGGTGTAGCTGAGCTGGAAGGATTCGGTTCGCACGCGGAGGGCTTCATCGGGCGTTATCGTCCGGAGGGAGATTTTCCCCAGATGGACGACGAGCGCTTCGTCTTTCAGCAGGGGGTTGCGGTGCACGTGGCCCACGCGCTGCGCCGGCTGCTGGAGCGCACGGGGCTGAAGACAGATGCCTTCGCGCGCGCGGTCTTTGGCGCGCCGGAGCCGCGCTGGGGAGCGCGAGTCGCGCCCAAGTTGGGGCTGTCTGAAAGAGTCTTCACGCTGAGCGGGGAGATCGGCTCGGCGGGCTGCGCGATGCTCTTGCTCGATCTCATCGGCGCTTTGGAGCAGAGCCAGCCCAACGAGAAGATTCTCGTGATCTCGTGGGGGCCGGGGGGCAGCGACGCGCTGGCGCTCACGGTGCGCGAACGCTCGCTCTCGCTACCAACGGTCGCCGAACAAGTAGCTCACAAAGAGCTGATCACGTACCCGGAGTATCTGCGAGCGATGAGGCTCTTGGGAGGTTGACGATGCACACGCCGCCCGTCTGGAGAATTGCGCGGGAGAACGCGCGCCTGATCGGCTATCGCTGTCGGCGCTGCGGGTTTGTAGAGTTCCCTGAGCCGAGAAAGACGTGCAAGCGCTGTCGGGCGCCCGCGGAGTTTGAAGAGATCTCGATGGGCACGCGCGGGAAGATCGTCTCATTTGTGGTGCAGCATCGTCTGCCGGAGGGGTTTGAGACGCCGCTGCCCTTAGCCGTGATAGACTTAGAGAACGGAGCGCGGGTGTATGGTCAGATCGTGGAGTGCAAGCCCGAAGAACTGACAGTGGGCTTAGAAGTCGAAGCAGATTTCAGGGTCTTTTATGACGATGCGGGCTTGCGCGTCTATTCATATAAGTTTCACCCAGTGCGAGGCTGAACGATGGCTCAGCATAGCTTGCGCAACAAAGTAGCGATCATCGGCGCGGGGATGATCAAGTTCGGTGAGCTGTTTGACAAGAGCTTCGAGACGATGATCGAAGAGGCCTATCTGAACGCTCTGAAGAGCGTAGACAAGGGTCTAGATCCCAAGGAGATCGAGGCGGCGTGGCTGGGCACGCTCTACCCGCCCCAAGGGAATTCAGGGGTCTTGCTCTCGTTCGCTACGGGGCTGTTTGGCATCCCCGTCACGCGTGTCGAGAACGCGTGCGCAACGGGCAGCGACGCGTTCCGCAACGCGTGTTTTGCCGTAGCGTTGGGTCTGTATGACGTGGCGCTCGTCGTCGGCGTGGAGAAGATGCGCGACGACGGCGGCGGGCTGATCCAACGGACGGCCGTGAAGCAGCTCTGGGGCGGGCGCGGCGTCACGATGCCGGCCTTCTTCGGCCTGCACGCAACGGCCTATATGCACAAGTATAAAATCTCCCGCGAAGAGATCGCGCTGGTCAGCGTGAAGAACCATCGCAACGGCGCGCTCTATCCCTACGCGCACTATCGCTTCGAGTGCTCGGTCGAAGACGTGCTCAAAGCGCCCTATATCTCGTATCCCTTGGGATTATATGACTGCTGCCCGGTCACCGACGGGGCGGCGGCTGTGCTGATCTGCCGTGCCGAGCTGGCTTCTCAATACACCGACAAGCCCGTCTTCGTCTTGGGGTCGGGCCTGGCGACCGAGACGTTCTTTCGCGGCGGGGATCTGACGAGCTTCCCGGCTACGCGATACGCTGCTCAACAAGCCTACGAGATGGCCGGCGTCAGCCCAGACGATATTGACGTCGCCGAGATTCACGACTGCTTCAGCATCACCGAGCTGATCAGCTACGAAGACTTGGGCTTTGCCCCTCCAGGGCAGGGAATCGCTCTTTTGAAAGAGGGGATCGTTCAACTCGAAGGCTCCAAGCCCATCAATCCCAGCGGAGGTCTCTTAGCCAAGGGGCATCCCATCGGCGCGACGGGCGTCGCTCAGATCGTCGAACTCTTTGAGCAACTGCGCGGGCAGGCCGGCCCCGTCCAAGTGAAGAACAATCCCCAACTAGCCCTGCAGCACAACATCGGGATCGGGCGGACGGCTACGGGGTCGGTAAGCTGCGTTCATATCTTAGGGCGGGGCTGAGCGCGAGACGATCAGCTTCAGTCTATATTCTTTGGGGTTGAGGCGGCAGCGCGTGCACGGCCTAGGCTCTAGATCGAGATAGCGCACCCGATAGCCCGCGTACTCCAACTCCGTAGGCGCTAGCATCGAATTGAGCGTCATCTGGGCTGGGGAAGCGCTCTGTGTTTGGAGTTCGAGTTCGACTTGAGCGTTGCCCTCCCAGACGCAGACGACATCGATGGGGCAGCGAGAGTCTTCTATCACCCTCACGAATCTCACGCTCAATCTCTCGATCTGCACACTATGCTCTACTCTCACCCAGAACGGCTCGTCGAGCTTGAACAGGGCCGTCGCGGGCTGCACGCACCCCGTGAATGTCATCAACGCTACGATCAGAAGGCTCAAACGAGTCATCTGTCTCTTCTCCCCATCCCAGAGTTGTCTTGATCTCATGACCGACTCCGGCACGTCTGCGGACGCGCCTCTGCGATTGTACTCCAAAGATCAGCTAGAATGCCACTAGAGGTGATGGCCAATGGTGCTGCGTCATCGGATATCGAAGATCGGGCTGCTGATGCTGATCTACAGCGTCCCGATGCTCTTGTTGGCGTTGGTGGCCTCGTGGGCGCGTTGGTAGAGCTAATAGACCCAAGGCCCCCCCGGCCCCTGATCCAGCCCAAACTCCGGATTGGGCGCATTCTCCCACCAGTCGGGCCACTCGTTCGACGCCCAGAAGCTCCCTGGCGCGATCTCATACGGCCCGTAAAGTTCTCGCTGACCGTTCTGGAGGATCTCGATCTGCGCCCGCACCGGACGCGCCGCCCCGCGCGCGTTGATCGCTATCAGATAGGGCACAAACGGATAGTGTCGCTCGTTCAGAGAATAACGCTCCATACGCTCAGACTCTAAGAAGACGCCCCATTGCTCTTCAGACGGATCGCGCTTGGCACTCACCCACCGATACCCAACCCCCGGATGAAACTCCAACATCATCAGATCTACTTCAGCGTCGCCCTCCCACCTCAACGTCACTTCTAACGTCGTGTTCAGCTCCAGCGTCAGCTCGGCCGTCTCCCCCGCTCGCACGGTGATCTCCCCCCGCGCGCTTACCCTATTAGCAAGACGATACCCGTACCAAGCCGCATCTCCCCCCGAGACGAGCACTTCATACGTCCCCGGCTCGATCGCGACAAATCTAGCAGTCCCCGAAAAGTCCGTCTGGGCAAAGTACTTCTCGGTCTTCTGCTGGCGCAGGATCACGTCTACGGCAGGGATGCCTACAGGCTCGTCGTCTTCGGTGATCTGGCCGTCACGGTTGGTATCGGCGCGATTGCGCGTCACGACTCTGATCAGCGCGACGCCGCCGTCGTCGGGGAGCGTGGTCGTCTGGACGGCGCGGGCTAGGTTGATCCTGCCCCAGCCCGTCTGAGGATCGAACCCGCGCGCTTCGATGTCGTCGGCGGTCTCTTCTAAGACTTTACGAATCTGATAGTGCGTCGCGTGCGGGAAGAGCTGCTTGAGCAGCGCCGCGCCCCCGGAGACGTGCGGTGCGGCCATCGAAGTCCCGTCGAAGTACTCATAGAGCTTGGGCGCTCCCGTGCCGGTCTCCTCGACCCAGCGCGGAATTGCCGAGAGCACGAGTTCTCCAGGAGCCGAGACCGAGATCGCCGAGCCCATCGTGGAAAACTCCGCGCGACGGTCGCGCGCGTTGGTCGCGCCTACGCCGAGCACGCCGGGATAGTTCTTGGGATAGAGGACCTCGTCGAGTCCCGAATTCCCCATCGAATTGACGAAGACGGCTCTGTTTTCTATGACTAGATCTATGGCGTCTTTGAGGGTCTGGCTGTAGCCGCGCCCGCCCCAACTGTTGTTCAAGACGTGGGCCTCGTCGCCCGATTGTTCTAGACCGTCTGGGCCCAAGAGCGCCGCCCAGAGGAGACAGCGAGCGACGTTAAAGTCGCCCACATACCCAGAGCGATTCTCGTCGCTCACCAAGCGCGCGTTGAAGATCTGAATGGGCATGATCTTGGCATCGGGGGCGACGCCAGCGATCCCGAAGCGATCGTTCGCCCACGCGGCGGCGATCCCCGCCACGTGCGTCGCGTGGGCCTCTTCGCCTTGAGAAGAGTCTGCATTCGGAGGGATGATCTCCCCGGTGTAGCAGTCCATCCCCGGCACTTGCTTATTTATTAGATCGGGGTGCAGGCCGTCTAGACCCGTGTCTACGATGGCGATGGTAACGCCCTGGCCGGTTGCGCGGGCCCACGCCTCTTCGGCTCGGACTAAGTCGAGCGCGTACTGTTTCGGGCGCAACGGGTCGTTTGTGCTGAGCAGGCGCGTCTCTGCGCGTTCGACGCGGGAGCGGGGCAAGGGCGCGGGCTTGTCGCGCAGGTAGTTCGGCTCGGCGTAGCGTACCAGAGGCGCGCTCTCGCGCACGCGCCGCAGCGCCTCTCTCACGGAGAGCGTCGCGGGCAGGCGCAAGAGCGCCACCGAGATGCGCTCGATCTTCTGCTCGATCTGGGCTCCCAAGAGCTGGGCGATCTGATGCAGCGTCGCGGTGTCACGGTAGCCCACGAGCAGCTCGCCCTCGACGAACGGCGCAGAGAGAGACGAAGCAACTCGCTTGGTCGTGGCTTTTTGAGGGGGCAAGAGCGACTCGTGCACGATCTTAGTACAGCTCACCGAGCTCCCGAAGACCAGCGCTAAACTCATCCAAAGAATCAGTTTGCGCATACGTCACTCTCCTGTGGTGAAGCTGAAGTGCTCTGTCGCGGTCACGCCGACGGTAGGCAAGCCCGTGTCCAATTGAAAGCGATCTACGGCAATCGAGATCGCGGTTGGGTTTTCTGCATCGTCGAGCGCGACGGCATAGGCGATCTCCCACTCGTAGATGCGATAGGGCTGAAGCGTCTCCCAAGGGGTCTGATTGAGCCTCCCGTCTTCGTTCCACGTGACCTGCGTATCGTTCTCAATGAACTCTTTGGGCGGCTCCGGGCCGACCCACCACGACGTATCCCCTAAGACAGAATCTCTCAAGACGACGGCGTAGCGTTGGACCTTGCCAACGCGCGGCACGGGCTTCCACCGGAACGTCGGGCGCCGGCTGACGTTGATGGCCCCATCGGCGGGCGAGAGCAATCTCACGGTGAAGGGCTTGAGGGGAATGGTGCTCACGATGGGGGTTGGGGGGCCTTCGTCGCTGCCCAAGAACGAACGCAGATAATAATAGACGGGCTGTCCTACGCGCAATAGGGGGCTAGCATCGCTGAAGATGGTCCGCTGCGGGGGCACCGTACCGATGGGTTCAAACTCTTTTCCGTCGAAGCTGCGGTAGACCCTGTAGCCCGTCAGGCCGGGGCGCGGGCTGGGCTTGAAGCGCAACTGCACGAAAAGATTGGTATTAGGAGGAGCAGCTTCGATCTTGAGCGGTGGCCCCTCTTTGAGTGGGACTGTGAGATCTCTGAGAAAAGCGACTTGTTGTCCCACGGTGACGGCAATCGCTTTCAGGTCGGTCGGGGGAGAGAGTTCGCCGCCTGCAAATAAAATCTCAATCGAGCGAATCACGTGAGTTCGATTGTTGTTGACGTCATAGACGACGACTTCAAAGGTCGTCGGGCCGTGGACGCCAAAGAGCGACGGCTCGATGATCTGCTCTCCCGTTGAGGAGGTGCTGAAGAACGCCTGTCGCGGCGCGGTGAGCAGCGACGCGCCGGGGGTCTTGCCCAGCGCGACGTAAATCACGCTGATGTCGTTCTCGCCGCGCGCGCGGACTTGATAGGGGATCGGCCCCCAGAGGCGATCCCCCTCGGAGACGCCTTCCAGCTCGACTTCCGGAGGCCGCGTCGCCCAGCGGGGATTGAACGCTCGCTGCTGCAAGATCGTGATCTGCGCGTCTTGGCGCACGTCCAGACCGATGACCCGACTCCCCGCGTAGTCGGGCTTCTGGGCGTCTATCTGATAGCGATCGGGCTTAAGCATCACGACAAAGCGCCCGGAGGAGTCGGTCTGCGCGCGTGCGCGATAGCCCGTCGTCAGCCCCAGAAATGACAACTGTGTCTGGGGAACAGGTTCGCCGGCGTTGGCGTTGAGCACGCGGCCCTCCAAGCGAGCGCGAGGGACCGCCGGCCAAAGAGATACACAACCGCTCAAGAGAATCAAAATTATCGCAAGCAGAGCGCTGAACCGTATGAGCATCGTGAGACCCCCTCTTGTCTTTTTTATTTTTTTATTCGTGAAACTCCAAGAGATCGCCATCTTGCACGACATGATGTCTCTCTACGCGCTGGCCAGCGAACTCCGCCGACCCCCAGACGCGCGCGTACTTGAATCTCTCTGCGAGCTCTTGATGGATCGCCCGCGCCACGTCGGTCACGGTGCTCCCGACGGGCAGCACATACGGCTGATCTTTCTTAAACGGCTGCCCCGGCTTTTTAGTATAGACGCGCACGATACGCAACACCCTGAAAAAGAGCTTTTTCATCTCGTTCAGCCCCTCCCCAGAGATCGTCGAGACCGCGGCCGTCTCGAACTCGTCCCCGACCAGAGCACGCAACTGCGAGAATCGCGCTTCCGCGCCGTCTGCGTCGCGCTTGATCCCTACGACGACCGCGCGCTTGACCGCGCCGGGGCCGTCTCGCGGGGGAGCGTCTCTTCCTATCAGACCGATGCGTGCTTTCTCTAACCAACCCAGCGCCGTCAGATAATCGTCCTCGACGCTCTCTGACGAGAGATCTATCAAGAGTGCCACGGCGTCGCTGTTGCGAATGAGACTATAGACCCACGGCTCGGTATATTCTGACAACGGCGGCAGATCGATGAGCTGAATCTGAATATCTTCAAAGGGCATCATGCCCACCGTCGGGCGAAACGTAGAGAAGGGGTAGTCGGCGATCTCGGGTTTGGCGTGGGTAACGGCTGCTAAGAGCGATGATTTTCCACAGTTGGGCAAGCCCACCAGAGCGATCTGTCCCGCGCCTTCGCGCTCGATGTGATCATACGCGGGGCCGCGTGCACCCTTCTTCTTCTGTTGCTGTTGGATTTCTTCCTGGAGCTTGCTCCACTTGCGCTTCAGCTCGACGCGCAACTTCTCTGTGCCCTTGTGCTTGGGCACCAGAGACATCAGCTCTTTGAGGATCTCTAACTTCTCTTCGGGCGTCTTCGCTGCACGGAAGCGCAGCTCGGCTTGGATATACTCTGGCGGTAGATTCGCCGGCATCGCCGATCACCGAGACTATTTAAGCGAGCGCGCGCGCGAACGTCAACTGTGAAGGCCCTCACCCCGGCCTTGCGGCCACCCCTCTCCCGTAGGTGACCTACGGGAGAGGGGACGGGGGTGAGGGCCTTGGATACTTCTACCATCTATTGAGCAATTCCGCTATAATGTTGTCATCTCGTCAAAAAGCAGGTGATTCAGCCCATGCGCAAAATTTTTATGAGTCTCGCCGCGCTCCTCTCCGTGGTCTTACTGGTCTCTCTGAGCGCTTCTCTCGCCCCTGCGTCGCTGAGTTCGACGGCCATCGTTGGGGAGATCATCAGCCAAGTAGATGAGCAGAACTTAAAAACCCATATCTGTTACTGGCAATCCCAAGAGGGAGGCGAATCGTGCAACCCCTTGGGGTCGCGCTGGTCGTGCCTGCCCACAGCGATAGACCGCGCCCTCGACTACGGACGCCGCTACTTTGAGAGCGTAGGGTTGAGAGTGCGGGTAGATAATTACAGTTTGGCTTGCCGTGCTGGGCCTTCGAGCAATCTCGAGGCCGAGCTGCCCGGCACTGAAAGCACTAAGCTCGTGCTGATCACAGCCCATCTTGATAGCACCATCTTCGGTGTCAGCCCCAGCCAGCCAACCCCAGGAGCCGACGACAACGCCAGCGGCAGCGCCGCCGTTCTAGAAGCCGCGCGCATCTTGAGCCAGTATCGCTTCAAACACACTATACGCTTTGTGCTCTTCACTGGAGAAGAGCAGGGCCTCATTGGGAGCCGGGCCTATGCGAGTCGTCTGGCGAGCCAAGGCGCTCAGATCTTGGGAGTCTTCAATATGGACATGATCGGCTACGACAGCGACAAAGACGGGGTGTTTGAGATTCACGCGGGGACGCGCGAAGGCCCGCTCGCGCTCGCCCAATTGATGGTCAACACGCTCAAGGCTTTTGAGATCAAGCTGACGCCCGATGTCTTAGAGAACGGCGCGACCAACCGCAGCGATCACGCCGCGTTCTGGCGCTATAACTATCCCGCCGTCTTGGTGATCGAGGACAGCGAGTACGGCAAGACCGACGATTTCAATCCCTACTATCACTCGGTGAACGATACGCTGGACAAGCTCGATCTCTCGTATGCCAAGCGCATTGCGCAGGCTGTGATTGGCGCGGCAGCGCAGCTTGCCGAGCCAACCCCATAAAGAGCCTGCAGAAGGAGGTGAACTCCATGCGCTCGGTGCTTGTAGTTGGTCTGGCACTCTGGGGAGGTCTAGGGATAATCTCTACCGGCTTCGTCCAACTACAGTCCTCTCTCATCGCGGAAATCATTCAGCAAGTTGACGAAGAGCGGCTGCGGGAGCACATCTGTCAGCTTCAGTCCCGCGAAGGCGGCGAGTACTGCAACGAGGACGGCTCACGCTGGTCTTGCGATGCGAGCGCCATCGATCGTGCGACCAACTACGCACGCCAGTACCTTGAAAGCTTGGGGCTGAAGATGCGCCTTGTGCCGTACTCTCTTGATTGCCGACAAGGGCCTTCTTACAACCTCGAGGCGGAGCTGCCCGGCACCGAAAGCGCTAAGCTCGTGCTGATCACAGCCCATCTCGACAGCATTATCTTGGGCATCCGCCCAAGCTATCCAGCTCCAGGAGCCGACGACAACGCCAGCGGCAGCGCGGCTGTGTTAGAAGCCGCACGCGTCTTGAGCAAGTATCGCTTCAAACACACTATACGCTTTGTGCTCTTCACCGGCGAAGAGCAACGTATGATCGGTAGCAGCGCCTATGCTTCGGAGCTAGCCCGTAAGAACGTTTCGATCCTAGGGGTCTTCAACGTGGACATGATCGGCTACGATAGTGACAATAACGGGTTCTTTGAGATATGGGTAGGAATTAGATCTGAAGAGGTGTTCAAGGGATCGTGGCGCCTGGCTGAGCTGATCACCAAGACCATCGAAGCCCATAAGCTGAAGCTGGTTCCGGAAGTGCTCAATGATCCGGGAAGAGGTGGGGATCAAGCGCTTTTTTGGCGATGGGGATATGCGGCTGTCATGGTGATCGAAGACTCCGAGTACGGCGCGACGGATGATTTCAATCCGGGCTATCATACTCCTCTCGATGTGCTGCGTTTTCTCAATTTGGCTTATATGAAGCGTATGGCGCAAGCTGTCATCGGCGCGGCAGCGCAGCTTGCCGAGCCGGTGCCGTAGGGTTACCGAATCGCGCGGAGAAAGCTCTGCACGCCGTCAGCGATGAGGTTCTGCACCCCTGTGCAGAGCCATTGAAAACCCTTGGACTTCCAATGCCGATAGGCCTCCGGCGTGCGGGCAATCGTCCCGACGATCTTGCCGGCAGCGCGCGCCTTGGCTCCTAGATCTTCGATGAGCGAGACCACTCTGGGATGCTGCGTCTCTCCGGGAATGCCCAGAGCCGACGAGAGATCCGACGGGCCGAAGAAGATCACATCGGCTTCTTGGACTGAAAGAATCTCCGAAAGATTTTCTATGCCCTCGAGCGTTTCGATCTGCAGGGCGATCAGGGTCTCTTGATTGGAGAGGCGCACGTGCTCTGTGAGTCCGCCGGAGCCGAAGCCCCAGTGGGAGACTCGCGCGGCAGCGAGGCCGCGCTTGCCCACCGGCGGGTACTTCACGGCTTCAATCAGACGCTGCGCGTCGGCTTTGGTGTTCACCATGGGGAAGAGAAGATTGAGCGCGCCGCTTTCTAAGTATTTCTGAATCACTTGGGGATGGTGCTCGCCGATGCGGGTGACGCACGCGAGCTGGCGCAGCTCAGCGGCGCGATAGAGGTCTTCAGCGCGTTCGGGCGTCAGCCCCGAATGCTCCCCATCGAGGATGACAAAGTCTAAGCCCAACAGACCCAACAGCTCGATGAGCGTTGCGGAGTGAATGGTCGAGAAAGCGCCGAAGAGCGTTTCGCCTTTGTATAGGCGCTCTTTGAGCGAGTTCTTCATGGCTTGGCTCGCAGCGCTGCCAGCTCGGCTTGGCGCGCGTAGTCTATCGCCTCGCCCAAGATGCGCGCTGCTTCTTGGGGACTGTGAAAGCCCATGCTGTTCTCTGCCGAGATGAAGTCCCAACGCATCTGCGCCTTGCGGTGCAAGAGCCGGGCTTCTTGCAACGCTTCGTCGCTCGCTCCCGCTTCTTTGGCGGCCTTGATCGCATCTATAGCAGAGATGATCGCCTCTTCGGCGCGCACCATCAGACTATACGTTCGATCTTGAATCCGCTCGACACGCGCGCGCAGCTCCTGCTCCGAAGTCCGATGACACGTCATGCACGAGCCGGCAATGTTCAGTAATGGGCTGCGCACCCAGTGATCGCTAATTTTGATAGCACCCTCGCGCTTGTAGGGCATGTGACAATCGGCGCACGAGACCCCCGCTTGGTAGTGAATCCCCGTAGTAAATAGCTCAAATTCGGGATGCTGCATCTTCAAAATAGGCGCGCCCGTCTCGGCGTGCACAAAGTCTCGAAAGCCGTACTCGTCGTAGAACTTCTCGATGTCATCCACAGTAAAGCCCTTGTCCCATGGGAAGACCAGATATTTTCCGTCGCCGCGGAAGTAGTACTCGACGTGGCACTGAGCGCAGACGAAGGTGCGCATCTCTTGGCGCGTCGCTTGGGAGAGGTCTATCCCGCGGCGCTGCATCGCTTCGAGAAACGCCGGGCGCGAGATTCTCAAGTTCATCGTCTTAGAGTCGTGACAGTCTACGCACGAGACGCCGTGCTGGGCCTTCGCGGCCCATTCCGCAAAGGGCGTCGCGTAGAACCGCGCCGGGCTGCCGGCCTCTTCTAAGAACTGCGAGACGTTGCCGCTCTTACACGTCATGCACGTCCCGGCTTTGGGTTCGCGCAGGGTCTCCTTCACGTCTGCCAACGACCACGCGTGGCCGCGATCTTCTTTGTAGTCCACCGAGAAGGGGTTTCCGGCGAAGAGCCTCTTCAGTCTGGGATTCTCGTCGAGCTTCTGATAGGGCACCGAGCCGCCGTACTTGGTGCGCTCAGTGGACTCGCGTGTGCGCAGATAGCCTGCGTACTGTCGGGGCCAATTCTGCCCCCACACCGACGGGTCCGGCTCGTTCTGGGCGATCTCGATCAAGCGTCGCACTGCTTCTTCCCCTTCGCGCTTGCGCTCCATGATGTTGACCAAGAGCGCTGTCACCGCTGCAGTCACGCCTACGATCAGCACGAAGAGCACGCTCCATAACAAGATGCGCTTCATCGCTACCTCCTTGTCAGTATCTTTACTTAGCGCAGCGAAGAATCCAGACTCTTCGCTCTGGGACAGCTACGGCCCATGTCCTACCCCGCGATGACACTCAAAGCACGCTCGGTCGAAGTTCGCCTCGTGGACGATCTCGCTGACGATCGTCTGATGGCACTCGATACAGTTCAATTGTAGCAATTGACGATTGCCCTCGGTCAGCCGAATGGGTTCGGGAAAATTTTGCAACGTGAACGCTACGGAGTGATGGAAGCCGTTGCGCGCTTTGGAGAGCCATTTGCCCACCAGATCGTGCGGCACGTGACAGGCATTGCACGTAGCGACGGCCTGATGGCTAGAGCGCGACCAGGAGTTATAGACGTCGTTCATGATATGACAATTGACGCAGGCTTTGGGGTCGTCGGAGAGATAAGACCCTCCGCGCGCGTAGATGAACGTGAATAGGCCGATCCCCATTGCGATACCTAGTGCTACAAAGACAGCGATCTTGAGCCAGAGCCAAGCGCGCATAAGACTTATCATAGCGCTAGGGGAAGCTGAGTGCAAGCTTGCAGAGAGAGCTGCTGAGCAATTTGACGGCTCTCTAGAGTTCGGAGTAAGCTTAGAGTATGGCCGAGCGCATCTTGCTCATTGACGCCAGCTCGCTCATCTACCCGGCGTTTCACGTCATGGGCGAGCTGAAGACAAGCACTGGCTTGCCCACCGGCGCCATTTACGGCTACGCTCGCACCGTCTTGATGCTGTTAAGAGAGTACCCATCACAGTATATCGCCGTCGCGTTCGACAGTCGCGGGCCGACCCACCGGCACGAGAAATTTTCAGAATACAAAGCCCATCGCCCAGCGATGGACGAGGCCCTCGCCACCCAGATTCCCAAAATTAAAGAGCTAACAGAAGCCCTCAGACTGAAGCGATTCGAGCAACCCGGCTATGAAGCCGACGACATCATCGCGGCGCTGGTAGCAAAAGCCCAAGCCCAAGGCTTAGAGATCTTGATCGTCAGTAGCGATAAAGATCTCTTGCAATTGGTTGGCGATAGCGTGCGCGTGCTCAAACCAGGACGCGACGTCACTAGGGACTTCAAGATTCTCGACGCTGAAGGGGTGCGGGAATATCTGGGTGTGCCCCCCGATCAAGTGCTGGACTTTCTTGCGTTGGTGGGGGACAGCTCGGATAACGTGCCGGGGGTGCCGGGGATCGGCGAGAAGACCGCCCAGAAGCTCTTGAGAGAATTTGGCTCGCTCGATGCGCTCTTAGAGAATTTAGATAAGATCGAGCCGAAGAAGCTCAGCGAAAGACTGAAAAATTATAGAGACCAAGCGCTGCTCAGTCGGGAGTTGGTACGGCTCAAGCCGCCGCCGTTGGAGGTCTCTTTAGAAGAGTGTCGGGCACAGCCGCCGGACTCTGAGCGATTGCGGGCGCTGCTCGAAGAGCTGGAGTTTCGCAGCTTGCTCCAGACTTCGTCTGGACTCTCCATCGTGCCGCCAGAGGCGGCACGGCCAACAGCGCAGGCGAAGCCTGCTGAGCTTGCCGTAGAGGTCGTGATCACCGAAAGCCAGCTCGATGCGCTGCTTGAGAAACTCAAAGACGCCCCAGAGATCTCCCTCGACACCGAGACCACCAGCGAAGACGCGATGACCGCGGAGCTTGTCGGAATCTCGCTAGCCGTTGAGCCGAACTCGGGTTTTTATATCCCCCTTGCTCACAGCTATCTCGGCGCGCCACCGCAGCTCCCGCGCGATCTCGTCATCAAGAGACTGAAAGCGCCGCTGGAGACCAAACCCATCATCGGGCAGAACCTCAAATACGACGCGAAGATCCTCAAGCGCTTGGGGATCAGTATAAAGAATATAGTCTTTGACTCGATGCTCGCGGCGTACTTGCTCGACCCAGAGGGCCGCAAAGATCTGAACGAACTCGCGCAACGCTATCTGGGGCACAGTGTGATGAATTTCTCTGAGCTTGGGGCTGAAAGAATGGATATGGTGCCCGTAGAGCAAGCGGCTCGTTACTCCGTCGCCGACGCGGAAGCCGTGATCAGACTCAAAGAGAAGATGCTCCCAGAGCTGCGCTCCCGAGACCAAGAGAAACTCTTCTACGAGATCGAGTTGCCCCTGATCTCTGTGCTCGTCGAGATGGAGCTGAACGGGATTCTCTTAGACAGAGAGGTCTTGCGCGAGCAGGCCAAAGAGCTAGAGACCCTTGCGACCCAGCTCTTGCAAGACATCTTTCGCTTGGCTGGACAAGACTTTAACCCTAACTCCCCCAAGCAAGTCGCCTACGTGCTCTTTGAAAAGCTGAAACTTCCCGTGCTGCGCAAGACCAAGACCGGCCCGTCTACCGATGCGTATGTGCTACAAGAACTCGCTGGACTCCACCCGCTCCCAGAAAAACTGCTAGCGTACCGCGAGCTGGAGAAGCTCTTGAGCACGTATGTGAAAAAACTCCCGGAATATATCAATCCCCAGACAGGTCGGGTGCACACGACGTTTCAGCAGCACGTCACCGTGACGGGCAGATTAAGCTCGACCGAGCCGAATCTGCAGAATATTCCGGTGCGCAGCGAGCTGGGCGGACAGATCCGCAAAGCGTTCGTCGCGCCGCCGGGGAGGGTGCTCATCGGAGCCGACTACTCCCAGATCGAATTGAGAATCTTGGCGCATCTGTCGGGCGATGAAGGGCTGGTCGAGGCGTTCGAGCGCGACGAAGACGTGCACGCGCGCACCGCCGCGACGATCTTTAACATCCCGCTAGAGAGCGTCAACGCGCAGCAGCGCCGCATCGCGAAGATGATCAATTTCGGGCTGTCTTACGGAATGACGGGGTATGGGCTGGCGCAGCGCACGGGGATTCCCCGAAGAGAAGCCGATCGGTTCGTGAAGAGCTATTTTGAAAAATATCCCGGCGTGAAGGCGTACATGGAGCGCACCGTACAGCAAGCCAGGGAGCAGCGCTATCTGGAGACGCTGTTGGGGCGTCGGCGCTATTTTGTGGAGCTATCGGCGCAGACGCAGCGCGAGGCGATCAACTTTCCGGTGCAGGGGAGCGCCAGCGACATCATGAAGCTTGCGATGATCCGCGTCTATGAAAAGATCGCATCGGGCCATATCCAAGCCCAGATGCTCTTACAGATCCATGACGAGCTGATCTTTGAGGCCGACGCCCAGCACGCCGCACGTGCGGCCCACCTCATCCAACAGACGATGGAGAGGGCGTTTCCGCTTCGCGTGCCCCTGAAGGTCGAAACGCACATCGGGACGAATTGGGGAGAGATCTGAGCCTCAAATCGAGCTTGCTCGTAATCCAGCAGCTCTTCTCACCATCCTGCCGACAGATAAAGCTTGGGACTTGGCTCTCCTACTCCCTGCGCGATCCCTAACCGCAACGCCCAACCGAAGAAATAGCCCGTCGTCAATTGCACGCCGATCTCCGCGCCGAAGCCGATCTTCAGCTCATTGACGTCTAATTGCTCACCCGCCAAGCCCGCGTCCACAAAGACGCTCCCGCGCAGCTCGTCCAAAAAGACCGGCCAGTACCCCACCCCGCGCTCGATGTTCACCAACGGGAAACTGTAGCCGATGCTCGCGGTGAGTATCTGCTTGCCCTTGGCTAACTCTCTCTCAAAGCCGCGCACGGCAAACGCCCCATAGCCGCCCCCCAGCGAGAACCCCTCTTCGGGTTTTTCCGCATCGCTCCAGCCCGCCGAGAGCCTGAGCGCAAGCGTGTGCGTCTCGCGCACCGGCAATCGCAGCGTCTCTTGCAGGGAGAGTATCAGCTTGCGCAGAGGCGGGGCATCGCTGGGCAGCTCGAGATGTCCCTGAAGAGAGACCCCCAAGCTGTCACGCCAAAGATCAGACCCACTCACCGATTGATAGAGATATTGCCCGATGTAGATCTCTTTGGTGCGGGCTTTCTCTAGATATTCGATGCGCTGGTAGTTGGCTGTGGCTATCTGAGTGCGAAAGAGACTCTGCTCCAGAGGCAGGATCGCTCCCAACGCATAAGCTCGGTCGTCGCGGCCCTCGCGCACCGAGAGCGTGAGCACGGGCAAGAAACGCGCCACGATAAGATCAAACGAGTAGATGAGCTTGCTCTTGGTGAAATCCCACCCCGTCATCAGTTGATAGTTGTACTTGCTCAGCGCGTCTCGGCCCATCGTGACAAGACCCAGCGTGCTCCCATCGCCGAAGGGGAGCCAGAGCTTGGGCCAGAGCGACGGCAGGACGCTGTAGGGCTTGATGGGGTAATCCGTCTTGGGGAAGCCCGCCCACGCCGGGATCGTCTCGGAGGAGATCGAGACGGGCTTCCACGCTTGAGGGTCGAAGGGCATCTTGTGGAGATCGTACCCGTCGCTGCCGTAGCCCGTAAATACGATAGAGCTTCCATCGGGGGAGACGGCGGGATCGAAGGCGCCCGTCAAGAGATTGGTGACCCGATAGAACGAGCCATCGCGGAGCTTGTACGCATAGAGATTGGTGACGCGATAACTGCCCCGATCGGAACTGAAGAGCAGATACTCTCCGTCGGGGGAGAACGTTGGGTCTAGGTCTTCGGCCTTGTCTTGGGTGATGGGTTGAAGAGAGGAGCTGGAGAGGTCTAGCAGATAAATATCTTGATACCCGCCGCGCCGCCAGAGCGAGAGCGCGAGTCTCTGGCCGTCGGGAGAGACGGCCAGCGAGTGCACGGTGACGCTGTTGTCGGGGAACTCTTGGACGGGCGTGATCTTCCCGGAGGGGAGATCGAGCTTGGAGATCGCGGTGCTGGCGTCGCGCCCGATGTGATGCGCAAAGTAGATCGTCTGGCCGTCGGGAGCAAAAGCCGCGACATACGCGCGCGCGCCGCGAGTCAGCCGCCGCTCGCTCTTCTTCTCTAAGTCGTAGAGATAGAGATCGCTGTGGGCGTAGAACAGCCCGTTATAGTCGAGTTTGCTGAAGAGCACAGATTTTCCATCGGGGGAGAAGCTGGGGAGCTGCATCGGCCCGAAGAGGATTTCGCGGTCGCGCTGGCCGTGCGCGTCTATCACTCGCAAGCCGTTGCGTCCCGGCCCGCCGTGCCGATAGACGATCTCCCTTCCGTCGGGCGACCAACTGGGCTGTCCCGTCCCCCAGCCCCAGCGCGTCAGGCGCAGGCTGCTCGTCAGGCCCTCTTGGGTGATCGCGCGAATCTCTTCAGAAAATCTCTGGTGCAGCCAGCGCTGAAACCCCGCATAGACTTTATCGGCAGAATCTTTGACGACCCTCTCTAAGACCGAGTTGAAGTTCGCGCCAAAGCCGGTCATAAACAACAGATTCAGCAGTTCTGCAGAGTTCACGTCGTTGAATCGTTTGAGCGTATCGGAGCCGTAGGTCTCTTCGAGATAGAGCAAGAACCACGCGCCGAAGTTATAGACGAGCAGCCCGGCTGGGGGCCAGCTCTGACGGTTATAGTACCCCGAGATCTCATCCCAGCGCGGGATTTTATTGTCCAAGACCATCTGCCGCACCATCATTAGCGTATTGGCATCGTTGAGGCGCGACTCGCCCAAGTGCTTGTATTTTTCATAGACGGCCAGCCCCTCTATAAACGGAATGGGCTTGCCGAAGTTGGGCATGATGATATTCCCAAAGATTCTGCGTAAGAGCGCGTTCCAGCCGCTGGCGATCTCGAGGTCCATAATGTGCACCAGCTCGTGATAGACGAGCACTCTGATCCAACTGTCTAGGCGCACGTTGGCCCAATCGGCCAAGCGCAGCTGCGCCGGGCCGATATAGATCGTATTTTGGGGGATCGTCGTCGCCGAGCCGACGATGCCGTCCATCACATCAAAGATCACGATATAGATTTTGCTCGCGGGCGCGCGCCCGAACTCTTTTTGGATAATCTCATAAGACTCCTCGGCGATGACGGCCGACTCTTGCGCGATCTTTTCTAGCCCTTGGTGATAGACGATATCAAAGTGCGGCGTCTCTAGCTGATGCCAGCGCAGCGCAGGATCGAAGACCATGATCTGAGCGTGAGCAGAAGAGACAGACAGCAAGAGACTGAGAATCACGGAAATCACATAGCACACACGGAAGTTTCTTTCCGTGCTCTCTCTGTTCTCCCGTGTCTTCCGTGATTCAAAGAATCTAGAACAAAGCATAGAAATCCTCCTTAGGTTACTCTCACCCTCTCCCTCTTAGGGAGAGGGAAAGGGTGAGGGTGAATATCACGAGCCAAAGAGCAGACGGTACTCCCCGTCGCGCTTGAAGACAATATCTAAACGAAACTTCAAGCCGTCCAGCGAGAGAATGGCGCTCAGCCCCCACGAGAGCAGATTCGCCATCGGGACGATACATCGTGCGCAGCGCTCTGCTTCTTCTGTCTCTTCTGGCTTTTCGCGCAGAGCCGTCTTCGTGGTGCTGAGCTGCACGAAGACCGCGCCCTCTATGAAGAAGCTCTCGAAGAGCGGCTTGTTGATCACCGGCAACGGGGGTAATCCCAACGGCACTCTTATCATCTCGAAGCGGCGCTCAAAGCGCAAGGCCCAGAACTGCTCGCCCTTGATAGTTTCTGTCTCCCCCTTGACGCTCTGGACGAACTCGAAGTCTGGCAAACGGCCCTCGTTCTGGAGCGTGCCGAAGCCGAAGCTCACCGATAGAAGATCGCGTTTCAGCTCCAGATGGCTCTGGGTGTACTGAAAGCTCAACGGCAAGACCCCCAGACGCCACCAGCCGTAGAGGGTGCGGCTGTTCACGTTGAGCGTGATCCCAAAGGGCAGAGCGAAGCGCTGCGCCGAACTCAGCGAGAGATACAGAATATCTGGGGGAAGCTCGTTGGGCACCCAGGGCCAGAGCGTGCCGAAGAAGAGAGTGACGCTGTTTTCGTACTGTTGAATCTCCACGTCGAGGAGCGTTCCGAGCGATCTTGAGCTTTTGTGAGTCACTTGGAGGCCCGACTGCCCCACGCGCCCCAGCACCGGCGTCCCCGGCCAATCGAGCAGGGAGAGTTTGACCTCCCATACCGTTAGACCGGCTTGGTAGCGAATCTTCTGGCTTTGCAGGCCGTAGGCCAGCGCTAGCGACGGTTCCAAAAACTGAAAGAGCTTGAAGCTCCCCTGCGCGCCGAGCAAGTAGCCGTCCACGCTGTTCTGCTCGAAGACGGGAGTGAGATTCTGAGCAGCGACGGGCATGGCCATAGCGAACCCCATAAGAACGATCAGCGCTCTTACACAGTTTTTCATTCGTAAACCTCCTTGGGGCTATTGTAAGAGAGGGCGCGTGAGGGGGTCAAGTCTCGCGTTCTTGGAAGGCATCTTTGTAGAGTCTTAAGTGTCCCCCGGAGATGGCGACCACGTCGAAGCGCACGGGCAGCGGGGTGGGATGGCGGGCGAGATAGTGCTGCGCTGTGAGGAGGATCTTGCGCTGCTTTCGGAGAGTGACGGTCTCTTCGGGCAGCCCGAAGAGTTCTCGCGAGCGCGAGCGGACTTCGATGAAGACTAGAAAATTGCCGTCGCGGGCGATGAGATCTATCTCGCCGCCGCGCCAGCGATAGCGTTCCGCGATGATCTCGTACCCTTGTTGGCGCAAGAAGTCGCGGGCTAGTCTTTCAGCGTCTTCCCCGCGCATAGCGCGTTCACGGGCTGATCATAGCTGCAAGGGCGGGGCGTGTCAAGCCGACAACTACCTACCCCCCGCGCCGCTGCATCCACAGCGAGAGCGCGATTAAACTCAGAGATACTAACAGCATCAGCGCCGCGACCGCGTTGACTTGCGGCGGGATGCCCGCACGCCCCTGAAGAAAATAAATATAGAGGGGCAACGTCTGAAAGCCCGTGCCCCCCGCGGTCGAAAAATACGTGATGTAAAAATCGTCGAGCGAGAGCGTGAACGCCAGCAACGCTCCGCTCAAGATCGCTGGAGCGAGCATCGGCAACGTGACTCTGTAAAAGACCTGCCAAGGGCGTGCTCCCAAATCCAACGCGGCCTCTTCCAGAGAACGGTCCATGTGCTGCAATCGAGCACGGACGACCACCATCACATACGAAAGACCGAAAGCGACATGCCCCGCCATCACACTGGGGAACGGCCCAAGCTCGAGGCCCACCAGCCCCAAAGCGGGCCGAAAAAACTGAGCAAAGAAGAGCAACAAGCCCACGGCCATCACGATCTCCGGGATGAGAATGGGCAGATAGCTGACGCTCTCAACCAGCGTCTGCCCACGAAACCGATAGCGCTCCAACGCAATCGCCAAGAGCGTCCCCAAAACCGTCGCTACCAGCGTGGCGCTCAGCGCGACAGCGACGCTGTTGCCCAGCGCTTGCGCCACCTCTGGGTCACGCAGCACTTTTTGATACGTCTCCAGAGAGAACCCGCCCCAGACCAGCGCATAGCGCCCCGCGCTGAAACTGTAGAGCACCAAAACAAAAATGGGCAGATAGAGAAAGAGATAGACAAAGATCGCATCTATCTTGATGCAGAGATCTATCCAACGATCGAGCTTGCGCATAGTTTCAGATCACAGTCTTCTAACGCTCATGAAAATACCCTCACCCTCGCCCTCTCCCTGAAAGGGAGAGGGCGGCTAGCTCACCCATCGCGCCTCCTTGAGCTGCTTGAAATACCTCACCAAGACCAACGAGACCAGCAGCATCAGCCCAACTGCCATTGCCGCCCCCAATGGCCAGTTCTGCACCCGCCCTAGAAACTGCTCTTCTATCGTTATCCCGATCATTGGGACCTTGCCTCCCCCCAACAGCTTGGGCGCCAGAAACTCCCCCAAGACAGGAATGAAGACCAAGATCGCTCCGGCGATCACCCCCGGACGACTCAACGGAAAAATCACGCGCCAGAAGCTCTGCCAGCGCGTCGCCCCCAGATCGTGCGCAGCTTCTACGAGCGTGAAGTCGAGCTTCTCCAGCGTTGCATACAAAGGCAGCACCATAAACGGCAGATAGCCATAGACCAACCCGATCAGCACCCCCCACGGAGACCCCAATAACGCCATCTCGACCCCAAAGGGCTTCACCAAAGCCGCGATCCAACCCTCTGGCCGCAGCAAGATAAACCAAGCGTAGATGCGCACCAAAAAGTTGGTGAGAAAGGGCAGAACGACCAAGAAGAGCAAGAGCGCGCGCCAGCGCGGCGGACGCCGCGCGATATAGTACGCCAGCGGATAGCCCAGCACAAAACAACCGACGGTCGTGAGCGCTGCCAGCCAAAGGGAGTTCGCAACCGGGCCGACAAGATAGAGCGCATCGAGGGCGCGAGCGTAGTTTTCTAGAGTGAATGTCCACTCGATCAGCCCCCCTGGAAGACGACGCGCAAAGCTGATCGAGACCATGATCAGCAGAGGGAGCACAACAAAGACGAGCAGCCATAACAGACCGGGGAGGAGGAGCTTAGGGCCTAGGGCGTTAGAGCGCATCGTCTTCGCTGCCGATGGCACCGATGGAATGGATATCGTGCGGACTCCACCCGAGATAGACGCTCTCGCCGAGCCGCAGCCCATGAGGACCGCGCACCGTGAGCACCATCTGCGACCCCAGACGCACCCGATAGCGCGTCTCCTTGCCGCAGTAGATCAGCTCTTCGATCTGGCCGACCCATTGGCCGTTCTCAACGCCCCTTTCCCGCAGCGCCTCCCCCCTGGGGCGCTGGAGGGGAGCGGGTTCAAGGGAGATCGCCTCGGGACGCAGCGCCAGCGTGACGCGCTGGCCAACCTTCAGACACCGCCGGCTGAAGACGTTCGTCTGGAGCGCGCCGATCTTGACTAACGCCCGCTCCCCCACCACATGAACCACCTCCCCTTCCAACAGATTGCTCTCGCCGATGAACTCGGCGACAAAGCGCGTCGCCGGGTGTTCGTAGATCTCCTCGGGCGTGCCCACCTGCAAGACACGCCCGCGATGCATCACGGCGATTCGGTCCGAGAGCGCCAGGGCCTCTTCTTGATCGTGGGTCACGTAGATAAAAGTAATTTGGAGCTGGCGTTGCAGCCGTTTCAGTTCTAGCTGCATCTCTTGGCGCAATTTTTGGTCGAGCGCCCCTAGAGGCTCGTCGAGCAACAGGACCGACGGGTGAGTGACCAGGGCGCGGGCGAGCGCGACGCGCTGTTGCTGCCCACCAGAGAGCTGCTTGGGGTAGCGATCCTCCAAGCCCGTCAGGCGCACTAATTCTAAAGCTTCGGCGACCCGACGCTGGATCTCCGCGCGGGGACGGCGCTGCATCTCCAACCCAAAAGCAACGTTGCGCGCTACGGTCAGATGGGGGAAGAGCGCATAGTGCTGAAAGACCAGATTGATATCGCGTTCGTGGGGGGGGATATGCAAGGCGGGCTGGCCGTTGATGAGCAGCTCACCGCTGTCGGGGTGTTCAAAGCCCGCGATGATGCGCAGGGTGGTCGTCTTGCCGCAGCCACTCGGCCCCAGCAGCGAAAAGAACTCCCCTTTCTGAACCTGAAGCGAGACGTGATCCAAGACGGTCGTCGCGCCAAAGCGCTTGGAGACCCCTCGCAGCTCTACAGAATACTCGTCCATCCCACCTCGCCAACGGTCTTGGGAAGATCTCTCGTTTTCATTATAGAATAAGAGAGAGAAAAGTCAATAGCTCTCAGCGCCGCACGACGAGCTTGCCCACCATCGTATAAGTCGCCCTCCCCACCCGCGTCGTGAGCAGATAGAGATAGACCCCGTTGGAGATCAACTGCCGATCGTTGCGATGGAAGTACCATTTGTAATAAGCAACCCCTAAAAGAGTGCCGCTGTTGAAGATGCGCCTCCCAGAGAGATCAAAAACTTGGAACTGCAAGCTCTCGATCTCTTCTGCTCCCTCAGCGAGGGAGATCGAAAACTCCGAGGAGCTAAGCTGCACCTGCGCCGCGGGGGCAGCCCAGCCCCCCCATGCCCATATCCCACATCCCAACAGCGCGAGCAAGAGAGTTCGTAGGCTCATTCGTCTTCGCCGGTATCGTTCCCTTGGGAGACGCGCAAGCGCCCCAGCTCTACACAGATCACGCCCGCGTCGGTCTGCCCCAGGAGCCGATAGAGATAGACCCCCGGCGGCAGAGGGGCTGCCTCTCCGTTCGTCCCGTTCCATTGGAGCGATGGGCCTGGCCCGTAGTGGGTGTGCACCAACGTCGGGGAAGCGCTAGCGGTGTAGAGTTCCAAGCTGAGCTGATGAGCACCGGGTATCTCGATCAGCAGGGGCTTGCCAGCGATATAGACCGTGCCAAGAGGTTGCCCATCTCCGTCGCTGAAGCGCGCGCGCTGCTCTTGGGCTTGCGTTAAGATCCGTTGAGCAGAGAGGCGCAGCAGCTCGCCGAACTTGGTGAACGCGGTGAACAGCTCCATCGCGACTTCGAGCTGCGGCCGCCCCTGCGCCCCCCGCAGGAGATTTCTCAGCTCCGTCGCTAACAGAATCACGCGGTCGAACTGCTCCAGCGCCGGCGTCAGCGGCTGGAAGGGCGTCACTTCGATCTGACGGCTGGCCAGATCGGCAAAATTCTTACGAAAGACTTGGGCGTTCTCTAAGACGCCCTCAAAGTTCCCGATGCTGAGCGTCCCCCCGATGCGCACCAGCGAATCAGACAGTGTGCTAAAGAGCGCGGCGATATCGTCGGCTTGGCGGGATTGGGTCTGGGCGCTCAGCCACGCTGGGGCGAAGAAGCTGCGCACGAACTGCAATTCTGTGGGGGCTTCCCGAAGGGCGGCTGCACTGGCTTGGATGGCGCGGTTGGCGTTGTCAATCGAGCTGAAGACGTTGTCCGTCAGTTGGAATTTGAGGGCTTGGCCGGATTCGTCGAGCGCGCGCGTAAAGACTTTCACGGTGTCCAAGGTGAGCGCGCGCACCGCTGAAGGCGGCGCGACTTTGAAGGCGAGCGTGCCGGTATTGTTGGATTCGTTGGCTTCGCGCACGCGCCCAAAAGGCGTATCTACGTAGACGGTCACGCGGTGCTCTCCGGCAACGGCTCGCCACGGGATGCGCAGCTCCACGGTCTGTTGCGCTTTGAGTTCAAAGACCGAGCGATAGCCGATCTCGCGGCCGTTGAGTTCTACTAAGATATCGAACGGGCCGAGGGCGTCGCCGCGGCCTTGGTTGACGATGACCGTGCGCACTTGGGCGCTATCGCCCTCTTCGAGATCTGGAGGTGAAATACGAACCTCTTTCACCGCGAGATCGGGGAGATTGGCCTGCCCCCAGAGCGCTAAGCTGCTTGCCCATAATAATAGAACCGTTACAGAAAGTATACCCCAATAGACCTGCCCTCGGTGGTGCATGAGCTTGAGCCTCCTTACCATTTTGTTTGCACGAGGGCGCGCGGCGGCGCCCCCGACGATGCTATTCTAGGAGCTGATCGGTCGCTTGTCAATAGATCAGAGGGTGAATTTTTCGTGACTAAGCCCCCTTCAGCTTCTTGATCTCGGCGATCAGCGCCGGGACGATCTGATGGAGATCGCCGATGACGCCGTAGTCAGCCCTTTGGAAGATCGGCGCTTCGGGGTCTTTGTTGATCGCCAAGATCTTTTTCGAATTTTTGCAGCCGACCATGTGCTGGATCGCCCCGGAGACCCCCACGGCGATATAGAGATCCGGAGCGATCTGTGTTCCCGTTTGGCCGATCTGATCGGAGTGCGGGCGCCAATTGTTGCTGGTGGCCACGCGGGTCGCCCCGACGGCTGCGTTGTTGAGCAGGCTCGCAAGCTCTTCGAGCATCTTGAAGGCCTCGGCGCTGCCCAAGCCGCGCCCTCCCCCAATGACGACCTTCGCTTCGGTCAGCGAGATGCCCTTCTTCTCTTTGCGCACCAGTTCTTTCATTCGGACGCGAAAGTCTCGATCTTCAAGCGTCACGGTGAGCGCCTCTACGCTCGGCTCCGCCCCAGCCAAGGGCTGAGCCGCGACCGCGTGGGGTTGCAACGTCAGCAACTGGGGGCGGCTCAAGATCTCGATCTCTTCCAGGAGCGAACCGCCCCAGTTGGTGCGCGTCACGCCTAGGAGTTCGCCGTTCTCAACGAAAAATTCGGTGCAGCCGGTGGCCAAGCTCAGATCGAGCCGCGCGGCGATCCGCGCCAGCCAATCGTTGCCCGTCTCGGTGCCCGGCGCCAGCACGATCGTTGGTCTTTTCTTCTGGATCGCTTCGGCGGCGACCTTGGCAAACGCCTCGGGGATATAGCCCGTGAGTCTTGGGTCTTCGACGACGCTCACGCTCCGAACCCCCTTCAGCGTCGGCGCCAGAGCGCGCACGCCGCTGCCGACGAGCAGCGCTTCTGTCGCATCGTTGAGCTTTTGCGCCAGATCGCGCGCCGCTGTCAGCGCCTCCAAAGACGGCTCCGTCAGCCTCTGATTCGCTGTCTCTACCAAGACAAAGATCATTTTAGATCGCCCCCAGTTCGCGCAGCTTCGCCACGACCTTCCCAACGGCTTCTACGCCTTGGCCCAATATCTCGAGCTGGCGCCCCTCTTGCGGCTTCTTCAATCTCCTACGCGCGATCGGGGAATCGCCTCGCGCGGGCTTTCTCTGCTCGATGGGGATCTTCTTGGCGGCCATGATCCCCCGCAGACTGGGGTGTCGCGGCACGTTGATCCCCTCTTTTACCGTAAAGACCGCGGGCAGCGACACTTCATAGACCTCCCAGCCCTCCGAGCTTTCGCGCTTGGCAATCGCCTTGCCGTTCTGGATCTCCAGCGCCTTGATCCCGGAGACGCACGGCAGATCTAACAGATACGCCACGCGCAGGCCTACTTGGTAATTACAAGCGTCGGCCGATTCGTTGCCAAAGAGCAAGAGATCGAATCCCATGGGCTTGACGGTCTCGGCGATCGCGTGAGCGACGGCTTTAGGGTCCCAAGACTCATAATCGTCGGCCTCGAGCAGAATGGCGTTGTTGATGCCCTTCGCTAGTGCTTCGCGTAACTGCTCTTGAGCGGCCGCCGGCCCCAACGTCAGCACCGTCGAGCTGCCGCCGTGCTTCTCTATGATGCGAATCGCCTCTTCGACCGCACACTCCTCGTGCGGGCTGATCGTAAATCCCAAATTCGTCGTATCTACGCGCTTGCCGTCAGCCGTCAGCCGAAAGCCCCCTCCGGTGTCGGGGACGCGCTTGATGCAGACCAGCACCTTCATAGAAGACTCCTTTCGATCTGTCTCGACGGTACGCCCTCTGCAAAGGGCGCTTGAGCATATAACGGCTCTAGTTCCCACACTTGATCGCGCGGGTCGCTGAGAAATCGTCGGATCCCCAAGTGAGCGATCACCGCCCCCGAAGGCCGATTGAGCGCCGCGGGAGCGACGATAGCAACCGACTCCAGCGCAGCGCGATGGGCTTCTGCTCCCGAACCGATGCAGAGCATCTTCTCGGCCCTGGCGCTCAGCTCCGTCTGCAAGCGGCCAATAGAGAGCGAGAGCGCTTCGCTCAGGGGAGTCTGTTGAGCGTAGAAGACCCGATAGACCAGATCGCGTCGGTCTTTCAAAACGACACAGATGGGTTTAGGCCAGAACGCTGCTTGGACGGCGTACGCCTCGGCGGTCGGGACGCCCACCAGCGGCCGCCGGAGCGTCTGGGCCAAGCCCTTGGCGACGGCCATGCCGATTCTGAGGCTGGTGAACGATCCCGGCCCCAACGCTACCGCGATCAGATCTAATCCGTCTCGTCGGAGCTGGTGAAGGCGAAGCAGATGATCCATGGCGGCGAAGAGCAGCTCGCCCGGCCCCCGCGTCGAGGAGTAGAGCACCTCCCCCAAGATCTTCTCCCCTTGAGCGAGGCCAACGCTCCCCTGCTCGTGGCTCGTCTCGATGCCTAGGGCGACCATAAAGCGTTCAAATTTTACGGAAAGAGACCGAGCTTGGCAACTCTGAGGGTCGCGTGGGGTTGACAACGCCGCGGGTCGGAGGGTAGACTAGCCCCTCGATGAGGGGGGAGTTATGACCGTCATTCTCTACACCACGCCGACGTGTCACTTTTGCAGTGCAGCCAAGCAATTTCTGCAGCAGCATCGCGTTGCGTTTGTCGAGTGCGATCTCTCCAAAGACCGTCAGAAGATGGAGGAGATCGTGCGGAGGACGGGGCGGGCCAGCGTCCCCGTGATCGAGATTGACGGGGATTTCATCGTGGGGTTTGACAAGCAACGTCTGATCAAGAAGCTGGGGATGTGAAACGCTTATGCCGAAGATCGCTCCCTACGGCTCATGGAAGTCGCCGATCGCGGCAGACGTGATCGCCCGTGGCGCGGTGCGCCTCATGCAAGTCGTCCTCGACGGCGAGGACATCTATTGGCTTGAATCGCGCCCCGCCGAAGGCGGCCGCTACGTCATCGTCAAAAGATCCCCCGACGGCACCGTCCGCGATGTCACGCCCGCGCCGTTCTACGCCCGCACCACCGTACACGAGTACGGCGGCGGTGACTTTTTAGTTCATAACGGCACTGTCTACTTCTCAAACTTCAAGGATCAACGGCTCTACGCCCAAACACCGAGCACAGCTCCACAGCCCATCACCCCAGATAGAGCGTTTCGCTACGCCGACGCTGTGATAGATACTCACCGGAATCGCCTGATCTGCGTGCGCGAAGACCACACCATTGCTGGGCGTGAGGCCGTCAATACGATCGTCGGCGTCAACCTTGACGGCGATCCCGACGGGGGAAGGGTGCTCGTCTCCGGGAACGACTTCTACGCGTCTCCAAGAATCAGCCCCGAGGGCACCCGGCTCGCTTGGCTGGCCTGGAATCACCCAAACATGCCCTGGGACGGCACAGAGCTGTGGGTCGCCGAGATCGCTCACGACGGCTCACTCAAAAATTTCCAGAAGATCGCAGGCGGGCCAACAGAGTCCATCTTTCAACCCGAATGGGCGCCCGACAGCACGCTCTATTTCGTCTCGGACCGCACAGGCTGGTGGAACCTCTATCGCTGGCGCGGCCGCCGGGTCGAAGCGCTCACGGATAGAGAAGCCGAGTTCGGTCAGCCCCAGTGGGTCTTTGGGATGTCGACGTATGGGTTTGTCTCGGAGCGCGAGCTCGTCTGCGCGTATACTCAGAACGGCACGTGGCGCTTGGCGCGCTTGGACACCGTCACCAAAACGCTCCAAGAGATGGAAACTCCCTACACAGAGATTAGCTACGTGCGCGCCAGTGCTAACTCTG
The DNA here is from genome assembly GCA_025061735.1 of Candidatus Bipolaricaulota bacterium. Lineage (GTDB taxonomy): Bacteria > Bipolaricaulota > Bipolaricaulia > RBG-16-55-9 > DRXL01 > SKYB132. Next base: position 87,529 of record JANXAU010000040.1, read on the forward strand.
TGGTCTTTCGCGGGGGCTCCCCCACAGAGATGCTCTCGATTGTCAGGCTTGATCTCAGAACCCGGAGATATGAAGTGCTGCGGCGCTCGAGTGACTTAAGCTTCGACGAAGGGTATCTCTCGTTTGCGCAGCCCATCGAGTTCCACACCGAGGGCGGCCAGACCGCCTATGCGTTCTTCTATCCCCCAAAGAACAGAGACTTTCAAGCCCCACCCGGCGAGAAGCCCCCGTTGTTGGTGCTCAGTCACGGCGGACCGACGAGCGCTACAACATCTACGCTCAAGTTGGAGATCCAGTTCTGGACGAGCCGCGGCTTCGCTGTTGTCGACGTCAACTATGGGGGAAGCACCGGCTACGGGCGCGCGTACCGTGAGCGCTTGAAGGGCCAGTGGGGCATCGTCGACGTTGACGACTGTGTCAACGCTGCTAAGTATTTAGTACAGCAAGGGCTTGTAGACGGCGAGCGCGTGGCGATCCGGGGCGGCAGCGCCGGCGGGTATACGACGCTGTGCGCTCTTACGTTTAGAAAGTTCTTCACAGCGGGGGCGAGCTACTTTGGCGTAAGCGATCTGGAAGCCCTCGATAGAGACACGCACAAGTTCGAGTCGCGCTACAATAGAAGCTTAATTGGGCCGTATCCTGAGCGGCGCGATCTGTATTATCAACGCTCACCGATCCATTTTGCTCATCAGATCTCGTGCCCCGTGATCTTCTTTCAGGGCCTAGAAGACCGAGTCGTCCCCCCCAGTCAATCGGAGATGATGGTCGAGGCGTTGCGCAAGAAGGGCGTTCCTGTGGCGTATATCGCGTTTGAGGGGGAGCAGCACGGCTTTCGCAAGGCCGAGACGATCCAGCGGTCGCTCGAAGCCGAGCTGTACTTCTACTCGAAGGTCTTTGGATTTGAGGTCGCCGATCCTGTCCAACCGTTCAGCATCGACAATCTCTGATACGAAGGAGGTCTTACGATGGCGCGCGGTCTGGTTCTGGTCTTGTTCGGGATCTTGCTCTGGACGTTCGACGCGCTGGGACAAGAGATGCGCATCCCCACAAGAATAACAGTAGGATGGCTCTTCTCAGATCTCTCGGAACTGAATGCCGCGCTGCGCACCCGGGGATATCCTGAGCTGCAAGAGAATTTTTTCATCTGGGGAGGCGAAGGGTTTATCATTCCACCGGGAGTGATGGGAGCCTGGAGCCTCAGGCTCTCCAGTTGGCAGGGGAGCGTCGTGGCCAAGCGCGACGACAAGCTCTCCAGGTTCGTCTTGAGCGGGAGCGCAGGCACGCTGGAGTATCTGCTTTCCAAGGCGCTTCCAGCTCGCCTAGAAGTCTGGGCCTCTCTCAGGTTGGGGATCGGAGTGGCTGCCCTCACCGTGCTGGATCACCGCCCCACCAGCTTCGACGAAGCGCTGCAAAGCCCCGCTTCGGCTTCGTTAGGGCGCTGGTTCTTACTTCTTGGCCCGGGCATCAGCGCGAGCCTCCCAATCTTCAAGTTCCCCGGAGCCTCCTCTGTTGCTGTCGCCCTTAGGTTCTCTGTAGGTTACATGCTGACGTTTGATAACGGCGCGTGGGATCAAGAGGGTCGCGCTCTGAAGGGGCCTCCCGATAACTTCAACGGCTGGATCGTGCTTCTCGCTTTGGAGATCTAGCCAAGCGACTCGACGCTTGCGCTCCAGAACGCTTTGCGGCATAATACGTCCGCAATGACCGACTCTAAATTCATCCGAGCACGCCTTGCGAATTTCCTCGCTACCACCGCAGGGACAATCGCCGGGACGTTTATCCCCCTCTATGCCCAGCAGCTCCACGCCGACGATGTCGGGATTGGGCTGTTAGCGGCTGCCAGTTCGATCGCTGTTGTCGTTGCGAATCTAATCTGCGGCCGCGCCGCCGACCGCTACGGCACGCGCGTCTTTATTGTCTTTGGGCTACTAGCCTCGGCGATCTCGACGGCGTTGCAGTTCTTCGCGTATGATTTTAGCTCGCTGGTCGTCTTGCGCGTTCTCAACGGCTTGACGCTGGGGGTCTATCCCGCCGCGCTCATCTCGCACGTGCAAGCTTCCAAAGAGCGTCTGGGGCGCTTTTCAGCCTTTGGGTCGTTGGGCTGGACCGTAGGGTCGCTCCTCTCCGGCACCGTTGCGACGCATTTTACGATCAAAGGGACGTTTATCGCTGCATCGCTCTTGTTCTTTCTGGCGTATCTGTTGACGGCGCGCTTTGCGGTGCGCCCGCCCGACCCCGATGGCCGACCGCCTGTCTCGTTGTGGACGGTCTTCCAGCGCCAGCGCTCGACGTTTCTCTCTGTGTTTATTCGGCATACCGGGGCGCACATGGTCTGGGCCTATTGGCCGCTCTTTTTAAGCAAGCTGGGCGCCGATTATTTCTGGATCGGCGTGATCTCGGCGATCAACAGCGGCGTGCAGTTTTTGGTCATGTACTACATGACCGATCACGCGTGGAGCAGCGGGCTGCTGCGCCTTGGGCTGTTGCTCTCCGGCGTCACGTTTGTCACGTTCGCGCTGGCCCCCAATTTCTGGTGGATCCTGCCCACGCAGATTCTCTTGGGGATTTCGTGGGCGCTGATCTACGTAGGCGGCCTGCGGGCGGCCACCGAGGGCCATCGCGACGCCGGCGCTGCCTCAGCGATCTTCACGTCGATTCTCAATCTCTCGATGGTGATCGGGCCGTTGCTGGGGGCCGTGATCGTCTCGTGGGGAGGCTATTACGCGGTGATCTACGGCGGGGCGATCTCGTCGCTGGCGGCGTTTCTCTATCGGCATCTTAGCCTGACCCGCGCCCAGCGAGCCAAATCCAGCGAGCAACGCCGGGTCTCGGATCAGTGCTGAATCCGGGCTTGCAGAACGCCGACGATCTTGCTATTCTCAAAGACAATTCAGGAGGACATCTAACGTGCTGGACAACGACAAGAACGCGGAGACCCCCGCCGACGGCGGCTCTCCCAGCGTGACCATCTCAGAAGAACCGGAGAGACCCAAACCGTGGGTGGCCCGCGCTCTCAATCGCTTGGGCATCCCCACAACCCCCAGCGCCGATTATATCTTAGATTGGGTCCAAGTCTTGGGCGTAGCCGTTGGCATCACGTTTCTCACGGTGAATTACGCCGTCGCGCGCGTCTACGTCCCCACCGGCTCGATGGAGCCGACGATCATGGCCGGCGACAGCTTCTTTGTGGATATGCTCACGTATCACTTTCGCCGGCCCAAGCCGGGGGATATCATCGTCTTCTGGCGCTGCGAAAACGGCCGCTGCGATCGCTTGGTTAAGAGACTGATCGCTGTGGGCGGCCAGACCGTCCAGATCAAAGACTGCTTCACCAAGCAGTACTCCGAAGAAGAGTGCGGCGTCTATATCAACGGGGAGAAGCCCAAAGACCCCGCGTTTCATCGTCCTTATTCGAGTGGGCCGTTGGGCGACCAGATCCAGACCGTCCCCCCTGGGCATTATTTCGTGCTCGGTGATAATACCCATAACAGCTACGACAGTCGCTATTGGGGCTTCGTGCCCGAGAAAGATTTCATCGGCGAGCCTTTCCTGCGCGTCTGGCCCGTCACGAGAATCGGCTTCATGAACGGGTATTTCTGGAGCAGCCGCTAGGAGCACTCCAATGTTCGTTGTGCAGACCGAATCAGAGATCGTTGTGCGCTTGCAGACGGGCGAAGACTTCTTTGCAGCCCTCGGCTCGTTGAACCTCACCGCCGGGGTGATCATCGGCGGAATCGGGATGCTGAAAGACGTCACGCTCGCCTTCTGGACGGGCAAAGAATATCTAGAACACAAGATCGCAGGGCCGGCGGAACTGCTCTCGCTTCAGGGGAACTTCTCGCTCCGAGACGGAAGATCGCACATTCACTGTCATGTCGTTTTGGGCCTAGAAGATGGCTCGACCGTAGGGGGCCATCTCTCTCGTGCTATTGTGCACGAGACCAATGAGATTTACATCCGAAAGCTCGCTGGGGTCATCATGGAGCGCAAGCCGGAACCCAGCGGGCTGTTTGGGCTGTACCCTCGCAAAGGCTGATCGGGCGTGCGCGTAGGGCTGGCACAGATCAACACGACCGTTGGAGATTTCTCCGGCAACAGCGCAAAAGTTCTAGAATACTTAGAACGCGCTCGCGCCGCCGATCTCGATCTCGTTGCTTTTCCCGAGCTGACCCTCTGTGGCTATCCTCCAGAAGATCTCGTCTTCCGTCGGGATTTTCGCCGGGCTTGCTCTGACGCGCTCCAGCAGATCGTCCCCAAGGTGCGCGATCTCATCGCGATTGTGGGCTTCGTCGAAGAAGATCAGAATTCTGTTTATAACTCCGCTGCCGTGATCGCTGAGGGCCGTCTGATAGGGATCTATCGCAAGCACTTCTTGCCCAATTACGGGGTCTTCGACGAGCTGCGCTACTTCGCGCCGGGGAGCGAAGCTCTGCTCTTCACCGACGGGCAGCTCGCGTTCGGCGTGACGATCTGCGAAGATTTATGGCGACCGGGCGGGCCAGTCAGCGTGCTGGCGCACGCCGGCGCGCAGCTGATTGTGAATATTTCTGCGTCGCCCTACGAGATCGAAAAAGGGCGCCAGCGCGAAGCGCTCTTCTCCGCGCGCGCCACCCAAGAGCAGACCGCGCTCGCGTTCTGCAATCTCATCGGCGGGCAAGACGAACTGATCTTCGACGGACAGAGTCTCATCTATAACGCCAACGGGGAGTTGCTCGCGCGGGCCAGAGCCTTTGAAGAAGACTTGCTGATTGCCGATCTAGAGCTTCAGCCTCAAAAGACCGTGCGCCCAAGCAAGGGCGTGACGGTGATACGCTTGTCAAAGGGGCTGCGCGCTCCCCAGCGCGTATTAACAGCCCGCATCGAGCCGACGCTCCCCGACGACGAAGCGATCTACCGCGCGTTGGTCTTAGCGACGAGAGACTATCTGAGAAAGAACGGCTTTCAGCGCGCCTTGGTTGGGCTGTCAGGGGGCATCGATTCTTCGCTAGTGGCGACCATCGCGACCGATGCGCTGGGCGCCGAGAACGTCATGGGGGTCTTTCTCCCCTCGAGACTGACTTCGCAAGAGAGCCGCGAGATCGTCCAGCAGTTAGCGCGCAATCTCAAGATTAAATTATTTGTGCTCGAGATAGACGCGCTCTACGAGCGAGCGCTTCAGACGCTCGCGCCGATCTTCGCGGGCGCGCCCCCCGACGCCACCGAAGAGAACCTACAGGCGCGCCTGCGCGCTCTGCTCTGGATGGCTCTTTCTAATAAGTTGAACGCTCTCGTCTTAACCGCGGGGAACAAGAGCGAACTCTCGGTGGGCTACGCGACGCTCTACGGCGACTTGGCCGGCGGCTTCGCCGTGCTCAAAGATATCTCCAAGACGCGCGTCTATAGATTAGCGCGATGGCGCAACTCGCAAAGCCCGGTCATCCCCACAAGGGCGTTGACCAGAGCGCCGACCGCCGAGCTACGCCCCCATCAGACCGACGAGGCCGATCTCCCCCTGCCCTATAGCGATCTCGATCGCGTGCTCGAAGCGCTGATCGAGCGCAACGAGAGCATCGAGCAGATCGCAGACTCTCTGAAAATACCTAAAGAAGCCGTGCGCCGTGTGACAGCATTAGTAGCCCAGAGCGAGTACAAGCGTCGGCAAGCGCCCGTGGGGCCGAAGATCACCCGACGAGCCTTCGGGCGCGACTGGCGACAACCGATCACCCAACGCTATCTGACGTAGCACCTCACCTCAAGAGAGCTGCGCCTTCAGCTGAGCCAACACTTCCAGAGCCTCCAGCGGGCTGAGCTTGTTGATATCTATCTCTTTGAGCCGCTGGAGCACGGGGTGCTCCTCGGCTCGAAAGATCGCCAGCTGTCGAACAAAGCGGGGATCGCGCTTGCGAAGCTCTCCCATCGCATCGAGGGGATTGTTCTGTAAGATCTTCTGCAAGATCTCGTCGGCCCTCTGGGTCACCGAGCTGGGCAGGCCGGCCATGCGCGCCACGTGCACGCCGTAGCTGCCCTCGGCAGCGCCTTCGGCTATCTGGTGCAGAAAGATCACTTGGTTGCTGTACTCTTTGACGAGCGCGTTCATGTTTTTGATCCCCGGCACGCGCTCGGCCAGCTTCGTCAGCTCGTGATAGTGGGTCGCAAAGAGCGTCTTGGCCTTGGTCTGGGTGGCCAAGTGCTCGGCTACTGCCCATGCGATGCTCACACCGTCGAACGTGCTCGTGCCCCGCCCCATCTCGTCCAAGATAATCAAGCTGCGCTCGGTCGCGTTGTTGAGGATATTAGCCGTCTCGAGCATCTCGACCATGAAGGTGCTGTAGCCCGAAGCGAGCATGTCGCTGGCGCCAACGCGCGCAAAGATCTTATCTACAATCGGCAGCTCCGCGGCTGTCGCCGGCACGAACGACCCGATCTGCGCCATCAGAGCGATCAGCGCGATCTGTCTTAAGTAGACGCTCTTGCCGCTCATGTTAGGTCCGGTCAAGATCACGAGATGCTCGTCTTCTTTTAAGTGAAGGTCGTTGGGGACGAACTGCCCGCTGGCGAGCAGGCGTTCGACGATGGGGTGTCGGCCCTCGCGAATCGAGATCGCTCTTCTCTCCGTAAAGCGCGGGCGCGTGTAGCGATGGAGCTGCGCCACTTCGGCCAAGCTGCTCCACAGGTCAAGCTGCGCTACGATCTGTGCGAATTGCTGAATCTCTCGGATCTTTTGAGCAGCTTGGTCCCGCACCTGACAGAAGAGTTCGTACTCCAGGCGCTTGGCGCGCTCTTCGGCCGAGAGAATCTTCTCTTCGTACTCTTTGAGTTCGGGCGTGACAAAGCGCTCGGCGTTGGCCAACGTCTGCTTTCTGTGATAATCCGCAGGCACGCGCTTGGCCGCGGCCTTGCTCACTTCGAGATAATACCCAAAGACGGTATTGAAGCCGACTTTGAGCGTCTGAATCTGAGTGCGCTCGCGCTCGCGGGCTTCGAGTTCTAGGATCTTGCGCTTATAGATCCTCTGCTGAGCGTGAAGCTCGTCAAGTTCTGGCGAGAAGCCATCTTTGATGATATGGCCCTCTTTGAGTTCGAGGGGGGCGTCGTCGCGAATGGCGCGACTGAGCAATTGATTCAGCTCTTCTAGTGAGAGGGAGTCGAGCGTCTGCGCGGCGTGCCGCAGCAGCACGGGCGCCTCTTGCTCACCCCATTCTGTCAGTTGTCTGCGCAGCTCCGGCAGATGCTCTAGAGACTGGCGCAACGCGAGCAGGTCTCTGGGGGTAGAGCGTCCCGCGCCCAAACGCCCCGCCAATCTCTCCAGATCACCAAGACGCTTCAGGAGTTGGCGCAGCTCGCCGCGCTCCAAGCCGCGCTCGAAGAAGAACTCTACGGCGTCGAGGCGACGCTCGATCTCCGTGCGATCTAAGAGAGGAGCCGAGAGCCATTGCCGCAAGAGGCGTTCCCCCATGCTCGTGAGGGTCTGATTGAGCACCGAGAAGAGCGTCGCTTGGGAGCTGCTGGTGCGCAGCTCCTCGAAGATCTCCAAGTTGCGTTGCGTGAACGCGTCTAGGGTCATCTGCTGGGAGAGCGCGTAAAACTTTGGGGGACTCAAGTGATGCAGTGCGTCTCTTTGGGTCTCTTGCAGATACGAGAGCAATCCGGCGGCGCTGCGCGCCGCAAGTTCGGTCAACCCCAGACCGTCCAAGGAGACCAGCCCGAAGCGCTGAAGCAGCGTCTTTATCTGAAAGCCGAAGGGGTCGCGTTCGCTGCGGGCGGCGGGAAGCTCTGGCGCTTCGAGGGGCCAGCGTTGCAAAAAGCCCTTGGGCAGCACCATCTCGGTGGGTTTAAGGCGCAACAGCTCGTGGCGCAGCTCAGAAAAAGCAAGCTCGGTGGCGCGAAAATCGCCCGTGGAGACATCGGCATAGGCCAAGCCGATGCGCTCGTCTTCGTCATAGAGGGCCGCGATATAATTGTTCTGCCCGCGCTCTAGCAGCTCTTCTTCTAAGACCGTCCCCGGCGTGATAATCCGCACGACGCCGCGCTCGACCAAGCCCTTGGCCTCATGAGCCTCCTGGAGCTGCTCGCAGATCGCGACTTTATAGCCCTTCTTCAAGAGCTGATTGATATAGAACGTCGCGCGCTTGATGGGCACTCCGGCCATGGGGGCGTCTTCGCGCTTGGTCAGCGCGATCTCCAGCTCTCTGGCGGTCAGCTCGGCGTCTTCAAAGAACGTCTCGTAGAAGTCGCCCAACTGAAAGAAGAGAATAACGTCTTGGTGTTGAGCTTTGATGCGCAGGTACTGCTGCATCATGGGGGTAAGTCTGGGCTTGGCCATACGGTTTGCATCATAGCAGCTCGGTTCGCCCTTGGCAAGCCGTTAGAGTAGAATAACAGGCTGTGAGAGTCAAGAGGACCCAAAAGAAGCGTCGGGTGTTGCTGGCCCTCGATGTCGGCAACACGATGACCAAGCTGGGGCTGTTCCGGAGCGAAAAGCTGCTTGCGGATTTTCAGCTTGCTTCCAATCGCGAGCGCACCGCCGATGAGTTGGGGTTGCAGATCAAAGCGCTGCTACACGATCTGGACCCTCCCGAAGACGTGATCATCAGCTCGGTCGTGCCCCATCTCAACGCAGCGTTGGCGCGGGCCTTCGAGCGCCATTTTCATCTTGAGCCGCAATTTTTGAGCCATCGCTGGGGATTGATCAAGCTCGATGTGGAAGAGCCGTCCAAGGTCGGGGCGGATCGCATCGCCGACTCGATTGGGGGTTTTCATTTGTATGGCGGGCCGCTGCTGACGATCAACTTTGGCACCGCGACGGTCTTCAATCTCATCTCCAAGGAGGGGCACTTTTTGGGAGGAGCGATTGCTCCCCAGATGGAGATGGCCGCCGCGGCGCTGACGCAGCGCGCGGCGCAGCTCTACGAAGTCGAGCTGCAGCTTCCCAACAGCGTGATCGGCAAGACCACCGAGGACAACATTCGGGCCGGGTTTGTGCTGGGCTTTCTCGACCTGGTGCGCGGCCTGATCGAACGGTTCCGTCGCGAAGCGCGCGCCCCTCTCAGGGTCGTAGCGACCGGCGGACGCGGAGAGTTCTTCGCCAAGCACCTTCCAGAGATCTCCCATTACGACCCCTATCTGACGCTCAAGGGCCTGCGCATCGCGTGGCAGCTCCACCAAGAACGCAACACCGCCCCTTGACAAAAAAAGCTTTAGCTAATAATATTAGTCTTGGCTAAATCTATGCGATCTCTGATTGTGATCCTAGTCATAGCGGTGGTTCTTTCAGGGTGCACCGGTGACTCTGAAAGGGCCGATCCCCTCCCTCAACGGCGCGTCTTGGCGACCATCACGATCATCGGTGACATGGTAAGCGTCGTGGGGGGCGAGCGCCTGGAGGTGGCGACGCTGCTGCCTGTGGGGGTAGATCCGCACATCTACGAACCTCGCCCCGACGACGTGAAGAAGATCGCGCGCTCTCAGATGGTCTTTGCTAACGGGCTGGGGCTTGAGCTGTGGCTTGAAGAGCTGATCCGGAACGCCGGAGGCGCGCGCCCCGTCGTCTATCTGGCCGAACCCCTAAGATCGGTCGCGCTCGTCGAACGCACCGGGGCGTACGCCGGTCACGTTGATCCCCATCTGTGGAACAACGTAGAATACGCGATGCGCTATGTCGAAGAGATCGTCCGCGCCCTCAGCGAACTCGACCCCGACGGGAGAGAGAGCTTCTCTTGGAATGCCCGACGGTATCAAGAGCAGTTGGCGAAGCTCGATCGCTGGATCTTAGACCAGATCCAGACGATTCCCCCAGAACATCGCAAGCTGGTCACCAGCCACGACGCGTTTCGCTATCTGTGCCAGCGCTACGGCTTGGAGTGCCTAGGCTCGATCTGGGGCATCACGACCGACGAAGAGCCGTCAGCGGAGAAGATCGCGCGCTTGGTAGACGATCTGAAGCGCACGCGCGTCCCGGCGGTCTTCGTCGAGACGAGCGTCAATCCCAGATTTCTCATGCAGATCGCGCTGGATACGAACGTCAAGATCGGCGGGACGCTCTACTCGGACTCGCTCGGCCCTCCGGGCAGCCCCGGCGATTCGTATATCAAGATGATGGTGCACAACGTGAAGACGATCACCGAAGCGTTGGGAGGACGCCCCAGCGATTTTGACGGAGGCGACGATGCACGCGATTGAGATAGAGAATCTCTCGGTTTCGTATGGGGCGCATCGCGTCTTGCGCAACGTCACGCTCAAGATCGAGCCGGGCCAGATGGTGGGGATCTTTGGGCCAAACGGCGCGGGAAAATCTACGCTGCTGAAAGCGATCCTCGGGCTTCTCCCTCGCGACGGCGGACAGGTGCGGCTCTTTGGAGAAGACATCGACGCGATGCGCCGCCGGGTCGCCTACGTTCCCCAGAGAGAGTCGGTAGACTGGGATTTTCCCGTCTTGGTAGAAGATGTCGTGCTGATGGGGCGATATGTGCATCTGGGCTGGGTGCGCCGTCCGACGAGCGCCGACCGCGAGCGTGTGGCTCAGGCGCTCCGGCAAGTCGAGCTGGCGCCCCTGGCGAAACGCCAGATCGGGCAGCTTTCGGGTGGGCAGCAGCAGCGGGTCTTTCTCGCGCGCGCCCTCGCTCAAGAAGCTGATATCTATATGCTCGATGAGCCGTTTATCGGCGTGGACGCGGCCACCGAACAGAAGATCTTCGAGATCCTAAGAGAGCTACGCCGAGAGGGAAAGCTCGTCTTGGTCGTCAATCACGACCTGAGCACGGCGCAGCAATTTGACCGACTGGTCTTGCTCAACGGACAACTGATCGCCTACGGGGCGGTTGGCGAGGTGTTCAAGCCCGACCTCTTGCAGCGGGCCTACAGCGGGCGCTTAACGCTTCTAGAAGAGGCCGACCGCTGGATCGCGGTGCGCTGATATGGAACTCTTCGATCAGATCTTTATCGAGCCGCTGCGGTATGAGTTTATGCAGCGGGCGCTCCTAGCGGCCCTCTTAGTGGGCACGATCAGCTCGGTCGTCGGGTGTTATATCATCGTGCGGCGTCTGGCGCTTCTGGGGGACGCGATCGCTCACGCGGTGCTGCCCGGGGTGGCCCTCGCGCGACTGCTGGACCTGCCCTTCTTCTGGGGGGCGGTGGGCACGGGCGTCTTGACGGCGCTGGGGATCGGCTGGATCACGCGCCGCAGCAAGATCAAAGAAGACACGGCGATCGGGGTGATGTTCACGACGGCGTTTGCGCTGGGGGTGCTCTTGCTGAGCACCGATGCCGTGCGCAAGAAGGCTCAGGGCGTAGATCTCTTTCACGTTCTGTTTGGGAACGTCTTAGGCGTCTCGACGGGAGACTTGGTCACGATTGCTATAGCCGGCGCGCTCGTCTTGCTCACGATCGTTCTGCTCTACAAAGAGCTGCTCCTGCACTCGTTTGATCCGACGATGGCCGCGGCGATTGGCCTGCCTACGGGCCTTCTGCACTATCTGATGATGCTCTTGCTCTCGCTGACGATTGTAGCGAGCTTGCAGACGGTAGGCGTCGTCTTGGCCGTCGCGATGCTGATCATCCCCGGGGCGACGGCGTTTCTGCTGACGCACCGTCTGGTGACGATGATGCTGGTCGCGGCGCTGCTGGGGGTCGTCGCGAGCCTTGCGGGGCTTTATCTGTCGTTTCACGCGAATCTTTCGTCGGGGGCTGCGATGGTGCTGGCGGCGGGGGTGCTCTTTATGGGGGCGTTCTTGTTAGCGCCGCAGCACGGCGTGCTGGCACGCCAGTGGCACCTCCGGCGCCATCGGCGCCAGACACAGATGCAAGACCTTCTGAGAAAGATCTACGAACTAACGGAGCGCGGGGCCGAGATCACCGTCGCGCTAGTAGCGCAGGCGCTCCGACAGCCCTTGGCCCAGACGCAGCGCGGGCTGCGGGCCCTGGTCCAGCACGGCTGGATCCGGACCTCCAACCAGAAGCTGGAGATGACCCCCGCGGGGCGAGAAGAGGCGATTCATCTGATCCGTTCGCATCGGCTGTGGGAGCGCTATTTAGCCGAAAAAGCCTCGCTGCCGTTGGAGAGCGTCCATGCCGAAGCGCATCGGCTGGAGCATGTTCAGCCTGCTGAAATGGCCGAGCGGCTCGAGCGTCAGTTGGGCCATCCTGTGCGCGATCCGCACGGCGATCCCATCCCCACTCCCGAAGGTCATATCTCTGTTGACCCCGGCCAGCCCCTTGACACCTGGCCGCTGAAGACCCCGGCGATGATTGTGCACCTTGAAGACGAACCCGAAGAGATTCTGTCTGCGCTCTTGACACGCGGCCTGACCCCCGGCCAATCGGTGCTCATCGTAGAGCGCAACGAGAAAGAGATCGCTCTGCAAATTTCAGGGCGCGTCGAGGTCATTCCGACGCTGTGGGCCAGGGCGATCTCGGTGGTCGCCCCGCCTTGAGGGATTTGCCTTTTGAGAGCAAGTTTGCTATGCTCCGAGGGTCTAGAACCAAGGGAGGACTGAAGAGAATGCACCGATGGATGGGACTGCTGAGTTCTCTAATGACCGTTGGCATCTTGGGATTTGGGTGTACGCCCGCGATCAGCGATCTGCCGCCGGGAGGGGTGCGCGAGATCGTGCTGATCACCAGCAATATGCGCTTCATTGGGGAGAAGCCCGATTCGATCAAAGGGCTTGAAAATCCCGATATCATCGTCTATCTTAACGATAAAGTGAAGATCACTATCAAAAATCGCGAGACGAATCTGATCATCCACGATTTTGCGATCAGCAACTATCCCGAAGCGCGCGCCAAGCAAGCGATCCGCCCCACCGAGGAGACGACCGTGGAGTTCACGGCCTCCCGCCCGGGGGATTTTACGTACTATTGTCGGAATCACCAGACTTCGATGTACGGGCGCTTCATCGTGCTCCGACGGTGATAAAAATCTGAGAAGGAGGGTGGGGAGCGTGCCCACGCCCAGCGCGGAAGACTATCTGGAGCGCATCTACGAGCTGATCCAAGAGAAGGGCTACGCGCGCGTCATAGATATTGCTTCGTCGTTGCAGGTGCGTTCGTCGTCGGTGACCAAGATGCTGCAGAGGCTGGGGGCGGAATCGCTGGTGAACTACGAGAAGTATCGAGGGATCACGCTGACGCCGCGCGGCGAGGCAATCGCTAAATCGGTCAAGAATCGCCATCGCAAGCTCGAAGAGCTGCTCAGGATGCTCGGCGTGGGCGAGCGCTCGATCGCGCGGGACGTCGAGGGCGTCGAGCACCACGTCAGCCCCGAGACGCTCGCGTGCTTTCAGGATCTGGTCAGTTTCTTTCAGGCACACCCCAAGACCCTCGCCGCGTTTCTCAAGCATCGGCGCGCGCGACGGTGCAGCCCTCCCGCAGATGCGTAAACGCCGATCTCATGGCCAAGATGCCCCTCACTTGACTTCTGCCCCGTTCTTCTCTAAACTCTGGCAACCGGACAACTTCACCAACAAGGAGTGACTCTCATGAGAAGGCTCGATGACGAACTGTTGCTGAAGCGTCGTCCCTGGGATGACGAGGACGAAGACGACGACGAAGACGACTGGGACGATGACGAAGACTGGGACGACGACGAGGACGAAGACGACGATTATTAAAGCCGGGCGCGGATGAGGGCCTCGCCGTGGCGCAGGGCTTCGTCCAGCCCGGTGGGGTTGGAGCCGCCGCCCTGGGCAAAGCGCGGTGTGCCCCCGCCGCCCCCGCCGATCAACGGCGTCAGGGCCTTCATCATTTGCCCCGCGTGAAGGTGCTTCGTCAGGGCCTCGCTCACCTTGCAGACGAGCGAGGCCTTTCCATTGAAGACCCCCCCAAGCAACACCACCCCCGGCGTGATCTCCGGCTCAATCAAGTCCGAGAGCGTCTTCAAGTCTTCTACCGAGAGATCGAGCCGCGCGCAGATCACCGAGGCTTCGTTGATCTTATAGCGCTGCTGGACGAGCCTGTCTTTGTGAGAGGCCAGCCAGTGGCGCCGGAGCGCCTCGCGCTCCTGCCATAGCGCGTCGCGCTCGGCCAGCAGGGCTTCGAGCTTTGGAACCAGCTCTCTCTCAGACGTCTTAAGCAGTTGGGAGAGCTTCGATTCTACGCGCTCGCGCTCTCTCAGATAGGCTAAGAGATTCTCCCCGACGGCGACGTGCACCCGTCGCACCCCCGCGGCGACGCTCCCCTCGCTTATGATCTTCAACAGCCCGATCTGGCCCGTCCTCTGGACATGAGTGCCGCCGCACAGCTCGACGCTGAAGGGCTGGTCGTCGCCGGGGAGGGGGGCAACGGTGACGACGCGCACTTTTTCTTTCCCCGCGTAGTCCTCGGCAAAGAGCGCCATCGCGCCGCGGGCTTTGGCCGATTCTAGGGGTTCTTCGGCAACCGTCACGGGCAGATCGGCAAGGATCGCGCGATTGGCCAGCTCTTCGATGCGAGCGATCTCTTCAGGAGTCAACGCTGCTAAGTGCTTGAAGTCAAAGCGCAGCTCATCTGGGGCGACGAGCGAGCCGGCTTGAATCCCCTGAGAATACCCCAAGACCCGACGCAGCGCCGCGTGCAGCAGATGCGTCGCGGTGTGATTGCGCATCGTGCGGGCGCGGCACTCGGCGTCGACTTTGAGCAAACAACGATCTCCAACGCGAAATTCTCCTTCCGTCACGCGCACGCGGTGGAGATAGACGCCGCGCTCGTCTTTCTGCACGTCCACGACCTCGGCTTTGCCGGGGCGCGAGAGATTTTCGATCCTCCCCGTATCGGCGACTTGGCCGCCGGCTTCGGCGTAGAAGGGTGTCTCGGGGAAGACCAAGACCTGTTCCTCGGCAAAAAGAAGCTCTGAAGGGTGCTCCAGGGTCTGGTAGCCTACAAACCGTGTAGCCGGGAGCGTATGGCGCGCTGAAGGGGCGCTCCCTATCGGGCGTGGCTCAGCGCCGCGCGAGCGCGCGCGCTGTTTCTCCATCTCGCGCTCAAAGCCCGCACGATCGACGTGCATCCCGTGCTCACGCGCGATGTCTTCGAGCATCTCGACCGGGAATCCATACGTATCGTGCAAGAAGAACGCCTCTGGACCGTAGATAAGTTTCTCGCCCTTGCGCTTCAGCTCCGAGATGATTCTTTCAGCGCGCTCCAGACCCTGATCGAGCGTGCGCTCGAAGCGTTCTTCTTCGTGCGCGACGGCTTTGAGAATAAAGTCTCTCTGCGCTTTGAGTTCTGTATAGTGCTCGCCCATCGTCTCGATGACAAGCCGGGCGACCTGGGGCAAGAAGGGCATGGGCAGCCCTAATCTCTTGCCAAAGCGGATCGCCCGACGCATGACCATTCTCAGCACGTAGCCTTGCTTCTCGTTGCTGGGCAACACGCCGTCGGCCATCAAGAACGTCATCGCGCGCCCGTGATCGGCAATGACCCTGTAGGGCACATAATGCTGGCGCATCTGCTCTGGGCTGTGCTTGGTCAGCTCGCGCAGGCCCTCGAAGATCGGATAGAAGAGATCGGTGTCGTAATTGCTGGGGGCGTTCTGTAAGACCGCGACGATCCTCTCCAGCCCCATGCCCGTGTCCACGCCCGGCTTGGGCAGGGGGGTGCGTCTGCCGTCGGGCTCCTGGTTGAACTGCATAAAGACCAGATTCCAGACTTCAAACCAGCGATTGCAGTCGTTATCCAAAGCCGGAGAGCAATCGGGGCGTCCGCAGTCGCAGAACTCTTTGCCGCGATCCCAGATCAGCTCTGTATTGGGGCCGCAGGGGCCGGTCTCCCCCATCATCCAGAAGTTTGTCTTCTCCCCCATCCGATGAATACGCTCTTTCGGCGCTTGGGCGATCTCTTGCCAAAGCTGAAAAGACTCTTCGTCGTCTTTGTAGATCGTGAAGTGAAAGCGATCTCTGTCTAGGCCGTAGATTTCTGTGAGCAGCTCCCACGCGTAGAAGATCGCGTCGCGTTTAAAATAGTCGCCGAACGAGAAATTCCCCAGCATCTCGAAGAACGTGTGGTGTCGGGGCGACGGTCCGACGTTTTCCAAATCGTTGTGCTTCCCCGAAACGCGCATACACTTCTGGGCTGTGGCAGCGCGGGTGTACGAGCGCTTCTCTACGCCCAGAAAGAGCTTTTTGAACTGCACCATGCCGGAGTTGGTGAAGAGCAGGGTTGGGTCGTCGGGGACGAGAGAAGAGCTTGGCTCGACCGTGTGTCCCTTGGCACGAAAATATTCTAAGAACGTCTGGCGCACGTGGGAAGCTGTCCATCTCTTAGTCATAGGGATCAGAGATTAAGTGTAATCGAGCGGACGAGCCTGTGCAAGCTTCATGGCGCTTGCCGTTGGTAGGCAGGCACTTCCAATGCTAGTCCAGCAATATCCCTGAAGTGTTTGTAATTCCCACTGACTAAAGTCGCCCCCTGGTTTAAGGCGATAGCAGCTATGAAAGCATCAGCTAACCGCAACCCGCTCGGCAGGGCATATCTTTCAATAAGATCTATTGCGAGCAGCGAAGTAGCTGGGGATAGTGTTAAAACGTCAGCGAAGGAGTCCCTAACGAATCTCTTGATTTGTCTTAAAGTCTTTTTATCCGGAGCGCCTTGATATAGCTCGATCAGGTTGACCACAGTAATATAACGCTGATAGTAGCAATTCAAGAGCACCTGATCTCCCCTTGAGAAAGTCAACCAGGAGTCAGTGTCGAAGATAGTCATGCAGAACGCTTTTCGTCGCGCAGCCTTCTGACCCATGCTGCTGAATCTTCAAGGTCAGCGCGCTCGGCCCAGATGCCAAAGTGCCTGAGGCAGCGACGATCGGTTTCCTCTAAGTTTTCAGCAATCTCCAGCAGGCGCTGGAGTTCTGCGTCAGAAAGCTTTTCCAATCTCTTCGAGATCTTCTCAAGAAGGATAGCTCGTGCCATAGTCTCAATCCTTGGGTATTGATTGTCTTAAAAGAGTGTAATCGAGCGGGCGCGGCTGCGCAAGCTCTCATCCGTAATTACCATATAGTGTGGACAAGCCCCGCCTTCACGATTGCCTCATCTCGTGTGATAACCGATACGTTCTCGCCTAGGGATTCTTGAATCGTTAAACCTGTTGCTACAATGATAGCATCATGGATTCCTAAAGTCGTCGGCATTTTTGCAATAACTGCTTCATCGAGGGGATACACTGTGCAGTTCCGAGCAGCGATTACATTGCTATAGATTGTGTTGAGATCAATGGCAATCCGTTTTTTGGCGAACAGAAATTTGCTCTCAGCCAAGACGATGGTGGGGATGACCAGATCTGCATCTGGTTTGAGCAAGATAGATTTGGCCTTCTTCCCTAAACGCTTATTCGCCTCGAGGAACCATACTAGAGCATGGGTATCAACGACGTAGATCACGGTATCTGCTCTATGCCTCGATATTCGGTTTCTTGGATCTCTTCAAAGGTGGATTCGCTCTGGCCTTTCAAAAGCCCATAGAGTGAGGAGAGTGGCTTGCCGTCCTGAGCGGATTGTGCTAGCTTCGCTCGCAGTATTTTCAACTCAAGCTCAAGGCTCTTCACTCGCGAGCCAAGCCAAGGAACTTGGATGTCTTTCATGGTTCTCACTCCTGCTGGCTTCAAACTCTTATCATACTATCTTACAAGCTTGTCAGCCAACTGATCAATGAGCGTTTTTTGAGGCAGATTGATTATGGGTTAGATCGCCCTTCCACCAAGGCAATTTCAGCTTCGGTCAGGCCGTAGAGTTTATAAACGATCTGGTCAATGAGCGCATCGGTCTTCTTCAGCTTCTCCTTAATGGGCAAGAGCGTGTTCAGTGTAGCTTGGTAATATTCGCCTAGCCGTTGGAGAAAATCAGGCGAGAGCCGCGCTCCCAGACGCCTCTCGTTCTCCCTCAGAATCTGCCAAAGCTCATCGAGGGTCAGATGGGGTTCGTCTTTCTGATAGTCGCCGAGAAAGTTTTTCAGTTTCGTCTTGTTTGTGAGGGCTTCTAGGCCGACCTTGCCGTCATTGGTCGGTCTGACTTGCAGCTCTGTTTCGAGCCAGTTTAGAAACTTCTTGATCTCGACTTGCTTGTGTTTGTTGAGTTCGATCATCTGCTCGGCGAGAAAGGCGAGAAAGTCGTGAACGACGTCGGAGTGTTCCAAGGGCTTGCCTTCAGCATCCAAGCCGGAGGGATCGTCATCAGTAAGCGCCTGGGCCTCAGCTTGCTCTTTTGTCAGATAGCCTTTGGTAATGGCTTCTTTGACGGGAACAGAACGCGTGAATGCAAGGAAGTTGCCAGCGCCATCTTTAGGAAGACAATTCTCGATCACATTCAGAATCTGGTCAGGTTGCTCTAGGCTTTGCATGTACAGCTTTTTGAGTCTTTTGAATAACTGTCGGCGCTTCGGCGCGGTCGTAGCGAAGAAGATGCGTCGAATGGGGGTGAAATCTGCATAATCAGGGCGATAGTGCATTGTACGAACGGCTTTATTGAAAATGAAGTGATACACATACTATGATATGAGCTTTGAGTTCAACAAGCCTAGCAAAAAGCTATCTAAAATCTTGCTGCTTGTGTTAGTAAAATTAATAACCGTCTCGTGAGTGATTGTTCCCGCTTGAGCTAAGGTTGCCATAAGAATAATATGATCCTTGGGGGAGAAGACATGAGCCACAATATCTTGGGCTACTATTCTTTTGTGGTCATGCTCCTGATAATCTCTCTCAGAGGGTATATTGGAAGGGACATACCAAATGTCCTCGGTTTCCTCATAGCGAGCTAAGGATTGGCCTTTTAATATCTTAGGCCCGACTGCTTCTTTAGAAAGCTCTTTCGTTATACCCCCTATACCTGCCCAAATTCTGACATAGTGTGACAAGTTTTTCGACATGGATTCTACTTTTTGTGCTAACCGACGCAATTTTCCAAAACGATATACGGGAAGGAGTCTCGAAGTGAATTCTAATCTGTTGACTTTCTCAATATCGGCTAGCTCCGATTCCTTTATAACTGCAATGCTGACAAACTCCCTCGGAGGAGCTTTAGCAGCAATCAGCACTACTTGCTCAAGAAGAACTTCTTCAAAAGCTTTACTCACATCACCAATATGAGATAATTGTTGGGATAGAATAAACTCTCGTATGTCACTCCACGAAGTTATATAGCTGAAGGGCTTGGGTACTATGAATCCCCAGTAACCACCAGTATTCATAAGCTTAAAGCTTTGCTCTGTAAACATTGCTGCAGTGTCCCCACTGTTAGTGTATTCTAAGACCTCACGGATGTAATCCTTGTCTTCAGGGGATAACATCTTTTTTGATCCATACGGTGGATTTCCGATCACCGCATCGAACCCCGGATTTGCGCGCGGCCCACGCTCAGTGTACCAAACTTCAGGAAACTCTAACTTCCAATGGAAAAATCTCTTCTGACGCGCGATCTCCAGGGCTTGATCAAGCAAGGAGTGAATCTCAGGACTCTTCCATTCTTCTTGCGAGAGAGCTGTCTGCACCGCCACACGCTGATCTGTCGTAAGCTCCATAAAATGTTCCATCGCTAAAGAGGCGTCTAGTTTGCGCCGGAAAGGCTCTAACCAACTCTTGGCCTCATCAAAAAGCCGCTTACTCTCCAGCGTTTCAGCCAACGTCACATCTGTAAGCTGTCCTACAAGGACCATGTTACGCAACGCTTGCACGAACTCTCGATAGCGCGGCGAGCTTGCAGCGATCACATCTGAAACGTCGAAAACCCCAATTAGTGAATTACCGCACTTGAGATGGTGATCCAAGAACGAGAGCGGCGCACCGACAGTGAAGCTATGTAGCCAGAGCGAGACTTTCGCTAGCTCGACGGCCATCTCGTTGAGATCTACCCCATAAATGCAGCGTTTCATCACCATGCGCTTGATGATATGCTTGTCTTCTAATTTGCTCTCGTCAAGCTCTATGCCTTGCTGAGCTGCGCTTTCGTGAATCTTCTGACGCACTTCCTCAATCTGACGATAGAGCGGACTTTCGTACAGTTCATCGCCGAAATATTTTTTGCCGTTGTGATTCTCCAGCAAGCTGTTGATACGATCTGCTAAGAAATCTACGGCGGCAACCAAGAAGTGCCCGCTGCCCATTGCAGGATCGAGGACTTTCAGCTCTAATACTCGCATGGCGGGATCGTGCTTATCAGCTAACTCGACAGTCTTCGCACGAGCGCTGAGATTTCTATTCGCTTTCAGCTCTTCACGCTTACGCTCAAATTCTTCTTCGATGCGCTGGACGAGCGGCTCCAGCGTGTTCTCGACGATGTACTGCACGATATAGTCCGGTGTGTAGTAGCTGCCGGTGGCCTTGCGCTCAGATTTATCGTTGGTGATAAATAGATTGTCTTTTTTGATCTCAGCTAAAATTCTCTTTCTCTTTTGCTCAGCTTCCGCTTTGGGCAGATAGTGCTCTCCATCTTTATCTTTGACAACAACCAAGTCTTCTTGGGCAATGCGGAGCTTGAACTCCAAAAGCCCCTCATAAATGCTCCCAAGCTGGCGCACACCCAAGTCACGATAGTTAATGCGCCGAGGGCGATTAGGGTCTTTATAATCGCGGCTCATCTGGTCGAGTGCAGGCGCAAGCCAGAAGTCAGAGATAGTGTATTGCTCCAAGAACGGATGTGCTTGCGGGTCGAATAGCCCGCCGTTATAAATAGGAACGTTGATCGAAGGATCCCCATCGTTGATCATGTGAAAGAGCGTCTTGAGACGATCCCAGTAACTGGTCGCTCGCTGGCTGAAGTTATCTCTTTTGTCTATCCTGCGCTCAATCTCGTCG
>JANXAU010000056.1 GCA_025061735.1 Candidatus Bipolaricaulota bacterium
GACCGTCTCGTTATGAGCCGTTGAGGGTAAGGCGAGAATCGTCTTGCCATTGCGGGCGAGGACCGCACCGCGCATGAAGTCCGCCTGGCCACCGATCCCACTGAAAAACATCCTGCCCAACGATTCTGCGCTCGCTTGCCCGGTTAAGTCGATTTCAAGAGCGCTGTTGATCGCTGTCATGTTATCGAGTCGCGCGATCACCAAGGGATTGTTGGTGTAATCAACGGTGCGAAACTCAATCGCGGGATTGTCGTCGAGATACTCATACGTCTCGCGGGTGCCCATGCAGAACGTGGCCACGGTCTTGCCTCGATTGATCGTCTTGCGGCTGTTGTCGATGACGCCCTTTTTCATCAACGCGACGATGCCGTCTGATAAGAGTTCTGTATGCACGCCCAAGTGCTTTTTGTCCGAGAGATTGGCCAAGATCGCATTGGGGATGCTCCCGTAGCCCACTTGGATCGTATCGCCGTCTTGGATGATCCGCGCGACGTATTTGCCAATCTGTTGAGCAATCTCGTTGTCGACCTCGGCGCGAAACTCTAGCAACGGTTCATCGTAGGGCACGATAAAATCCACGTCTTCAATATGGATAAAACCATCGCCATGCACCCTCGGCATGAACGAATTCACTTGGGCGATCACCAGCGACGCTCTTTCGGTGGCGGCTTTGGTGATGTCGACGCTCACTCCCAGGCTCATGTACCCATGACGATCGGGGGGCGAGGTCTGGATGAGGGCGACGTCGATGGGCACCAGGCCGCGGGCAAAGAGCCTCGGCACGTGCGAGAGGAAGATCGGAGTGTAATCCGCTACGCCCTGGTTGACGGCCTCTCGAGTGTTGGGGCCGATGAAGAACGAGTTGTGTCGAAAGTTGTATTTGAACTTCTCATCGGTGTAGGGAGCAACGCCGAGCGTCCACACGTGAAAGACCTCGGCGTCGAAGATCGCCTTGGGATGAGATTGTGCATACTCCACGAGAGCGCGCACCAGATACTGAGGTTCGCCGCAGCCGGTGCTAATGAAGATATGATGCCCGCGGCGGATCTTGCTGAAGATCGTCTCCTCAGGAGCGAATTTCTCGGGATAGCGCTCGCGCCAATCCGCCAGCGCGAGACTCCTCAAAGGCATCGAAGCTCCCTCTAACAGTTCGCAGAAATCCTTGCTTGAAAAAGTATAACATGAGGAAGCAGAGCTAGTCAAGGACGACGACTCCTAGCTTCATTGCTCGCTTCATGTGGCGGCACCGCCACGAGCGCCGTCTCCCACAAGCTGAGTTGGCACCGGGGCTTCTATTTAATTCCCTCTTTATATAATTATAATATCTCCAAGGATAGGTGAGCTGGCCATGAAGACAACCCTCATCGTGATAACGGTGCTCTTTGGGACGGCCTTAATGGGCTTCAGCGCTCAGGCGCAGGGGCTGGGCTACTATGGCGCGCAGGTGGGCGGCGGAACAATCGCAGCGTTGGCGGGCGGCGTGGCGGGAACGCTGCTAGGAGGTCTCACAGGGGTCTTGCTGGGATTGCCCATCGAGATCGCGCGTCATCCGTCGCCTCTCATCACAACCTATCGAGAGTACCGCAAGTCTGAGCCTATGGAGCCTCTCACGCTCGAAGAATCTCTGTCAGTGCGCTGGGCCTTTGCGGGAGCGAAAGTGGGGTTTGGCTTGGGCGTGGGTGCGGGTGCGGCGCTGGGCGTGATCTGGGTCGGCAAGCTATTTGGGATTGAGGGAAGCGCTCAAGGGGCGTGGGCCGGGGCATTTGCTGGGGCCTTAACAGGTGCTATTCTGATGACTCCAGGGAAGTACCGGTTTTCGCTTTCGCGATGGTCGTGTAAGCGTACGGAAGAGGGTGACAAGATCTCACTCGATTGCAGATATGAAGGAGAGGGCAGCTATTTCTCTCCTAAGATCTTGGTCAGCCCGATGGTCTTAGCCGCTCTCGGCGCGACGATTGGGTATAACGCGAGAGTGAGCTTCGCGGTCTCAGTGCCCCTCGTGAGCGCGAGCTTTTAAGGAGTGATGCCCCATGCGCCGAGGCTCGGTCACGCTCTATGACGCCAGCCCGTGGCTCTGGCTGCTCTTGGCCGTAGCAGCGCTTGCCGTGATCTTTCTGGGGGGAGAAGTCATATCGGGTATCAGTTCGACGGTGAGCACATACGGCGAAGGCCCAACGGTCGTGATCAAGAAGTCACAGCTAGAGAAGATGGTCAAAGCCCAGGCGGGAGAGGTGCTCGTCTACTATCCTGACGCGGCGATGGAATCCGTGGCGGCGCAGATCGCCGAAGAGTTGGCGCGCTCGTATGCGTTCGTCAAGGAGCGCTTGGGATGGGAGCTGAAGCCCGTCGGAGTCGTGCTCCTCGGAGGAGAGAGGCCAGGAACGGTGAGGATCGAAATGGGCTTGGATATGGAGCCACCGTTTTCTCTCTGGCTGCCTTCAGAGACGATTGCCGGTGGCTTGGCTCAGGCTCCTGAAGAGGTGCTCACAAGCATTTACTGGGTCATGCCTCACGAAGCGACGGAGCCGCTCTTCAGTCGTAGACTCTACGCTAACGATTGTGGGACGCGCTGGGTGGGCGACGGTTTAGCAGAGTATGCTGGATATATTGTGAGCGGTGAGTTCAGCCCCGCTGTCCAACAGGCGTGGCTCAAGAGGCGCTTAAGATCT
>JANXAU010000059.1 GCA_025061735.1 Candidatus Bipolaricaulota bacterium
TGAGCCAGGTGATGATCGCCATACAGGGTGATTGTAGAGTGGCTGGAGGGGGGATGCAACCGGGTGGTGCCGAGGGGGGGACTCGAACCCCCATGGGTTACCCCACACGCCCCTCAAACGTGCGCGTCTGCCAATTCCGCCACCTCGGCCCAGACTTCGTCTGGACTGTGCGCCTGCGCCCGCTGGGGCGGGCGAAGCTTGGCTCTTGAATATTAGCCTATAGCGAAGACGCTGTCAAGGCTTGACGTTGGTGATAGCAGAGCGCTATACTCGACCTAAAGAATAGTAGTGGAGTAAGGAAGTGAGAACTATGGCATCTGAAGCGAGCTGCTGGTATTTCGCCTATGGCTCAAACATGAACGTCCGCCGAATGGAGGATCGTGTTAGACGTCGGGGTATAGAGCGAAAGCTCGGTTACATTCAAGACTATAAGATGGTTTTCAATAAACTAGCCAGTGAAAGCAAAGGCACTGGTTATGCTAACATAATCCCCCAAAGTGGGGCCATCGTTTACGGAGTTCTCTACAAGCTCACCGAAAAAGAGATGAAGACTTTAGATAAATACGAAAGAGTTGACGAAGGACATTATCAGCGAAAGAAGCTGGAGATCACGGTAGAAGAGAATGAACAAGTAACTGCCTACGTTTATGTGGCACTTCGAACAAAGGAGGGCTTGCGCCCCACACAAGATTACTTAAAATGCATCATCGAAGGTGCCAAAGAGAACGGTTTGCCGCAGGATTATATCCAACAATTAGAAACATTAGAAACTGTACAGGCAGCATAGCTTATTGTTAGGTAGCCATCGTCCGACGAGGGGCGAGCGCGGAAGCGACCAAAGCTCGCATGGCGAGGGGCCTTGCGTGACCTCCGAGATCGCTTATTATAATCCTCTATAAACCTCCGTCCCCGCGCGCCCCTCGAGTGCTTCCAACGCCTTCTCCAGCGACGTAATGCACGCGCGCTCCCCACCCGCTTCGAGAAACCGAATCGCCGCTTCTACTTTTGGCCCCATGCTCCCTGCCGGAAAATGCCCCTCAGATAAATACTTCCTCGCTTCGCGCACCGACATACGCTCCAACAACCGCTGCCGCGGCGTGCCAAAGTGCAACGCAACACGCTCGACGTCGGTCAAAATCAGTAAGACGTGAGCACCCAACTCAATCGCCAACAGCGCCGAAGCTAAATCTTTGTCAATCACCGCCTCCACCCCACGCCAATGCCCATCTTCACACACCACCGGCACCCCCCCACCCCCACACGCAATCACCACCACACCCGCCTCCAACAACGCTCTGATAGGCTCAAGCTCCACGATCTCCTTGGGATCGGGCGAGGCCACCACCCGCCGCCACGCCCTCGCCCCCTGCCCCACCCGCCTCAGCACATACCCCTTCTGCTCCAACACCAAACGCTCAGACTCCGAATAGAACGGCCCAATCGGCTTGGTCGGACTCGCAAACGCCGGATCGTTCGGGTCTACCCGGACTTGAGTCACCACGGTCACAACAGACTTGGCTAGCCCCCGGCGCGCCAGCACCTCACGCAGCTTCTGCTGAATCCAATAGCCCAACTGACCCTGCGTCATCGCATCACAGACGTCCAAGGGCAACGACGGGACCAGTTCTTTGGCTTCTTCTTGCTGAATCAAGAGATTTCCCACTTGGGGACCGTTGCCGTGCGTGACAACAACCCCATATCCCTGCGCAATAATCTGCGCGATCTTCTCGCAACTGCGCTCGATGACGCGAATCTGCTCAGCGACAGATCCGTCGGCTTTAGGGTCGAGCAGCGCGTTGCCGCCCAGCGCAATCACAATTCTCTTGTTCATCGTCGTTAGCTGACAGCAGATTCTTCAAGATCATTCGTTTAATCTGATACCGAAATCCGCTGTCAGCTCTAGCGCGTCAGAGACAGCAGAGAGGGCCTCACACCCTCTCGACTTTGATGAGATTCGTCGTGCCCGGTACACCAAAAGGCACCCCCGCCGTGATCACCACCGGCGACCCCGGCTTGAGCCCAGCCACCGCCGCTGCGGCCTCTATCGAACGCCGCAACATCGTGTCCGTCTCGGGACAGAACTCCACCCGCACCGGCGTCACCCCCCACACCAAGGCCAACTTGTTGCAGACACGCTCGCTGTACGTCACCGCGATAATCGGGGTTCGAGGCCGAAACTTCGCTACCAGCTTCGCCGTAGACCCCGACGTCGTAGACGGAATGATCGCCGCGGCGCCGATGCGCTCGGCAATCTGACAGGCCGACTCCCCAATCGCCTCGGCAATGCTCAAGTGCCTGCGCTCATACTTATAATAGATCATCGAAGATTGCTCGATGCGCTGCGCAATGCGCGTCATCATCTGTACGGCTTCTTTGGGGTATTTGCCTATGGCCGTCTCTTCAGAGAGCATGATCGCGTCGGTGCCGTCGAGAATCGCGTTGGCGACATCGGCGACCTCGGCCCGCGTCGGCGTCGGGTTCTCCGTCATGGACTTGAGCATCTGCGTCGCGATGATCACCGGCTTGCCGGCGCGGTTGCACTTGCGCACGATCTCCTTCTGCAGCAACGGGACTTCTTCGGGAGGCAGCTCGACCCCCAAATCTCCCCGCGCCACCATCACGCCATCGGAGGCCGCGATCAGATCGTCTATGTTGCGCGCGGCCTCGCGCGTCTCGATCTTGGCGATGATCTCTATATCGGTCTTGCCCAAGATATGTCGAATATGATCAATATCCAAGCCCGTCTGCACAAAGCTCGCCGCGATGTAATCAACGCCGACCTCCTGCGCGAAGCGAATGTCGTCTTCGTCGGTTGTGGTGATCCCCGGCAGGCTTACATCGGGGACGCTGACGCGCTTGCGCTCCCCCAGCTCCTTGGAGTTGAGGACCTCGCATAGAATGCGCCCCGGATGGGTCTCTAATACTCTCAGCTCGATCTCGCCGTTGGCCAGCAGAATCTTCATCCCGGCGCGCACGTGCTGCCACAGCCCTTGATAGCTGATCGAGATCTGCTGCTCATCGCCCAGCACGGGGTCTTCAAGCAGCCAGAGCTTCTGGCCCGCTTGCAGCGCGATCTTCTCGCGCTTGAGTTCGCCGGTGCGGATCGCAGGGCCTTTGGTGTCCACCATGACAGCCACAGCAGTCCCCACGGCCGCTGCTGCGCGCCGCACCCGCGCGATCATCTCCCGGTGCTCGGCGTGCGTCCCGTGAGACATGTTGATCCGGGCGACGTTCATCCCGCTCTCGATCAGCTCTTGCAAGAGCCGCAGATCGAGCGAGGCCGGCCCCACCGTACAGACGATCTTCGTGCGCTTATTTGCATTTCTCATAAAACTGCTCTAGCATAAAGAGAAGTCTACCAAAACTCAAGGAGTGACACGCGTCTGGGGAGAGTCTGATGAAGATCATGGCCTTGGCTGACCATCGTCGGGTAGACTCTTCCCCAACGCAGCTAGGAGAAGAAGTATGGCGCTGTGGCCGCGCTCTTCGGTAGCTAAGAAATTTCTCAACGGTTTGACGGGAGTAGGGCTGACTCTCTTTATCATCGTGCATCTAGCGGGGAATCTGCTGCTTTTGACGGGCAACCCCGATGACTTCAATCGCTACGCGCACAAGTTGGAGAGTTTAGGCCCCCTGCTGTGGCTGGCCGAGATCGGGCTGGCGCTCTTCTTTATCGTGCACATCTTCAGTGCCTTGAGCGTCTACGTGGACAAGCTCAGGGCGCGGCCCGTCCGCTACGCGGTCTCCGGGAATGCCGGTGGCGCCAGCCGCAAGACGATCTCCTCCCAGACGATGATCGTCACGGGTCTGGTGCTCTTGCTATTCGTCCCGTGGCACGTGGCCTCGCTCAAGTTCGGCCCCGGCGTAGAAGAAGGCTACGTGGCCATCGTGGACGGCCTTCTGGTGCGCGATCTCCATAGCTGGGTGATAGAGTACTTTCAAAATCCCGTGCACGTCGCGCTCTACGTGCTCGTGATGCTCTTGCTGGGCTTGCACCTGCGTCATGGGGTTTGGAGCATGATTCAGACGTTGGGCGCCTATCATCCCCGCCTAACGCCCCTGTGGTACACCGGCGGGGTCGTCTTTGCCCTGGTGATGGCCGTCGGCTTTTTGGTCATCCCCATCTGGATTTATGTGAACGGAGCTAAGATATGATTACCGCTTCTCCCAAGCTAGTGAGCAAGATCCCCAGCGGGCCGATCGAGAGCCGCTGGACGCGCCACAAAGATTCGCTCAAGTTGGTCAGCCCGACCAACAAGCGCAAGTTCACGATCTTGGTGGTGGGCACGGGGCTGGCGGGCGCGTCGGCGGCCGCGTCGTTGGCCGAGCTGGGCTACAACGTCAAAGCGTTCTGCATCCAAGACTCGCCGCGGCGCGCGCACTCGATTGCCGCCCAAGGCGGCATCAACGCCGCGAAAAACTATCGCAACGACGGGGACAGCGTCTGGCGGCTCTTCTACGATACGATCAAGGGCGGAGATTTTCGCGCCCGCGAGGCCAACGTCTATCGCTTGGCCGAGCTGAGCGTCAATATCATAGATCAGTGCGTTGCTCAGGGCGTACCGTTTGCCCGCGAGTACGGCGGGCTTTTAGACAATCGCTCGTTCGGGGGCGCGCAGGTCTCGCGGACGTTCTACGCGCGCGGGCAGACCGGCCAGCAGCTCTTGTTGGGCGCCTACGGCGCTATGATGCGCCAAGTCGAGGAGGGCCGCGTGGCCCTCTATCCGCGGCGCGAGATGCTCGACCTGGTCGTTATCAATGGGCAGGCACGCGGCATCATCTGCCGCAACCTCGTCACCGGGCAACTAGAAGCTTACGCTGGAGATGCCGTCGTGCTCTGCACCGGCGGCTACGGCAACGCGTACTTTCTCGCAACGTACGCGAAAAATTCCAACGCGACGGCCATCTGGCGCTGCTACAAGCGCGGCGCATTCTTCGCTAACCCGTGCTTCACTCAGATCCACCCTACGTGCATTCCCGTCACGGGGGACTATCAGTCGAAATTAACTTTGATGAGCGAAAGCCTAAGAAACGACGGGCGCGTCTGGGTCCCAAAGAAGAAGGGTGATACCCGCCCTCCGAACGAAATTCCCGAAGACGAGCGCGATTACTTCCTAGAGCGCCGATACCCCAGCTACGGCAATCTCGCCCCTCGCGATATCGCGTCGCGCGCCGTCAAGGCCGTCTGCGACGAGGGGCGCGGCGTCGGCGCGTCGGGTCGGGCCGTCTATCTCGATTTCTCCGACACGATCCGCGAGAAGGGCTTAGACTACATCAAAGAAAAATATGGCAATCTCTTCGAGATGTATCAGCACATCACGGGAGAAGACCCCTATAAAGTCCCCATGCGCATCTACCCCGCGGTGCACTACACGATGGGAGGGCTTTGGGTCGACTATAACTTGATGAGCACGATCCCCGGTCTGTTTGTGCTGGGAGAGGCGAACTTCTCCGATCACGGCGCAAATCGTCTTGGGGCGAGCGCCCTGATGCAGGGGCTGGCCGACGGCTACTTCATCATTCCCTATACGATTGGCGATTACTTCGCCAGCGTCTCGTTGCCCAAGGTGAGCACCGACCGGGACGAGTTTCGCGACGCCCAAGCCAGTGTCGAAGCCAAGCTCAAAAAGCTGTTAGCGATTCAAGGGAAGAAGACCGTCTTAGAGTTTCACCGTGAGTTGGGGCTCTTGCTGTGGGACTATGTGGGGATGGCGCGCAACGCTCAAGGGTTACAGCACGCGATCGAGAAGATCCGCGCGCTGCGCCAGGAGTTCTGGCAGAACGTCCAAGTTCCAGGGAGCAACGATATGCTCAACAAGAGCCTGGAGATGGCGGGGCGCGTCGCGGATTTTCTAGAATTGGCCGAATTGATGGCCATAGACGCGCTCCATCGCGAGGAGTCGTGCGGGGCGCACTTCCGGGAGGAGTATCAGACCCCCGACGGCGAGGCCCTGCGCAACGACGAGAAATTCGCATATGTCGCCGCGTGGGAGTACAAGGGCGACGACCAGCCCCCAGAACTCCACCAAGAGCCGTTGATCTTTGAGTTTGTAAAACCGACCGTGAGAAGCTATAAGTAATCAGCGAAGACTATGAACAAAAAGAAGATGACCCTGCACTTGAAGATCTGGCGTCAAGCCAACGCGCAGGCGCCAGGCCGGTTCGTCTTATATACCGTCAAAGATCTGTCGCCTGATATGTCGTTTCTAGAGATGCTGGATGTGCTCAACGAAGAACTCACGAAGAAGGGCGAACTCCCGGTAGAGTTCGACAGCGACTGTCGCGAGGGCATCTGCGGGACGTGTGGGTTTGTCATCAATGGGGTGGCGCACGGGCCACGACGGGGACGGACGGTCTGTCAGCTCTATCTGCGCGATTTCCAAGACGGCCAAACCGTGACGCTCGAACCCTTTCGGGCCAAAGCCTTCCCGGTGATCAAAGACCTGGTCGTAGACCGCAGCGCCTTTGATCGCATCATGGCAGCGGGCGGCTATATCTCGGTAGACACGGGAAGCGCGCCCGATGCCAACAGCATTCTCATCCCCAAAGAGGTGGCCGAAGCCGCCTTTGATGCCGCGGCATGCATCGGCTGTGGCGCGTGTGTGGCGGCGTGCCCGAATGCCTCGGCGTCGCTCTTTGTGAGCGCCAAGATTGCGCACTTAGCGCTCCTGCCTCAGGGCCAGCCAGAGCGTCACCGCAGGGTGCTCAAGATGGTCGCCCAGATGGACAAAGAGAATTTTGGCAACTGCTCCAATCACGGCGAGTGCGAGGCCGTCTGCCCCAAAAACATCTCGATCAAGTACATCGCGCTGATGCGGCGCGACTACTTAAGGGCGCTTCTGGCCAAATAAAGATATCTCTGTAGATGTAGGCTTTAAGAGTCTTTGGAGCGTCTGCCATTTGAGGCGGGCGCATTCGGGAAAACGCCCGTGGCGCGCGTAGAACTCTTTGAGAAAGGCGCGCGTCTTCGGCTCGCTGGGATAGCCCCACCCGAAATCCCCGTACTCCTGGTGCAATCGCTCGATCGCGCTGTCGCGCCGGACTTTCGCTACAATCGAAGCGGCGCTGACAATCGGGTAGCGCGCATCGGCTCTGTTCTCAGCGATCAGTTCAAAAGCGCTCTGGACCGCAGGGCGCAACCGCTGCACGAAGCGTTCTTGCGCGCGCGGCCCCACCGGCAGATCGAGATAGACTCGATGGGCGTTACTGTTCTGGATGATCTCGGCGATGGCGTGCAGCTCAACGCGGGTGAGATTCTCCTGAAGCTGCGCGACAGGGATCTCCAACACTACAACGTTCGCGATCTTCTGAATAGCTTCAGCGATTTCGGTGCGTCGGGCGCGCGTCAGTTGCTTGCTGTCGCGCACCCCTAGGGTCTCCAAAGCCTGCAACCGATCGCGTTCGATCCAGACGCCCGCCACGACCAACGGGCCGATCACGCACCCCCGCCCCGCTTCGTCTATCCCTAAGATTCTCATAAGCGCTTGCGCTGATAGCGATCTAGTCTATACAATAAAAAAGACTCTCGACAACTTGGAGGAATCGCTGTGCCGAGAAAGCTTTTTATTCTCAGTCTAGACGGAACTCCCTACACGCTGCTTCAGCAAGCTTGCGCGCAAGCCAAGATGCCCCATCTGCACAAGCTCTTAAGCGAAGGCTCTTTTGTGGAGATGGATTCGGTCATCCCGACGATCTCCTCCGTCGCGTGGGCGACGTTTGCCACGGGCGTCAACCCCGCCAAGCACAGCATCTTTGGCTTTGTAGATATAGACGAACAGAACCAGTTTTTCATCCCCAATGCCAGTCATTTGCGCGCGCGCACGCTCTGGCAGCACTTCGACGACCTAGGGCTGCGCTCGATCTGGATCAACCTGCCCATCGCGTACCCTCCCGCCCCCATCAACGGCGTCATGATCTCTGGGTTCCTCGCTACGCGCCTTGAGGATTCCGTCCATCCCCGCTCGCTCCTGCCCACCCTCCAAAGACTGAACTATCTGATTGACCCCGACCCCGTGCGCGCCCACAGCGATCCTGCTGGATTTATGCAAGAACTCTTCGCTGCGCTGCAAGCGCGCCGTGCGCTCACGTTGCAATTGCTACAGAGCGAATCGTGGGACTTCTTCATGCTGCACATCATGGAGACCGACCGGCTTCATCACTTCTTCTGGAACGCCAAAGATGATACAGACCATCCCTACCATCGGGATTTCTGGAGGCTTTACAGAGAGATTGATCTGCTGATCGGGGAACTGCTCGCTCAGCTTCCCACAGGGACGGAGTTCGTCATGCTCTCCGATCACGGGTTCTGCGCCATCGAGTATGAGGTCGAGCTGAACGCGCTGCTAAAAGAGCATGGGCTGATGAAGTTTCGCCAGCGCTCCGCCCAAGATTTGAACGACCTCGATGACCAGAGCCGTGCGTTCGGCTTGGTGCCAGGGCGCCTCTATCTGCGCGATCTGGCGTACCAAGATACCATTCAGAATCTGCTCTATCAATTGCGCGCCCCGCGAACTCACTCTTTGGTGTGCGAGCGGATCTATCGCCGCGATGAACTGTACGCGGGGCCGTATCTCCCTCGCGCCGCCGATCTCTTCGCCATCCCCCATCGGGGCTATGACTTCAAAGCCCGCCTCAACGCGACAGAGATCTTCACGCGCACCGCGCTTCAGGGAATGCATACGCTCGATGATGCGTTTCTCTTCGTGCGCCATCGCTCGTTGCGCACGACTCCCAAACCCAGCTTGCTCGACCTCGCACCGACGATCTGCGAGCTGATGAACGTGCCTTCTCTACCGGGGGTTGAAGGTCGAAATCTGCTGTCATCGTGAGGGAATTTCGTGAGATTTATCATCTATTCTAAAGCTCTCTATGCGAATTGGGTCTACTACAGCCCCGACCGCATCGCGTTTGACGCCGGCGAGGGGATCAGCACGATCTTGGGCAACAAAGTCTTTGCAATCGAGAAGGTCTTCCTCTCGCACGGCCACGCCGATCACATCACGGGCTTGGTGGGGCTGATCAACATTCGGAATACGGGGATGGGAGATACCGAAAAGCCGTTGACGATCTACTATCCCGAAGGGAACTGGCGCGTCGGCGAGCTTATCCATTATATTAAGAAGACGAATCGTCGCTTGCAGTATGAGCTAGAGTGGGTACCGCTCTCGGCGGGCGCGCGCATCCAGCTCTTCTCCGGCCAGTGCAATCGCTACATCGAGAGCTTTGCCACTCAGCACACCGAGGGAGAGATCTCGTTGGGATATAAAATCATTGAAGAGCGCAAGCGCCTCAAAGAAGCTTATCGGGATCTTCCCCAAGAGAAGATCCTGGAGCTGGTGCGCGCGGGCAGGCGAGAGGAGATCACCGAAACCTACGAAAAAAAGCTCTTTGCCTACGGAGGCGACTCCACCCCCCTCAACCCCGATGACGTGCGCGAAGCCGATATCCTCTGCCACGACACGACGTTTCTTCTTGACAACGAACGCGAAGACTTCAAGCACGCCACGCTCTCCGAAGCCCTCGAGGTCGCCCTGCGCGCCCAAATCCAAGAGGCGCTCTTTGCGTACCACATCAGCTCGCGCTACAAACAATCTCTAAGCGAGATCGAAGCCCGGCTCCACCGGGAGCACCCGCACCTGCCCTTTAAAGTGATCTTCATTCCGCCGGGGAAGGTCTTTCGCTACGAATAGCTCTTAAAATCCTGTATGGCATTTCAAGCAGTCGGTGCTCTCTGGGGGCAGGTCTTTCTGGTGGCAAGCAGCGCAGAACTCGTGGCTGCGAATGCTCTTTCTCTTGCTCGGATAATCGAGATGGTCAACCTCCGTCACGTCGGCGTGGCAGAGCGTGCACGCAAACCCAAAGTTCGTATGCGCCTCGTGCGGGAACTGCACGCGCTCGGAGCGCAGCACGGGCGAGACCGTATGACACTGTAGACACGCTTGCGGCTCAAGCTGCGCCAAGCGCTCCGCCGTGGGATGACAATCCGTACAGCTATTTTTGACCCTGCCGTGCTGGGCTTGACGGTAGCTCGTCTCTTGGTGACAGACGGTGCATTCGATCTGTTGTTTTACAACGTGAGGCTCGTGCTCGAATTGGTATTTGTCTATGCTCTTAGAGAAGCTCTCTGCTCCCAAATGACAAGCAGTACAGCGGGTCTCGTAGGGGGCTTGGGGCCACGGAGGCTCAAACGTCTTGGGGATTTGAGCTTCTTCTAGCGCTCGGTTGACGTCTTCATAGACTTTATAAAAGATGTGGGAAGCGTAGCCGGGGTTGTGGATGGGGCGCGCTTGGGTCACAAACGAGAAGTTCTCTTCAGCACGTTTCAAGAATTGCGAAGGGGAATTCTTCTGAGCTGAGAGCAGCGACTTGGCTTCGGCTAGGATATTCGCAGTTTGTTGCCAGCGGTTGTTGAGAGCGGTTTTCCAATTCTCATATATCTTCATAAACGGCGCGCCGTGACAGGACATGCAGCTCACTTCGCTGGCGATCTTGCGCCCTTCTTGGGTCACCAGATGACAGCTCTCGCAGCTCACGCCCGCTAGGTACATCGCAGCGGGACGCGGGTTGACGTCCTTGGCGCCAATTCCCACATAGAGATCGCGCTGCGGCGAATGGCCTCCGCCCACGTGACACGTCTCGCACCGCGTCGCTACGGCTTCGAGTTCTTTAGGGATGCGGTGCTGGATCTCCAAGTGACAATGCAGACAGTCTACTTTGTGATCCGTAACGTGCGTGCGGTGCATGAACTCGACTTCGTTGATGCGCGCCAACCGTTGCGGTTCCCCATGACACGTATAGCAGCGCTCTTGCGGAACCCCTCCGTCGCCCTTCACGACCGTCTGATGGCAGAGCATACAGTCCATATCGAAGCGCTTCACGTCGCTGTGATCGAAATGCAATCCCGCCGTGGTGATGATCTTGTCTGGGATCTCGTGACAAAGCGTACAACGGGCCGGCCCCTCGTTGAGCCTGGTCTCTTTGAAGTGACAAAGAAAGCACGTGCTTTCGGTCACGGCGATATGCTGCCCTTGGACGATCTGCGAGTGGCACGACGTGCAGCGCAGGCGCTTCTCGCGGCGCATCTCCCCCAGATGCGGACGATGATCGAACAGGACGTTCTGAAAGACTTCGCGGCCCACCAACAGACGCTGATCGTGGCAGCCGGGCCTCAAGCACGCCTCGTCGGGGATCTCGGCCCAAGGGTTCGTGCCGTAGGTGCCTGTGAAATAGTTCACCACCATCGAGAGGGCTTCGAACTTCTTCTCAAACTCCGCGGCAATGCCCGGAGGGATATGACATTCGACACAGGGGACGTCTTTATGCGTCGAGGTCTTCCACGACTCATAGAACGGGCGCATCACGTGGCAGGTGCCGCAGAAGCCGGGCTGAGAGCTGATCTGAATCCCCGTGAAGAGCGCGACCGCTCCCATAGGAGCGAAGATCAACAACGTTTGCAGAAGCCGCAGTCTCCACATCTTCATAGCGAACGCTCCCTCCGATACGCTTGACGATAGAGCGAGAGGACGATCAGCACCAAGACGAGATACCCCCAGACGAGCGTCAAGCCGAGCCAACGAATCTGAACAGCTGTCTGTAAGCTATGGGCTTCGCCGCGAATGTCGTTGGCAATGGCCTGTGCGCGACGGGTCAGCTCTACCAGTTGGGCTTCGTCCAGGACGTGCTGCGCAGCGCGGGCTTGGAGAAAGTGCGTCTGGGCTTCGTGTAGACGCGACCGATAGCCCGATACGTCAAAGGCCATGCCCTCGGCCTGCTGCAAGACGAGTTCGGCTTCGTGCAACGCCCGTTGCACTTCGGTCAGCAGCGTCTTGAGCTTCTCCCCCAGCGCATGGGCGCTCGTCCCGTTGCTGTGGCATTGGGTACAGACGCTCTCAAAGAGACTGCTCTGAGCCGAGAGAATGCGATGATCGCCATGACAAGCCGCACAGCCCTGGAACTCAGCAGAGTTTGTCTTAGAGCGATGCACGCTTTTATCGAAGTACTGCCGTTCAGCGATGTGACACGTCCCACAGACGGTGACAATATCTTCGGGTTGGAGGAGCGTCGAGCCGTGTAGGCCGTGACACGTGGCGCACGTGGGCGCTCTGGGATTGCCATTTTGAAGCGCTGTTCCATGAACCCCTTGGCGAAAGTTGTCAACGATGTCTGTACTCAATCCGTACGGCTTCATCAGTTCAGAATCAGCGTGGCAGCGCGCGCACGTCTGGGCAAGATGTTGGGGATGCACCGAGCTGCGCGGCTCAAAACGGCTCATCACCCGATGGCTCGTGTGGCAGTCTGTACAAATAGCCGCGTTGAGGTCTCCAGCGGCGAAGGCCTTCCCGTGTCCTGACGTCAGATACTCCGCGTATTGATCGGTGCGCAGCCCATAGGGCTTCATCTTGACGGGATCGGCGTGACACGAGGCGCAGAGTTGGGGAATCTGTGCACGCGTGGGCGTTGTGCTTCCCGCGTGGGCGGCTCGATAATCTAGAGTAGCAGGATCTCCGCCGTGGCAGTCCACGCACGTGACGCCGGCGGGTGCGTGTGCGCTCTCTAGATAGTCAACGCGAATCTCGCTATGACAGACGATGCAGTTATTGGTTTGAGCAACGTTGCTCTGTCCTATCCAAAAGAGCGCAAGCCCAGCGATGACTAAAGCTCTCATCGCGGCCCTCCTTGGGTGAGGTAGCCCAGCACCGTCAGCACTAGCACGCCCAGCACCGCCAGCGCTCCCAGCCCCAAAGCCATCCAGCGCACGCGCAGGAGCGGCACGAGAAAGAGCCCCACAAAGCCTAGCCCCACCAACCAGACGCCCAGCTCAACCGAGACAAGCCGGAAGAGGCCCACCACAGGCCAGAAGTACCACGAGACCTGCACCGGGCTGGGACGGAGCAGATCAATAGATTCTCCTAGGGTGGGCGTGAAGAGCACCGCGAGCGTGAGCAGTCCCCCAAACGTCACGAGCGCCAGAAAGAGACCCTCGAGCAACATATCGTAATATGTGCGGGACGAGGCTGGGGATTGACCCTCACCCTGCCCCTCTCCCTGAAAGGGAGAGGGGGTGTACAGCCCTTGGCGATTGACCAGATAGAGATGAGCAGCGATCAGCATTCCTAGGAGCCACGGCAGCAGCCCCACGTGAAAGATATAAAATCGCAAGAGCGCTCCGGTCTCCAGCTCGTGCCCGCCCCACAAGAGTTCGAGAATGATTTTGCCCACCATGGGGACGTGCTCCAGAGCGTTGCGCACCGCGTCGGCGTTCCAATACGCTTGCTGATCCCAAGGCAGGAGCATCCCCGTAAACGCAAAGGCACCCACGCCCAAAAAGAGCAGCAGACCGATGGCCCAATTCAACTCGCGCTCCCGATAAGCCGTGAAAAAATAGACACGCACCAGATGCAACAACAACACGACGATCAGCAGATGCGCTCCCCAATAGTGCATCCCCCGTACCAGCCAGCCCAAGCGCACGTCGTTCATCACGTAGCGCACGCTCTCGTAGGCTTCGTCCGGGGAAGGGCGATAGTAGATCATCAATAAGATGCCCGATAATATCTGCAGAGCTACCAAGAAGAGCAGCCATCCCCCCACGAGATGCCAGCGCCCCACGTGCGCGGGGACGGGGTGCCTGAACTCGGCTTGGATCAGCTCTTGCAGCTTCCGCAGAGGGGTCATCGGTCCTCCCGCGGTGCTAGATAGATCTCGTCTTGGATCATTTCGGCGCGCAGTTGGGGCAGGGGGCGGGTCGGCAGTCCCGCGAGCACGTTGCCGTGCGCGTCGAAGCGCCCGCCATGACAGGGACACGCAAACGTCCCCCGTTGCTCATCCCATTGGACGAGGCACCCCTGATGAGTGCACCGTGCCGAGAGCGCGATCAGCCCTTCGCGCAGATGGAGCACCCAAACGGGTTCTCCCCCAAAGAGCACTTGTTTGCCCTTGCCAAGAGGGATCTCTCTGGCGTGTGCCACGCGCTGGCGTCGCCGCACGGGAGCCACAAAGCGCCGATGCGGCGGCAAGATATAAGCGACAACCGCCCCGAGAACCCCCAACAGCCCCAACCCCAGAGCCCCGCCCAGCAACTTGCCTAAAAAACCGCGACGATCAGAGATCGTCTCTCTCTCGTGTTCTTTCATAGTGATATCCCTCCCCCCGGCTCTCTCCCAAGAGAGCACGGGGGGAGGGCCTCTGTCTCTACGGCTCCTTCCCTTTTTTGGGTAACATCTTACCGGTGAGGGCACCGTCCTTGACTTCTAGCGCGTGACAGGCGGTGCACCAGCCACCGTACTTGGTGACGAACTCGTTCTTGGTCGCGGGCGTGACGAACTTCCCGCCCTGAAAATCCCCGTACTTGAGCAGATAGAGCATATAGTCGAGCTGCGGGATGTCTTTGTTCGCGGGGTTGTGGCACATGAAGCACTCGGTCTTCTTGGCGGGGTCGCCGGGGATATCTTTGCCCTTGTACATCGCCCCGGCGGTGGGGTGCTTCCCCGTGATCTTCGTAGCATTGCCTCCCTGAGCCGTGACCGCTGCCTTGGCCGCCGCGATCACGTGATCGGGGGCTGCGTTCTTGCTCCAGTTGTCCAGTTGGACGGTGATCTTGGCTAACTTGCTCTTAGGGTCGGTGCTTGTGTGGCAATCGACGCAGCCGTTGGGCCAAGGGTCTTTGAAGTTAACACCGGGGATCTCCTTGGGCACGGGCACTTGCAAGGCGGTTAGACCCGCGCCCACCGCCACGACCACGAGAGCTGCACCGAGCAAGAGCAGCAGAGTCTTGCGCACGTGAGGTCACCTCCTTTCTTTGAGATCATCGGCAAGCCGATTCTAGTGCTCTACACCGTCGGTCGCCATGACGTCTCGCAAGTCCAAAACTGACCTCCATCATAGTCTGGGATGGCCTAGACCCCCTATACTATCGGTGACAGCGATGAAGACCGTAGATATCCGCCGACTCAAGAGCTTCGAGCTTCTGAAAGACCTAGACGAAGCCACGCTTCTGGAGCTGAGCCAGACGTTGCGCCCGGTGCTCTATCACAGTGGCGATCTCATCTTTCAGGAGGGTGGCCCCGCCGCGAGTCTCTATTTGATTGTGCAGGGGCATGTCGTTTACGGGAAATACAGCGGACGACGTAAGCGCCGCCGGCTCTTGAAGATCTTGGGGCCGGGGGACACGTTCGGGGAGGAGGCGCTCTTTGCTCCCGAAGTCTGTCCCTGTCCCGGATTTGCGCGCGCCCTCAGCGATGCCGAGGTGCTCTTCTGGGAGCGCGCCAGCTTCTGGAAAGTCGCTGAGAGCCATCCCCGTCTGATGAAGCATTTAATCGAGTGGGTAACTCGCCAAGTCAAGATCTTTGAGTGCAAGCTCGTCGAGCTGGCGTATGAATCGTTGGAGCAGAATCTCTTGCGCTTGCTCTTCGTGCTGATGCAGCGCTTTGGTGTCCCAACCGATGGCGGTGTACGTCTGGAGATTGATCTCAGCCGTCAAGATTTGGCCGATCTGTTGGGGGCGCACTTGGATACGGTCATTCACGAGCTAAGCCGCCTGCGCGACCGCGGCTTGTTGGCCTACGAAGGTCACAAGATCGTCATCAAAGACCCGCAAGCTTTAGAAGAACAGGCTCAGCCCGCTACGACTTGCCTGCACGAAAAGCTCTTTTAGCGCGTAGGCGCAAACGGCCCGTTGGGATTGGGGATCAACCAAACGGTCAGCACAAAAGCGTCGCCGGCCTTGGGCCACCGACTTACGCTCCAGCCAAAGAGCCGGCCCTCGTCGGCAGAGAACGCCACATAGCGCACCGCGATCAATCTTTGCTCTCGATAGATCAAGAGAGGGGGCATCGTCAGCGCCAGCGGCTGATTCAGAATCTTTTCGTTCAGATAAATCTGGCCCAGCCCGCTAACTTCAGAGCCGAACGC
This sequence comes from Candidatus Bipolaricaulota bacterium, assembly GCA_025061735.1. Taxonomy (GTDB): domain Bacteria; phylum Bipolaricaulota; class Bipolaricaulia; order RBG-16-55-9; family DRXL01; genus SKYB132. The sequence continues at coordinate 15,910 of JANXAU010000059.1, forward strand.
CCGATAGCCCTTGGCCTCGGCCGCGCTGGGGTCCCGATACTCGCTCAGCCCCAATTTGTAGATCTGATTGAGATGGTTGAGCGTCTCTAGGTCTTGTTGGGTGAGCAGATAGCGCGTCCCCGGCACATAGACGCCAATCCCAAAGCGCGTCGCCGCGTCTTTGAGTTCTTCGTCGGTGACGCGGCCATCGCGGGTGTAGTAGCGCAACCATGGCTCCCAGCTGATCTCCCCGCCCACAAGCTGAGCGGTCGCTAGCGTCTCCAGCTTAAACCCAAAAGGCACGCGCCCGATGACCACCATCTGCTGCGAGAAGGTGGCGCTCTTCTGCTGGCTGTTGGTGACTCGCAGCGTGACGGTGCGCGGGCCGGAGTCGCTGAACGACCGCTGGACGATGGGACTCGTTACGGTCTCATCGAAGATACCGTCGCCATCCCAGTCCCATTCGTATTGGACGATCTCCCCATTGCCGGAGCGCGACTCCGAAGCGTCAAACGTCACGAGTTCGCCGGCGTTGGGTGTTGTCGGGCTGAACGTGAAGCGCGCGATGGGGATAGCGACTGTAACGGGAGCCGTGACCCCGGCGGGCACGGTGATCGAGAAGGTGCGCGTGATCTGGGCCGTCGCGCCGTCGTCATCGGTGACCCGAAGGGTTACATTAAAAGTCCCAGCCACGTCAAAGACGCGACAGATCCGTGGCTCTTTTAACACCGCGTCGAAGACGCCGTCGCTCTCCCAGTCCCACTCGTACTGCACGATCTTGCCGTCGGGGTCTTTGGATTCGCCAGCATCAAAACAGACGCGATCGTTGAGCTTGGGGACTTCGGGGGAGAAGCGAAACGCCGCAAGCGGGGGCTTGTTGATCTTTTCGATCTTGAGAGCCACCGCGGGGATGGGCTGCTTCTGTAGTTTGTTCTTGAGATCGCGATACTCTAACCGCGAGCCGGCTCCCAAGGGGAAGGCTCCGGCTTGGCGCGCGCCGATCTGAAACGCGACCGTGCGCGTCTCGCCGCGCACCACGACGGGGAAGCTCCACTCTAAGACCGTCGCTCCCTGCGCGCCGCGACGGACTTGAGCGGGCTCAAACGCCCCTTCGAAGATGAAGATCGCCGGCAGGGTGACCGTCAGCCGCAGGTGACGGGCCACCGGCTCCCGTCCAAGCTTTTTCAGAATGCTCTCATAGACATTGGGGCTGTAGGTGCCGAAGAAGCTGCCGCCGGAGGCCGCCGCGATCCGACTGAGCGCCGTGCGATTGACGTTGGCACTGATGCCCACGGCGTAGATGGGGATTTGATTCTCCCCGGCGCGCTGGGCTTCGGGCAAGGGCAAGCGCCCTAAGAGACTGTTGCCGTCTGAGGGCACAACGATAGCGCGGAGAGCGTCAGCGCGCCCGTTTTGGAGCAGCTCATCGAGAGCGACGGCTAACGCCTCGCCGAGCGCGGTCTGCTTGCCCCGTGTCAGCCCGTCAATGAGCTGATACGCCTGAGCGCGGTCTTCGCTCAGACCGAGCAGCGTTTCGGCTCTCTCCGCGAGAGCGACCAAGCCCACGCGATCCCCTTCGCTCAAGTGATGGAGAAACTCCTTGGCGATCTTCTTGACCGTCGAGAGATCGGCGCTTGCCGAGCGATCTAAGACAAAGACGAGATCGATGGGTCTTTCGGGCTTGGGGTGGCCGCGCAAGAGAATCTTCACGGCTGCTGACTCTGGAGATTGTCCGCTGCCCTTCGTGAAGAACGTCGGAGGATCTACGATCTGCTCGATCTGTAACTCTGGGGTCTGGCCCGTCGAACGAGCCGACGATCCCAGGGCTATCAAGATCAGCGCGACGATCGCTAAGCGCTTTAGGCTCATACAGACTACAGTCTAGCGCAGAAGGCAGCAAGAGTCAATAAGCGCACCGTGATCGCCGTTACGATGGGAGCGTCATCTCGATCACAAACTTTCAAAGATTTGGCGAAAACGTTTCACCAGAGGGGGCTTGACGACCTCTAGCTCTAGAGATCTTCCCAACTGTTCGGCCATCGACGTCATGATGCTCCCGTCAAGCCCGCAGGGCTGGATCGCGCGAAAATATCTCAAATCTACCGAGACGTTGAGCGCAAAACCGTGATAGCTCACCCAGCGCTTCACGGCGATCCCAATCGAAGCGATCTTTCTCTTTTTGACCCAGACCCCGGTCAGCCCGGGGCAGCGCTCCGCTGCGATGCCGAAGTCTGCTAGCGTGAGCATCAAGACGTCTTCCAAATCGCGCAGATAGCGCGGGAGATCGCGCCCGCGAGCGCGCAAATCTAAGATGGGATAGCCTACGAGCTGGCCCGGCCCGTGATAGGTGATCCGTCCGCCGCGCTCGATGGCCCAGCATGGGATATTCTCAATCTCGCTGGGAACAGATCTCGAAGCAGCACGTCCCACGGTGAAGACCGGCGGGTGCTCAACCAGTATGAGTGTGTCGCTGATCTCGCCCGCGATGCGACGCGCGACCAGCTCGTGCTGTAGCTCCCAGACCTCGCGATACTCTCGCGTCCCCAGATCGAGAATCTCTAGCATCGCTCCTATCGCGGCCGACGGTAGAACGGCAACGGGACCCTCTGGGCGCGGCGACGCTCCCCGCGAATCTCGATCTCAAAATTCTCTTCTTTTGACACCGAACTACTCACCAGCCCCATCGCCAAGAAGCCCTCCAGCGTCGGTGCGTACATCCCGCTGGTGACCCACCCAACTTCGATCCCGACTGCGAAGATCTTATACCCTTGACGGGGCACCCCGCCTTCGAGCATCTTCAGCCCGATCAATCTCCGTGAAGCCCCCTGACGCTTCTGCGCTAAGAGCACGGATTTTCCGTTGTAATCTGTGCTCTTCTCCTTGACCGTCCATCCCAATCCGGCTTCCACGGGGCTGATCTCGTCAGAGAGTTCGTGCCCATAGAGGGGATAAGACGCTTCAAATCTCAAGGTATCCCGCGCTCCCAGACCGATGGGTCTGGCTCCCGCGCGCAAGAGTTCCTCCCACAGACGCTCGGCCATTTCGGGCGATATATAGATCTCGAAGCCGTCTTCGCCCGTATACCCAGTCCGAGAGAGCAGCACGCTCTCGCCCCATAGACGCGTATGGACAGCCCAATAATACTTCAGCCCCTCCAGAGGAGATTTCACCAGCGGCTGGAGGAGCTCCTGGGCCCGCGGCCCTTGAATGGCGATCTGAGCATAGTCGGCACTGGCGTTTCGGACCGTGACATCAGAAAAAGCGGCTGCGTTTTTCTGCACCCAGTGAAAGTCTTTTTCAGTATTAGCAGCGTTAACCACGAGCAAGAAGCGATCGGGCAATTTATAAACCAACAGATCGTCTACCGTTCCCCCAGACTCGTAGCACATCGGGGAATAGAGCACTTGATAGTCAGCCAGAGCACTCGCGTCGTTGGTGATGAGCTTCTGAACTAACGCTAGCGCTCCTCTGCCGGAAATCTCGATCTCGCCCATGTGACTGACATCGAAGATGCCCACGGAACGGCGCACCGTCTGATGCTCTTCAATAATACTGGTGTATTGAATGGGCATCTCCCAGCCGCCGAACTCGACCATCTTGGCTCCAAGGCGCTTGTGCGCTTCGTACAAGGGCGTTCGTTTGAGCGACATAAGACTTCCTCTCTTGGCCCTCACCCCCGGCCCCTCTCCCGTAGGTGAGCTACGGGAGAGGGGTGGCGTCAGCCGGGGTAAGGGCCTTCATAGACCTTCTCGCTTAGGATCACGGGTCATCAAAGCGTTCAATTGCTCTAGAGGGTCTGAATTCTCATAGAGTATCGCATAGACAGCTTCCGTGATGGGCAACTCTACTCCTTGGGCACGCGCCAGCGCGCGCACGGCCTGGGTCGCGTAGACGCCCTCAGCCACCATAGACATGCTCTGCAATATCTGCGGGAGTTTCTCTCCTTGGCCGATGCGATACCCCACCGCGCGATTGCGGCTGTGTCGGCTCGTGCATGTTGCAACCAAGTCTCCCAAACCCGACAGCCCAAAAAACGTCTCGCGCCGCGCCCCCAGCTTCACGCCCAAGCGCACCATCTCGGCCAAGCCACGAGCGATCAACGCGGCTTTGGTATTATCCCCATAGCCCAGCCCATCCGAGATGCCCGCCGCCAACGCGATAATATTCTTCACTGTGCCGCCGTACTCTACTCCTAGAATATCATCGCTAAAATAGAGCCGAAATCGCTCGGTCATAAACGCCCTTTGCAGAGCAATCCCCGTCTGGGCGTCTTCGCCGGCGATGACCACGCTCGTAGGGGCGTCTCGACCGACCTCTTCGGCGTGGCTGGGGCCAGAGAGCGTGAAGATTTTTTGTTGAGCCAGCTCGTTCAGTTCTTCTTTCAGCACCATGGACATGGTGTAGAGCGTCTCGCGTTCTAATCCCTTAGCTGTATTGATCACAGCGAGCACGTGCTTGCCCAAAAACGGCTTGAGCTTTCGTGCCGTCTCGCGCACGGCAAACGACGGCACGGCCAAGAGCACGATTTCGGTCTCTTGGAGGGCTTCGGTCAGATCGCTGGTGACGTGAAGGTTATCCTTAGGCAGAGGGACACCGGGGAGATATTTTTCATTCACGCGTTTTCTGTCCAAATCTTGAGCGAATTGAGGGCGGCGCGCCCATAGACAGACCGAGTGCCCCTTGCGTGCCAACAGCCGCGCCAGGGCAGTGCCCCAGCCACCGGCTCCAATCACCGAGATCCTCATGCCTTTGAGAATAATAGATATTGAACCCTATAGCAACCCGGCCATGAAACTCTGGACAGACTCTTGGGTATATACTCTCGAACCCTGCCAAAGGGGGGTGAGTCGTATATAAACCGAGCAGGGAAGCCAAAGACAGTCTCAAATAACCCTAAAAGGAGGGATCTTTTCATGAGACGTCTCTCTCTCTTCGTGTTAGGGGTGATGCTGCTCAGCCTCGTGAGCGGCGCACCGAGCTTCAGCCAGGGGCAACCGTCGCCCTTGGGGATCGTCGTTCAGCCTACCGAGTTTCAAGCGTTCATCGAGGTCAGCCGTCCCATCTGCGCCGTCGGCCAAACGATTGAGATCCGCTACCGCGCCAATCAAGCCCCTTATTATGCGTATATTCTCGACATTCAGGGCAACAACGTCACGCGCCTGCTGCCCAATCGCTTCGAACCCAATAATCTCGTCAACGACACCGAATGGAAGCAACTGCCGGGCGTTATGACCTATCAGTTGGTCTGCGCGCCTCCGTTGGGGCCGGAGTACGTGCAGATCATCGCCTCGACGGAGCGCATTCTCCAATTAGAAGGGGGGACGGGGAACTTCCCGCTCTTGGGCACCAACCCACAGGCCGTTGGCCAACAGATCCAAGCGATCTTGCCGCAGGGCAAAGTCGCTACGGCGGTCGCCCAGCTGCAGATCGTCGCTGCGGGTCAGCCGCAACCGCCGCAGCAGTGCCCGCCCGGCACCGTCGGCACACCGCCCAACTGCGTGCCCATCACCCAGCCGCCGCAGACGCCCCCCAGCGGAGGCCAGTTCCAAGTCCAGCAGGTGATCACGCCGGGATCGTTCCAGTTCTTCCAGCTCTCGGCGCAACTGATGCCCTTGCTCCAAGCGGCGGGGCTAAGCCAAGCGCTGGCGCAAGCGCAAGGGATGGCCGGAGCGGCCGGACAACCCCAAGCGCTGGGCACGGCTCCGCAACAGATCAACATCCAAGCTGTTCAGAATAGATGCGAGTTCATAGGCGTGATGCGCACCGAGAGCACGGCTACCGTCTCCGGCGCGACGCTCCCGCCCGGCACCTACCTGCAAGCCTTCTGTCAGGTCAATCCCTATCTGGTGGTGATCATCAACGTCTTCACCGGCCAGATCGTGATGATCTTGGTGGTAGTGCCACCGCCGTTCTTCACGCCGATCTCGCTGTTGCTCTTCATCTACGGCTGGTTCTTCCCGGTCGTGCCGGGGCCGTATCCGTTCCCCTGGCCCTATCCCTATCCGTTCCCGTGGCCCTTCCCGGTGACGCTGCCCGCCGCGTGTTCGGGTCTGCCGATACAGAATCCGTTCAGCGTGCCCGTCGGCAGCGGAGCGCCGATCGTCAACCTCGCCGGCGTGATGACCATCAAAGACGCCGGAGGCTTCTTCAACTCCCTGGCGATCCAGTCGCTGGGACCGGCGCTCTCCTTCCAACGGATCACGAGCTTCTTTAGCGTCCAGATCGGGTTTGTCGGCTCCTTTGGCACCGCCTTGCTGCCCTACAGCACTTTGGGCACCTTCGTGCTCGTGGTGCAGGGCGGCGGCAAGACCGTGTGCATCCAAGGGGTCGTCGGCTTTGGCGCGGTCTATGGGCTAGCAGCTCATAACTGATGGCACGCGGCCGTGCGCGCAGGGGCGGTACAAGCCGCCCCTGCGCTTTTTTTATAGATATGCTAAAATTATTCTATGGTTGATTTCACGCCTACTGAGGAGACCCGTCTGCTCGTGCGGGGGCTGCGCTCATTTCTAGAGCGGGAGATTCGCCCTCTGGAGGAGCGGTATCGCGAGTACTTCGAAGACGAGCGCAAACGCCTCCAAGACGATGGAAGCCTTGTCCCCGAAGTAAAAGCCGTGATAGACCGGGTGCGGAGGCGCTCGGGAGAGCTGGGCTACTATGGGATGCACATGCCCGAAGACGTTGGAGGAGGGGGCGTCAACCGAGTCGGGCTTTTCTTCGCGCAAAAAGAGGTCTGGCGTCACGGCTTGGGCTTGAACGCTTATATCCTAGCCGGCCCCGAAGGCCCTAGCCCCATGCTCCTGCACTTGAACGAAGCTCAGCGCAAAAAATATCTCTACCCCCTTGTTAAGGGCGAGATCACCACGTGCTTTGCCCTCACCGAACCCGAAGCCGGCTCGGATATTAAAAATCTCAAGACAAGAGCCGAAAAGCGCGGCGATTACTATATTCTCAACGGGCTGAAGACGTTCATCACCAACGCGGCTTACGCCGACTTCGCCCAAGTCTTCGCCGTGACCGATCCCAAGCTCTACAAAGAGTCGGGCTACTCCGGCGTGACGGCCTTTATCGTAGATCGCCATACCCCCGGCTATAGAGTCGGTCGCATCCATCGCTCGATCTTGGACGACGGCAGCCAAGCCGAACTGATCTTGGAAAACTGTAAAGTCCCGAAAGAGAACGTCATTGGCGAGGAGCAGAGGGGCTTCTATGTGGCGATGAGCTGGATCGGGAGTGGGCGACTGAACATCGCGGGGATGTGCGTCGGCTTAGGGGAATATCTGCTGAAAGAATCTGTAGAGTACGCGACGCAGCGCACGGCGTTTGGCAAGCCCATCGCGAAGTATCAGCATATTCGCGGCATGCTGGCCGACTCGGCCGCCGAACTCTACGCGTGCGAGCAGCTCGTTCTAAATTGCGCGTGGCGCTTGGATCAGGGCGAGCCGATCATCAAAGAGAGCGCCATCGCCAAATATTTTGCGACGAATATGCTCTATCGCTTGGCCGACCGAGCGGTGCAGATTCACGGGGGCATGGGCGTGATGAAAGAGCTGCCCATCGAGCGGGTCTTCAAGTTGGCGCGGGTGTTGAGAATCGTCGAGGGCACCGACGAGATCCAGAAGGAGACGATTGCTAAATCTCTGGGGCTGTAGCCTTTTGCTTTTTCCCCCAAAGCCCGATATACTCTGTAGAATGCGCGTCAAGATGCTCTTAGGAGTGCTCAGCGTTTGGGCGCTGGATCAGTTCAGCAAATATCTGGCGTTGACGCATCTGGAGCTAGGGCGTTCGCTTGCGATTCTCCCCGGAATCTTCCATCTGACGCTGACATACAACACCGGCGGGGCTTTTGGGTTGTTCTATGAGTATGGGGATCTCATCGCGATCTTGGCCGCCGGTGCGAGTTTGACGATCTTAGGGGTGCTCTTATGGAATAAGCCGCGCCAGCCGACGATGACCCTCGGCTTGATCGGGATTGCCGGGGGAGCGCTGGGCAATCTCACCGACCGCTGGCTGCCGGAGCGCGGCGCGGTGGTGGACTTTCTCGACTTTCGCATCTGGCCCGTCTTTAATCTGGCCGATACGGCGATTGTGTTGGGGACGGGTTTGGTCTTGCTGGGGCTTTTGCAACGAGAGGGGGAATAGGGGTGTTCATCGCGTTGGAGGGACTGGACGGTTGTGGCAAGTCCACGCAACTGCGCGCGCTAGCCCAACGCCTCCGCCAGTGCGGGATCGATCCCGTGATCGTCCAAGAACCCGGAGGCACCCCCGTCGGCGAAAAGATCCGTGTTATCTTGTTGCATCAAGAAAAGTTGAAGATGACTCCGTTGACCGAGCTGTTGCTCTACGAAGCTTCGCGCAGCGAGCTGACCGAGACGGTCATCCGTCCGGCGCTGGCGGCGGGACGGTGGGTCTTGACCGACCGCTACGCGCTCTCCAGTTTGGCGTATCAGGGATATGGGCGTGGGCTAGACTTGGAGTTGGTCCGCGAGCTGAATCGCCTCGCGACGGGGGGGCTGAATCCCCAGGTGACGTTCTTACTTGACGTGCCGGTGGAGGTCGCGTTGCGGCGCAAGGGGAGCATGAGAGATCGTGTAGAAGAGTCGGGAGTGGAGTTCTATGAGCGAGTTCGTCGGGGATACTTGACGGAGATCTCCCGAATTGCGGGCGGGGTCTTGCTCGATGGCCAAAAAGAGATCTCTGGTTTAAGCGAAGAGGTGTGGAGCTATATACGACCGTTGGTAGCAGTGCCATCGTGAAAGGAGGAAGAGACCGTGGAATTCTCGTGTGGACGGGATGAATTTCTCTTCGGGGTGAAGATAGCGGGGCGGGCCTTGGGGCGTGCGACGAGCATGCCGATCTTGGCCGGCATGAAGCTCGAAACCAAAAAGAATCAGTTGACCCTGGCCGCTACCGATCTGGAGCGCTCGATCTGGTGCTCTGTCCCCATCGAAAACCGCGGGGGCGACGAGGCCCTGGTGCTCAACGGCGAGTTGCTTGCCAAGATCGCGCAGAACCTGCCCGCCGACACGCTCCATCTGAAGACCGTCGAGGGCACAGGGAAAGTCGAGATCCGCTGCGGAAGTGCTCTTTTTGATCTCTTTCGTCTGCCGTTGGAGGATTATCCAGAGCTTCCCGTGCTCCCCAGCAAGCGCTTGTGTCTGTTGGAGAGCCGGAAGCTGGCTCGCGGCTTGGAGTTGGTCACGTTTGCGGCCCTGTCCGCCAAAGAGACCTCGCGATTGAGCCTCACGGGCGTGAATCTGGTCTTGGAGAAGGATACGTTGAAGATCGTGGCGACCAACGGGTATCGTCTGGCGTGCAAGACCGAGACGTTGCCCAAGAAGGCCGAAGGCCAAGGGGAGTTTCTCGTGGCGGCCGATTCGCTGCGCGATCTGGCGGGCATCTTGGCACAGGTCGAGGCCGAGCACGTCGAGGTCTATCAGTCCGAGAACTATCTCTTCTTTAAGATGGGGTCAATCGTGTTTGTGGGCCGGCTCATCGAAGAAGCCTATCCCGACTTTGAGAAGGTCATCCCCCGAGATAATGCGATTGGGCTGATTCTGGAGCGCAAGGGCTTTCTGGAGGCGCTCCAGCGGGCGCAGATCACGGCGGCGGAGGAGTCCGACGCGGTGATCTTGAGCGTTGAGGATGGCAAGCTCACGATCAGTTCGCAAGCGGCCGAGAAGGGCGAAGCCCAAGAGGTCTTGGACCTAAAGAAGAGAGCGCCGGCGATCAAGATCAGTTTTCGCGCAGAGTATTTGATTGACGCGCTCAAGCGGCTGCAGAGCGAGGAGGTGCGCCTCTGGCTGGCCGACGCCGAGAGCGCCGGGCTGCTCGAACCCGGAGAGTCCGAGGCCGATCAGGGCTTCCTGTACGTCTGTATGCCGATTCGGATGGACTTCTGAGCGCTCTTTGACAGGGCAAGCGCTTTCTGCTAGAGTGACGGTGCACGGAGGTGCCACGTATGCGTTATCTCTTTATGAATCTGGGGCCGATGGAGCTGCTCCTGATCTTTCTGGTGGTCTTGTTGCTCTTTGGTGGGTCGAAGCTGCCGGAGCTGGCCCGCGGATTAGGAAGGGCGATCCGCACTTTCAAAGAAGAGTCCGAGGGCGTCAGGAGAGAGCTGGAGAAGGCCGTAGAAAGCCCGCCAGAGCCTCCCCCTGCCGCCACCAAGCCCACCACCGAGATCTCTTCTCCGTCGCCACAGCCTCCATCCTCGCCCAAGAAGAGCTAGGGTGAGATCCGATGCGACTCCAAGAGTATCAGGGCAAAGAACTCTTTAGGCGAGTAGGTATTTCTGTATCCGAGGGCCAGATCGCGACCACTCCCCAAGAAGCCGAAGAGATCGCACGTACGTTAGGGGGCGCGGTCGTGGTCAAGGCTCAGGTGTTGGTGGGGGGACGGGGCAAGGCCGGCGGGGTCAAGCTCGCTCAGACGCCCGCCGAAGCTCGTGCCCATGCTGAAAAGATCTTGCAGATGAGCATCAAGGGCGAGCGCGTGCGCAAGGTGCTCATCACTCGAGCCGTCGAGATCGAGCGAGAGTTCTATCTCTCGATCACGATAGACCGCAGCGCCAAGCAGCCCGTGGTGATCTTCTCCGCCGAAGGGGGAATAGAGATCGAAGAGCTAGCTAAAACACACCCGGAGAAAATTATCAAATTTCACATCCACCCGTTGGTCGGGCTGCAAGGGTACCAGGTGCGCACCGCACTCTTTCAGGCCAAGCTCGACCCCAAATGGATGACCCCTCTCAGCGAGATCTTCTTCAAGCTCTATGAAGCTTTTACGCGCTACCGTGCTCATCTGGTCGAGATCAATCCGCTGGCACTCACCCGAGATGGGCGCTGGCTCGCCGTGGACGCCAAGGTGATGATCGACGACGACGACGTGCCCTCGGAGCTGGCCGGCTGGGAGGCCGAGGAGCTGGCCAGCAGCAGCGAAGAGCGCGCCGCCAGAGAGGCCGATCTGCAGTACGTCAAGCTCGATGGCTCGATTGGGATCATCGGCAACGGCGCGGGATTGGTGATGTCCACGTTGGATCTGGTGGCATTGAACGGGGGCAGGCCCGCGAACTTCTTAGACATCGGCGGCGGTGCGAACGCCGAAGTCATGAAGCAAGCGCTGAAGATCGTGCTTTCGGATTCGCAAGTCCGTGGGCTGTTTATTAATATCTTTGGGGGAATCACGCGCTGCGATGAAGTGGCGCGTGGGCTAGTGGCAACCCAACAAGAACTAGGGATTCGCGTCCCGATGGTCGTCCGGCTCACGGGAACTAACGAGATCGAGGGGCGCAGGATCTTGCAAGAGCACGGGATCACGCCCGTCGCCGGTATGGAAGAGGGCGCCGCTGAGATCGTTCGCCGGGTTTCGCATAATATCTAAGAATGGAGGGAAGAGACCGTGAGGTGGCTGGGACTCACTCTCGTAATCGTCTTATTAGCGGGAATCTCTACACGCGGCTTGGAGCCGTCGAGCCGGATCTTCTCGTTCTCGCAGATAAAACCGGGCATGAAAGGGATTGGAAAGACAGTCGTCTCGGGGAACGAGATCCAGACTTTTGAAGTTACGGTCGTGGATGTGATCGACAACGTGGGGGTGTTGAACGATCACATCGTGGTGCGTCTGGACGGCGCGGCGATTCGTCGGTCTGGTGGGGTGGCGGCGGGCATGAGCGGAAGCCCTATCTATCTGAATAATAAGCTTGCGGGGGCGCTGTGGGGGACGTGGGGCTTTCAAGTGGGCGCTCAACCGATTGCGCTCGTTCGCCCGATCGAGACGATGCTCACGATGGTCAGCGCTCTGAAGAAGAAAGCCTCAGAGCGTCTGGCGCGCCGAGCGTTTGTGCCCTACGGCCCCTTGGGGACAATCACGCTCGATGGGGAACGCAAGCGGATCGAGATCGTCTCGGAGCCTCCCAGAGAGCCTCGCCCGGACACGATCTTCGTTCGGCCGGTGGCTACGCCCTTGCTCGTTTCGGGGGTGCGGGGGCGAGCCGTGGAATGGCTGCGCTCTGGCGTGAGCGAGCGCTCGCTGCGCTCGGTTGGGAGCTGGCTGCTCCCGCTTCGCCAGGAGGACTTTCTCGAGGATATCGCTCAAGGTTTGGAAGAGCGCTACGAAGTTCGCGTGCGGCCTACGGGGCTTTCGGGAGCGGCGGCGCGAGCAGCGTACTATCAAAAAGATCCGATCCCCATCGTGGAGGGCGGCCCCGTGGGCGTGATGCTCACCGAGGGAGATATCACCCTAGGGGCGTTTGGCACGGTCTCGTATGTCGAAGAGGATGTCGTTTTAGCGTTTGGGCACTGGTTCTTCCCCGCGGGCGAGACGGAGTTCTTCTTGACCGAGGCGTTGATCTTGGACACCGTAGAGGCGTTGGACATGCCGTTCAAATTGGGGGTATCTGGCAGGACGGTGGGCGCGATCTTCGAGGATCGTTGGCAGGGGGTAGGGGGCCTGATGGAGGTGCAGCCGCGCTCGTTCGACGTGAATCTCTCCGTCCATGACCGCGATCTCAAGACGACCAATAGGGTTCGCTTTCGCGTCGCGTACTACGAGAGCACCATGCCGTTGCTGCTCCTGGTGAGCGCGTTGGAGACGGTAGATCAGACGCTCAATCGCGTAGGCCCCGGCACGATGGTCGTGCGCTACACGATCCAAGGGGACGATCTGCCGCAGCCGTTGGCGCGCACCGATGTCTTTGCTAGCTTTAGCGACATCGCTGTGACGGGTCCGCTGCGCGTGGCTCAGATGCTCTTTCTCTTGGCGCGCAACGAATTTCAAGACGCTCGGTTCACCCGAATTGACGTAGAGATCGAAGTTGAGAAGGCAGTCCGGGCGCTGCGCGTGCGCGAGCTGAAGACCGACAAAGAGAAGTACAAGCCGGGGGAGACCGTGCAATACTCTGTGGTGCTCAAGCCCTATCGGGGTGAGGAGCAGACGGTCGAGGGTCGTCTGCAACTTCCGGAGAGGCTGGATCGTAGCAGCCTGACGCTCGTGGCGTTTGGGGGGCCGCGGCGGAGCGAGCGCGACAATCAAGAGGCACCGGAGTTTGACTCGTTCGATGCGCTGGTAGAAGCGCTGCAAAACATCCCTGGTAACAACGAGTTAACCGTAGAATTCAGTGGTTTAGCCGATGAAGAACTAGAAGAAGACGACAACTCCAGAAAGAAGCTGCGTCACATAGAGCAACTAGGAGAAGTGGTCGTTTACGGGGAGAAGGCCTTGGAGATCAAGATTGATCTGAGCAAGCCGGAAGAACCCAAGCCCGAAGAGCCGGAACCCAAACCCGAACCGAAGAAGAAGCCGTGCAAATATCTCTTCTATTGCCCTTAATCAGCGGTCTTGGCGCGTGAAGTAGCGATTTTATCATCTCTTTCACGATCTGGGCGTCTAAAGCCGTTTAAGGGGCAACCATCGCTCTAGGCTTACCTTGGTAGCCCTCCCTTTCAAGGGAGCCAGCAGAGCTTTTTTAAATAGTAATGATCCAAGAGAGCCTTTTGTAAAGAGTTTTTGAGCGTCTCTCTTTTATTAGTCTGCTAATCTCGGTTAGCAGACTTTAAGATAGCCAGTCAAGGGATTCCCTCCAAAATGCGCGCCCAGACGCGCTTTTCGTTTTGTCACGTTTTTGTCACGCTCGGTCTTTATACTAGACCCACGCCCTCTGGCTGGCGCGGGAAGGGCCGGGGGCGGGGTCAAGGCGGGGTCTCCCTCAGCAGCCGGAAGGGAGGGAGCAGCCCAAAGGAGAAACTATAATAGAAGCCACGGGAGAGCGTGCACTATGCGTCTTGTGCTGTTGGCCTTCGGACTGCTCGCGCTGATGCTCGGCATCGGCACGGCCCAGACGGGCGTTGCCCCCGGGCCCCCGACGGGGCCGCGCGCGGCGCGTTTGCCCCCCCCCCCCCCCCCCCCGCCCGCGGGTGGTGGGGGGGTGGAGGGGGCCGGGAATGGGCGCGGGCCCCGGGGCCCCCGCCCGCTCGCGGGCCCGCGCCCCACCCCCCCCCCCCCGGGCGGCCGGGGGGGGGGGGGGGCCCAACCCGCCGCGCGCGGCCCCGCCGGGGGCCCGGGGGGAACGCCCGTCTGGGCCGTGCCGATGCCGAGCATCAGCGCGAG
>JANXAU010000078.1 GCA_025061735.1 Candidatus Bipolaricaulota bacterium
CGCTACAGGGAGATTCCGCAAGCGATTCCTCTCACCCGAGGAGCCGGACTTCGCCCGCGTGCTCAACGACAATCTCAGGCGCAAAGCTCAAGCTCTGCTGGGCGAAGTTCCCGACGGCGAGCTTCACTTCGAGTGGCTCGGTCAACCCCGGTCGAAATTGATGAAGGTAAACAACACCGACGTCCGAGGTTGGATGATGACGTTTCGCGTGAGTGGCCCGATAGAATTAATTCAGCTCGGCTACGACGCCGGCTTCGGCGAACGCAACGCCCAAGGCTTCGGTATGGTCGCCGCGAGGACAGCTTCGGAGGTATAGTGTGCGTTTTGAAGTTTCGTGCAAACTATCAAGCAGTCTGCTGCCGGTAGAGTATCGGCGAGGCTTCGCTTCGCTCATCAAGGAAGCCATTCGACGGGCGAACCCGAGCGTTTTTGAGCGTTACTATCACGCGCTTCATATTCTGAAGCCGTTCACATTCTCGGTATATTTTCCGGACCTCCGAGGGTGCGGGGGCGATTCGTTCGAAGTGGGAGAAAGGGCCATTATTCATTTCTCGACGTCTGCGCCAGAGCTGGGCGTTTCGGTGTATAATGGCCTGCTCGCGTTGCGGAGCTATCCGCTGTTTGAAAATACGCTCACGCTCGAACGCATTAACCTTGAGCGACGAGTGGTCGTCCGCGAACAAACGGCAATTTTTAAGACGATGGCACCCGTGCTCGTCAATAACAAGGGCGATGCCAATTGGTATCTCCTGCCCGGAGAGGCAGGATTTGATGAAGGTCTCCAGTTCGCTATCAGCGAAGCAGCTCGCGTGTTTTTGGGAAGTGTGGGGGCTTCTGTAGCATTTCATCCCATCCAGATCAAACCCAAGGTCATCCGTCATTACAACATGCATATGCGGGGATTCGTCGGCGTGTTCGAGCTACGCGGAGACCCTGCCCTTCTAAATCTTATTTACGATATTGGCTTAGGCGTCCGCCGCAGCCAGGGATTCGGAATGCTGGAGTTAGTAAAGCAACGACCCATATCTCAGCAAATAGCAGGACAAGGAGATTCTCATGAGTGAAATTGTTCTACATCCTTCAAACTGGCTGTATAACGCAGGGGTGATTGGATTCCTTAATTCGTTAGAACGTTTTGAGGGAAAAGACCCCACTGCATACCTTCCTAACGATGGTGTGGCAAAGATCCCTCGTGATCTCTTCACGAGTCTACGTTGTGAAGACAGATACTTTGACTCTGATAAGAAGATTGCATCAATTGTCGGTAAAAACGTTTTATACAGAAACTTTCTTCAACCTAACCAGAGGGAGCTATTTAAATCCTTCGTGAGGTCTCTAAACCTTGTAACTTCGGGAGAAATCTGCAACTTATGCGGCAGCGGTAAATGGTTACCGGACCATAAAATCGTCGACCTTAATCAACAAGATCCAGCTAGGAGAAATGACACTAAGTTCCTTTACCGGATCAGGAACTTTTCTATCATTCACAACTCGCTTTTAGGCCCATCGTTAAATGAGTTTCCGAATGCATTCTGGGGTTTAAGGCAAAGTGCAACAATCTGCCATCTCTGCTCTTTCCTAATAATCCATCACCATCTGGCCCTGACATCACTGTCCGATGGCTCTGAAATCTTCATCAACGCCCCGTCGTTCAAAGTAATGTACTATATGAACAAGTTCGTGCGGGAGGTTTTCGGCGCACCTTCACCAACAGAAGCTAGAACTAAAAGGGAGATCTTGGCGATGTCTGTGATCGAATATGCCGCGAAGATGCGAACAACCCTCGGCGTCTGGACGGGGATGAATATCGAGGTTGTCAGCCGATGTGGTAGTAAGGTCGAGTTCTTCAGCCTGCCCTACGAGGTCATTCAGCTTCTTGCAGACCGGAGAATCGCCTCACTTCTCAGCCAGATCGGAGAGTTTGCTATCCTAGACTTAGTTCTCGATCAAGACTTTTCTCGCCTGATGGAGTTGGGGTATCGCCTCTTGCGCATCGGGTTGAAGCCCTCTGTAGAAAGAGGAGAGTCTGAAGATAGATTTGTGAAGGACACCTTAAGACTAGAGAAAAATCGCCAGAATCCTCAGCGCGTGGCAGAGCAGATCTTTAAGCTCTGTGCGTTTGTCGAAGACCAGCGTAGAAGGAGGTGCATGCATGAGCACATCAGTTTCGCCTGAAATTAACCTTGAAGAGAATCTCAAACAACTCGAGGAACAATTGAAAGCGGGTACTCCTGATCTCGAACGATTTCGCCAGGCTCACCAGAAGCTGAAGGAGTTGAGTCGCAGGCTTCAGGAACTGCTCCAGTGGGCTGTAGAGCAGCATCGAGACGAGAGGAAGTTTGAAAGCCTCTATCGTCAAGTGGCTGGTTGGAACGCTTCGGATCTCATCGAGAGTTTGAAGAGAACCGGATTTACCCTTAAGCAAGATAAAGACTTGAAAGACGCTTTTGATCATCAGGGATATCGGATATTGGAGCTTGTGCGAGCAGGAAAACGGGGCGAAGCCTTTCACGCTATCTTGCGCATCTTCGTATCGGCCAAGAAAGAATTTCCGACCTATCTGGTGGAAGCCTTTAAGCCAGTGTACTCGGATGAACTCTTCAAGATTTTTCTGTTCTCGTTCCTGAGCGGCATCTTGGGACAAGAACGGCAGACGGAGCAATAACTAGGGGGATCAGCGTGATTGCCGAACACCTCAATAAGGAGGGAGCTATGAGCAATAGCAACATTAGGAACGTCACCGTCACCATTATCTTCGAGGGCGCGGCGCTGAATCGCGATGAAAAGATTGGGGGTAACATCCTTTCGATCAAAAAGCTCAACGTCAATGGCGAAGTACGCTCGTTCATCAGCAGACCGGCCATACGACACTATCTATTTCAGACCTTAAAGAGAGCGTGTGGATGGAAAGAAGCACGAGTTACAGGCCAAGGCCAAGTTGTACAATTTGACATCACCCAGGATGATATTCTCACTAGTGAAGAGATGGACGCCTTCGGCTACATGTATACTCTCGGAGGTCAAACCTCTATCACCAGGAAGGCACCCGTGGGGATTACAAAGGCGGTTTCCTTGCGGCCCTACGAAGCAGATCTAGCCTTCTATGCCAATCACGATATTGTGAAGCGTGGACAGATTCAAGGGTTAGCTGTTACACCTAATCCTTACAACAAAGAAGAGCACACATCTTTCTACAAAGTCAGCTTTACAGTTGATGCAACTATATTTGGCAAAGACGTTTGGATTGTCGAGCGCTGTGAGTATAGTCAAGATCAAGGCAGCCTAATCCTTCAGATTGAAACTTCTAAGCAAGTAATTTTGAAAAACGTTAGCAAAGAGGAGCCTAGCGAAGAGAACGAAGAGATTTATATAGTTGATGGGAAGAAAATTCGCGTCAAGGGATTTGAGCTTACAGTAGACGAAGCGCTGATGAAGAAGCAAAAAGATAAAAACAGTGACCAGGAGTATCTTTCCTTTGATCAAGGGTATATCCAAGGGAAAGGGAAGGATGATGAAAGCACAAGAGAAGCGGACAGGAATGAAGCTGAGCAGAAGCGAGGCAAGAAGAGAGAGACGAAACCTAACATTAAAGTGACAGAATTCTCTTATGACGAGGACGCTAAAACCTATACATTTCTAGTTAATGTTTCACCTCAATATGATGATAAAAAGAAAACGCTCACGATTCAGCTTGGGGTTACAAAATCAATCCAATGTGATAAACAAAGTGAGAATGAATATCAAGTCAAAAACAGTAACAATAATAAGATTATTGGAACCATCAAGGTAGAAAACTTTCGACCGAATGGACCATATAAAGTCACATTATATTTAAACGAAAATATAAAGAATGAGCGGATCAAGCAACTTCTCGAAGCCATTAAGAATGGCCTTTATGCCCAATCCAGCGGCGAGGCCAACACGATTGTTCCCCTCTTCTTGATCGCTGGAGCAGTGAAGGTGCCGTCTCCCGTGTTTCATTCTTACATAGACGTGAAAAAGGAAGATGGGCAATGGCAAGTC
>JANXAU010000031.1 GCA_025061735.1 Candidatus Bipolaricaulota bacterium
GGTCTTTCCGTCCTGCCGCGAGTCACCGGCGTTTTCACCGGTGCTTCAATTTCACCGAGCCCATGGTCAAGACAGCGCTGGAGTGGTTATACCATTCATGCGCGTCGGAACTTACCCGACAAGGAATTTCGCTACCTTAGGACAGTTATAGTTACTGCCGGCCTTCGCTGGGGCTTCAGTTCGGAGCGTGAACCCCTCCCCTTGACCTTCCAGCAGTGGCCAGGTCTCACACCCTATACGTCCTCTTGCGAGTTGGCAGGGTGCTGTGGTTTTGATAACCAGTCCCCCCAGCCTGCTCTCTGCGACCCCCTCGGACGTTGCCGCCCTACGCGGGGCCTCCCTTCTTGCGAACGTACGGGAGCATTTTGCCGAGTTCCTTGACCATGGTTCTCTCGCCCACCTTGGCATTCTCTGCCCGCCTACCTGTGTCGGATTGCGGTACGGGTTCTCCTCAGCTCCCTAGAGGCTTTTCTCGGCCCCTGATCGCTCTTCCTTCGGCCCCGTAGGGCCTCCGCCTCGGCTCGACTTAACCCGGCCGCGGATTTGCCTACGGCCAGACGCCTTGCCTTTGGCACGGGCACATCCGTCCGCCCGCTGAAGCGACCGGAGGCGTCCCCCCTTGATCAACGCTGAAGAGAAGGGCCGGAATATTAACCGGCTCTCCATCGCCTACCCCTTGCGGGTTGAGCTTAGGGCCGCCTAACCCTGGGTGGATGAGCCTTCCCCAGGAACCCTTAGGCATTCGGTGGGTGAGGTTCTCACTCACCTCGCGCTACTCATTCCTGCATTCTCTCTTCTGCTTCGTCCGCCGTGGCTTGCGCCACGACTTCGGCCTAGGGCAGAATGCTCCCCTACCGTAGCCGCTGCGCGCGGCAGCAGCTCTCCCGTAGCTTCGGCGCCGAGCTTCACTCCCGCTATATCTTGGGCGCACCCTCGCTCGACTGGTGAGCTATTACGCACTCTTTAAAGGATAGCTGCTTCTAAGCTAACCTCCCAGCTGTCTGAGCAAGGGCACATCCTTCCTGACTTAGCTCGGGCTTTGGGGCCTTAGCTGACGATCTGGGCCGTTTCCCTCTCGACGATGAAGGTTATCCCCCATCGTCTGACTCCCGGTCGGTACGCGTCGGTATTCGGAGTTTGGTTGGAATTGGGTTGCCCCGCATCCATCCAGTGGCTCTACCCCCGACGCTTAACGGCCGAGGCTAGTCCCAAAACTATTTCGGGGAGAACAAGCTATCACCGGGGCCCGTACGGCTTTTCACCGCTACCCACAGCTCATCCCAGAACTATTCCTCGTTCACGGGTTCGGCCCTCCACGTGGTGTTACCCACGCTTCAGCCTGGCCATGGGTAGATCGCCCGGCTTCGTGCCTACCGCGCGTGACCGATCGCCCTGTTCGGACTCGCTTTCGCTGCGGCTGCGCCCCACCGACGAGGCTTAGCCTAGCCACGCACGATAGCTCGCAGGATCATACTGCAAAAGGCATGCCGTCAGGCCGCTGCATCCGTAAGTGGGCATCTTGCGACACCCACCACGAAGGCGCAGCGGGACCCTCCGACTGTCTGTGAGCGGACGGTTTCAGGTTCTCTTTCACTCCCCTTCCGGGGTTCTTTTCACCGTTCCCTCGCGGTACTGGTCCACTATCGGTCAGCTGGTAGTATTTAGCCTTGGAAGGTGGTCCTCCCAGCTTCACGCCGTAACACGGGTACGACGCTACTTAGGTACGGCCCCCAGTCGCTCGTCCTTTCGCCTACGGGACTATCACCCTCTCTGGTCGCTCTTTCCAGTGACTTTGCTAGCGGTTCGGCTAGAACTCGCGAATCTGTTAATGGGACCGCCCTGCAACCCCCTTATAGCAAGCTATAAGGGTTTAGGCTCTTCCGCGTTCGCTCGCCGCTACTGACGGAATCTCGGTTGATTTCTTTTCCTCCGGGTACTGAGATGCTTCACTTCCCCGGGTTCGCCTCTCTCCCCTATGGATTCAGGGAGAGATACCGCGTCTTCCACGCGGTGGGTTTACCCCATTCGGGCATCCACGGATCAAAGCCTGCTCGACGGCTCCCCGTGGCTTATCGCAGTCTGCCACGCCCTTCATCGCCTCCAGCTGCCAAGGCATCCACCGTCCGCCCGTACTGAGCTTGCGCGATGTGATGCACTCTATTCACTTTTCAAAGACCAAAGGATTTCCGGAGATTGAAGCAAAGGGTATTATACCCGGCATGAGGGGGGTTGTCAAGACGGGGGGAAGAGCTAGATAAGAAGCGGGTTTCTTATACCGTTGCCGATTCGACCCCCGTCTCCAGACGGACAGGAGCATCGCCCCACAGCCCTTCTAGGTCATAGAACTTGCGCAGTTCCCTCTGGAAGATATGGACGATCAGATCGCCATAGTCTAGGACGATCCAGTTCTTGGACTCCCAGCCCTCCGAGCGCAAGGCGGTCGCCGAGAGCTTCTCTAGAAGATGGTCCGCGATCGCCTTCACGTGCTTGGGGTTGTCGCCCGAGGTGATCACAAAAAAATCCGTCGGGATTGAGAACTCCCGCATATCTAGGATGACGGTCTCCTCGCCCTTCTTTTCGGCAATCAGCGTTACGATCTCCCTCAGCCTTCTCTCCGGAAGGGGTTTCTCTCTCATAGACTAAGACCCGTCATCATCCTCCTCCTGAAGTTGGAAATCTTGCCCCAAGATCAAGAGCGCGTCGGCATCCTGCCCCGTCACGCCCTTGGCCGCCAGGCCCTTTATTATATCACGAACCTCCTCGGGGCGAACAACTTGAACGGGGCTGCGCCAGGGGCGCTCTCGTAACAATTGGATCTTCTGAGCGTTGCCCGAGATGTCTATGATATAGCTGTGCGCGTAATCGAGCCGATCGGCGTTGCCGATGTGAACGACGGTGAACCCCTCATGCTGCAGGCGCTCGCCCACTCGACGCGCCAGGCCCGCCACCCCCGCCCCGTTGAGCACCTTAATCCGCACCTCGTCAGCGGTGACGACCTCCAACCGCTTGATCATCTTGGCGACCAAGGGCGCGGTGCGCACCGGATCGGGTTCGATATAGCAGCCCACGGGCTTGGGCTTGCACAGCGGCTCTCCGGGGACTTGCTTGATCTGCACCATCTCGGGCTTCAGCCCCTGCAGCCTCTGAGACCAGCGATAGATGATCACCGGGGGGATGTTGGTCTTGACATACTGCTGCGCGGTCGAGACGATCTCTTGCCACCGGGAGAGCGAGATCTGGGGCAGCCCCTCGCGCAGGAAGGCCTCCCAGAGCTGACGCTGGCGCTGCAAGCGCCCCAGGTCGCCCGTCTTCTCATCGCGGTAGCGCACATAGCCCAGCGCGGCCTTCCCGGTGAGTTTCTGTCTCCCTGCGGGGATATCTATCGTCAGTTTTTGCGCGTGATCGGTGTACTTGAGCGCTTGGGGGACTGTAACCGTGACGCCACCTACTAAATCAATGAGCTTCTCAAAGCCGTCGTAGTCTATGACGGCGTAATAGCGCAGCTCGACCCCCAAAAAATTGGCGATCACGTGGCGAGCCAGCTCCGCCCCGCCATGCGCATAGGCCGCGTTGATCTTCTCTACTCGTCCGTCGGGATATTTGACGCGGAGATCGCGGGGCAGGGCCAGCACGCGCAGATCGTTCTCTCGCAGGCTGGCCACCAGGATCGTATCGCTGCGCTGCGCCTTTGCCCCCTCGATGCGATCTATCCCCAGCACCACGACGTTGAGCGGGTCCTCCAGCGACGGAGACTCCACCCGGCTCTTGTACCACCAATAGCCCGTAGCGCTGAACGCGACCGCCAAGACCAACAGCACGACCACGCTGGCCACCCGCGGGTGGCCACGACCCTGACGGCGACGACGTCGGAAGAAGCGCATCGCCGTTGAGCGTAGCGCAAATCACCCCAGAAGTCAACCCTCTGGGGCTCTTTCACCGGGAACTTTGTCCCCGGTCTCGACGTAGATGATCTCACGGGTGCGGCATGTCGAACCCCGATGGGACCCAAGGCCGCGTCCAAGGCCAACCAAGATGTGTTATAATAGCACGGGCGGGCCGCAGGCCCAGCAGAGCCGGGAGGTGACCCTATGGAAAGCATCGTGCGCGAGCTGGCGCGAGAGATCCGCGAAAAGCAAGTCCGCGATAAATACCGTCCTATCCCGTTTTCGGAATACCTCGAGATGGTCTTTGACGACCCCCGTCTGGTCCGCAACGCCTATCAGCGCCTCTATGATATGATTCTCAGCCATGGCACGCATATCGCCAAGGTGCACGACAAAGAAGTGATTCGCTATAACTTCTTTGATGATCCTTTCAGCGGGGGCGAGGACGCGATCTTCGGGATCGACGAGGCCCTCAAGAACTTGGTAGACACGTTCCATGCGGCCGCCAAAGGGCTGGGGCCGGATCGCCGCATCATCTTGCTCCACGGCCCGGTAGCCACCAGCAAGTCCACCATCGGGCGGCTGTTGCGAAGGGGGCTAGAAGAGTACTCCAATACCGACGATGGGCGGCTCTACACCTTCGAGTGGGACGTCTCCGACTTCGACGACGAACCCCACGACACCGTCCCCTGCCCGATCTTCGAGGAGCCACTGCGGCTCATCCCCCTAGAAGGGCGTCAGAAGATCCTCGCCGAACTCAATCGCATCTTCAAAGAGAAATACCACGGCGAGTACACCCTGCGCGTCGAGGGCGACCTCTGCCCCAAGTGTCGGTTCTATTTCAATCGCTTCATGCGCCTGTATGAAGACGACTTAGAGAAAGTCCTCAAGCACGTCACCGTGCGGCGCTTGATCTTGAGCGAGAAGGACCGCCGGGGCATCGCCACCTTCGAGCCGAAAGATAAGAAAAATCAAGACGAAGAAGAGCTCACCGGCGGCATGAATTGGAGACTCGTTCAGATTTACGGGAGCGATTCCGATCCCCGAGCGTTCAACTACGACGGCGAGCTGTGCGTGGCCAACCGCGGGATCTTCGACGGCGAGGAGCTGCTCAAGCTCCAAGAAGAATTCTTATACGACTTCTTGCACGCCACTCAAGAGCACGTCATCAAGCCCAAGAAGAACCCCCGCATCGACATTGACACCGTGATCTTGGGCCGCACCAACAACCCTGAATACCGGAGAGTTAGGGCCAACGAGAAGATGGAAGCGTTCAATGACCGCACGCGCAAGATCGATATCCCCTACGTGCTGCGCGTGTCCGACGAAGAAAAGATCTACAGAAAATTCTTCGGCAAGACGCGCGTGGGCGGCAAGCACATCGCGCCCCACACGCTGCGGATGGCCGCCCTCTGGGCGATCTTGACGCGCTTGGACGAACCTACGGGGGATATCACGATTTTACAAAAAGCCAAGCTCTACAACGGCGAGGCGATCCCCAATCGCACCGTGGATCTCAAAAAGCTCAGGGACGAAGCCAAAGACGAGGGCTTCTTCGGGATCAGCCCACGCTACGTGATTGATATGATCAGCAAGGCCCTCGTCAACGACACCGAAGGCTGCATCAATCCCTATCGCGTCCTGGCAATGCTGGAGGACAATTTGGCCCACCACTCGGCAATTGATGAGAACCGTCTGGACGAGTACAAAGAGTATATAGAGCTTGTGAAAGAAGAGCTGTCGGCGATCTGCCAAGAGGAAGTCCGTCGGGTGATCAGCCACAACCCCGACGAGCTGCGCGAGGTCGGCCAGAAGTACTTGGATCATGTGATGGCCTATCTCAACGACGAGAAGGTGGAGGATCGCTACACCGGCGAGGAGATGGAACCCGACGAAGAGTTCATGCGCTCGATTGAGAAGCAGATCGGCATCACGGAAGCGCAAAAAGACGACTTTCGCCAAGAGATCTCCAACTGGATCAGCGAGCGCGCCCGCAAGGGCGAGCCGTTCAACCCCGAACAGAACGACCGCTTGCGCAAGGCGCTTGAAAAGAAGCTCTGGGAGGACAAGAAGCACAACATTAACTTCACGGCGATGGTCAGCGACAAGACGACCGACCCGGAGCACAAGCGGCGCAAGGCCGAGTGGATCGAGCGATTGAAGCAAGAGTTTGGGTATTGTGACGTCTGCGCCGAGAACGTGATCGTGCACGCCGGCGCCGAGGTCGCCCGCGAAGAACTAGAAGAGCGCGAGCGCCACTAGGACCCTTCGCGGCGCTCAGCATACGGGGGAGTGTCGGCGATGGCCAAGCGCATCTTGAAAGACTTAGAGCGCTTCAAAAGAATAGTGCGCGGCGAGATCAGAAAGAACTTAAAAGAGCTGATCGAGAGCGGCGAGATCGTGGGGCAGAAGGGCGGGGATATCATCAAGATCCCGCTCAAGTCCGTGCGCATTCCCCAGTTTCGGTACGATCCGCGTCAGGCCGGGGGGCTGGGGGCGGGCGAGGGCGAGATCGGTGACCCCGTACATATCGAGCCCTCTCAGGACGGCCAACCGGGCCAAGGCCCCGGCCCGCACTTTAGAGAAGTCGAGATCGAGCTGCGCGAGCTGGCCGAGATCTTGGGGGAAGAGTTAGAACTCCCCAAGATCCAGCCCAAGGGCCAAAGACACGTCTTGCAAGGCGACGAAGAGTATTTGGACATCTCGACCGTCGGTCCCCAGACGCTCTTGATGAAGCGGCGTGCCTATCAGAAGGGCTTGCTGCGCCAGCTCTTGATGTCTCCCCAGCCCCTGGCCCCCGGCGATAGCATCGTGGTCACCCCCATCAAAGAAGACTTTCGCTATCTCTATGGCCAGCCCAGCCTCTCCCCCGAAGCCAGTTGTGTGATCATCTTCATGCGCGACGCGTCCGGCTCGATGTCCGGCGAGAAGACCGAGATCATCCGCCAAGAAAATTGGTGGATCGATCTGTGGCTGCGCACCAACTATCAACACGTGGAGCGCGTCTATATCTTGCACGACTACGAAGCGCAGGAGGTCAAAGAAGACGACTTCTATCATTTGAGCACGGGGGGCGGGACGCGCATCAGCTCGGCGTATGAGCTGTGCGACCGCGTGATCGACCGGCGCTATCCCCCAGAGCATTGGAACATCTACGCGTTTCACTTCAGCGACGGGGAGAATTGGATCGGCGACACCGAAAATGCCTGCGTGCCGTTGCTCGAGGAGAAGTTGCTGCCCAAGATCAATCTCTTCTGCTACGGGCAGGTGACGCTGGGGCGACGGTCGCCGGGGTTGCATCTGGTGAAGCTCAAGGAGCGCCTCGACGGTCATGAGAACTTCGTTACGTCTATCATCTCTAGCCGTGAGGAGATCTTGCAGTCCATCAAAGAGTTCCTTGGCAAGGGGCGATAGGATGAATCGCAGAAGGGTGCGTGAGCTGGAGGCGATGCGCAAAGAAGCGCGTCGTTTGGCGGAGTCGGTGGGACTCGACCCGACGCCGGTCATCTTCGGCGTGGTGGACTACGACCAACTGAACGAGTACTCGGCCTATGACGGCTTTCCTGAGCGCTTTCCCCATTGGTCGTTTGGGATGAGCTACGATTACTTCCGCAAGCGCTCGGCTTATTCGGGGTGGTGGACTTACGAATTGGTGCTCAACACCGATCCGGCGATCGCGTTCCTGCGCGAGAGCAACACCCCTGTTGAGAACAAAGGCGTGATGATTCACGTCTACGGCCACGCCGATTTCTTCAAGAACAACCGGTGGTTCAGCAAGACCCCCAAAGACATGATCAAGGTCATGCACACCCACGCCCAGCGCATCGAAGAGTACATGAACAAGTACGGCGTGGAGCGGGTCGAGTCGTTTATAGACAAAGCGCTCTCGATCCAGTACGAGATTGATCAATACGCGCCGTTCATCAAGCGCCGCTGGCGGGAGATCCCCAAGAACTACGAAGAGGAGCCGCCTTTGGAACCGAAGCGCATCCCCGTCAAGCGCGACTATATGGATCGGTTCGTTAACCCGCCCGCGTGGCTGGAGGAGCGTCGCGCTCTGTTGAAGCAGCGTTATGAGGAGCAAGCCAGGCGTCTTCAGGAGGAGACCGAGCTGCTCCAACCTCAGAAGGATCTCTTGGCGTTTTTGATCAAGTATGGGCGCTTGGAGGGCTGGCAGAAAGATATTCTGGCGATGATCCGGGAGGAGTCGCTCTATTTTGTGCCCCAGATGCAGACGAAGATCATGAACGAGGGATGGGCGATGCTCTGGCAATCGAAGCTCATGGCCGAGTTTGCTACCCCGGAGGAGTTCGTAGACCACGCGGATATGGTAAGCAAGGTGCTTGTCGGCGGGGTGGTCAATCCCTATGCGTTGGGCAAGCTCATCTGGGAGGATATCAAAGAGCGCTGGGACAAGGGGCGGTTTGGACGCGAATGGGAGCTGTGCCAAGACCCCGAAAAGAAAAAGCGCTGGGACACGAAGGCCAACTTGGGCACCGAGAAGATCTTCGAGGTGCGGCGCACCTACAACGACATCACGTTCTTGGCGGATTTCTTCACCGAAGAGCTGTTTGAGAAGCTCAAGCTCTTCGCCTATGAGTACATTCCCGAGACAGGGGCCTATCACATCACCTCTCGGGACTTTCATGACGTCAAGAAGAAACTGCTCTTTCAGTACACCAACCTCGGCCGCCCGGTGATCAAGGTCGCCACGGGCAACTATGGCAACAAGGGCGAACTGCTCTTGCTGCACATGTACAACGGGGTTGGCCTGAACCTAGAAGAGGCCAAGGAAGTCCTCAAGAACATCTATGCGATGTGGGGGCGGCCGGTGAATCTGAAGACGATCATCAAGAGAAAAGTGAAAGATCCCGATCCCATGCGCAATCGCATCCATCCAGAGCGTCCGCTCACCGCCGTCTACGAAGAACAAGGCGTGCTCTTAAGATACGACGGGGAGAGCGTGCGCGAGCTGGCCCTCAGCAGCGACGAGATCGAGGAGATCCGGCTGGACGAAGATTACAATACCATCCCGCGGGAGTGGATCGGCTAACCCGTGCTGCGCCGTCGCGTCTCTCTCTGGAAGCTCTTTGTCTTTGGGATTTTAGGTCTCTCTCTGGTCGTGATTTATCTTCAGGGGCAGGTCTCGGTTGTTCAGCAAGAAGAGTATCTGTTGGGCACGTATTTTCGGATCAAGGCCCAGGGGCGCGTGCGCGAGCGCGTTGTCGCGGCCTTGGAGGCCGCGTGGCGCGAGGCGCGCCGGCTCTCCGAAGAACTGAGCCGCACCGGCCCCGGCCCGCTGGGCGAGCTGAACCGCCGCGGCTCCGAAGAACCCGTCAAGCTCACCCCCGATCTTCTCGCGCTTTTAGAAGCAGCTCGGCAGTTCCGCGCGCTCAGCCACGGCGCCTTCGACCCGACGATCGGGAAGATCGTCAATCTCTGGGGCTTCACTCAAGATTGGGATCGCGCGGGCGTGGGGCGCGTGCCCGCCCGCGAAGAGCTGGAGCCGTTCCTGGTCGAGCGCGACTTCTTTATAGACACGCTCGCTCAGACCGGACGCCTCAGCGGCCCCCACGTCGAGATCGACCTAGGGGGCATCGCCAAGGGCTATATTGTAGATCGCGTGATCGGCGTGCTGCGATCTTACGAACTCGACAACGCGCTGGTGGACGCTGGGGGGAATATTCGGGTCTTCAACGACCGGCCTCGACGGGTCTTGTGGTGGGAGGAGCGGCGGCCGTTTCGCATCGCCGTCCAGCATCCTCGCGATGAGCAGAAGATTCTTGGGGTTTTGGAGATCTGGGCAGATCAAGCGGTGGCGACGTCGGGGGACTACCAGCGCTGCTTCTTTGCTGATGCTCTCCAACGGATCTTTCCGTGTCGCTACGCCGACGACCCAGACAAGACGCGCTATCATCATCTGATGGATCCCAAGACGGGGCAGCCGGCGCGGGGCTTGATCAGCGCGACGATCCTGGCGCCAACGGCCATGGAGGCCGACGCGCTCAGCACGGCGGTCTTCGTGCTGGGCGAGCGCGAGGGGTTAGCGCTCGTCGAGAGCCTGCCCAAGGTGGAGGGCGTCCTCGTGACCGACGACGGGCGGATCGTGACCTCATCGGGGATAGAAGCGGGCCGCTTCCCCTCGGAGCTGAAGGCGGTGCGCTAGCACGGCCCGGATTGACAGGCCCTTCTTTATATAGTAGAATCGCATATCCGACCCATCGTATGTTTAGCGCGTTAACCGAGAAGCTCAATTCTGTTTTGACGCAGTTGCGCCGGCGCGGTGCCCTCACCGAGAGAGACCTAGACGAGGGCCTACGCCAGGTCCGGCTCGTGCTTTTAGAAGCCGACGTACACTACAAAGTCGTCAAGAAGTTCATAGACGACGTCAAGCAAAAAGCCCTCGGCGCGCAGATCCTAGAGAGCCTCACCCCGGGGCAGCAGATCGTCAAGATCGTTCGAGACGAGTTGGTGCAGATTCTTGGAGGCACTCGCGCGGATCTCCATCTGACCCAATGGCCCGCGGTGATTCTGTTAGTAGGGCTTCAAGGCTCCGGCAAGACGACGATGGCGGGCAAGCTCGCCAAGTATCTGGCGGAGAGAGAGCAAAAGAGGGTCTTATTGGCGGCGGCCGACTTGCAGCGTCCCGCGGCGATAGAGCAGCTACGACAGTTGGGAGCCAAGTTGGGCTATCCCGTCTATGCCCAAGGGCGCACGCCCCTGGAAGTCGCCGAGGGAGCGCTCCAGGAGGCGCGCAAGAGCTCGTTTGACGTGTTGGTCGTCGACACCGCTGGGCGGCTCCACATCGACGAGGAGCTGATGTCTGAACTCCAAGAGATGAAGCAGAGGCTGCAGCCCGCTGAGACCCTCTTGGTGGTCGATGCCATGACCGGCCAAGAGGCCGTGACCATCGCGCAGACGTTCGATCAGCGATTGAAGCTCACTGGGATCATTCTGACCAAGCTCGACGGAGATGCGCGCGGCGGTGCGGCCCTCTCGATGGTCACGATCACGGGGAGGCCGATTAAGTTTGTCGGCGTGGGGGAGAAGCTTGAAGATCTAGAAGTCTTCCATCCGGATCGCATGGCCGAGCGCATCTTGGGGATGGGAGATATTCTCTCGCTGATCGAGGAGGCCGAAGCGCGCGTAGACGCAAAGAAGGCCGAAGAGTTCATCAAGAAGATTCAGAGAGAGAGCTTCACGCTGGAAGACTTTCGCGAGCAGATTCAGCAGCTGCGTCGCATGGGGCCGATCACGAAGCTCTTAGAGAAGATCCCTGGGATGCAAAAAATCGAAGTAGACGAGCGCGCGCTGGTGCGCGTCGAAGCGATTATCAACTCGATGACGCCCGAGGAGCGTCGTCGGCCCGAGATCTTGGATGCGAAGCGCAAGAGGCGCATCGCGTTGGGCAGCGGCACCCACGTCAGCGAAGTCAATAAGCTCTTGAAGCGCTTCGACGAGGCCAAGAAGATGATGAAGCAGCTCAAGGGCAAGCGATTCCCGCAGATCCCGTTTGGGCGTTGATATCTATAAATTCAGAAGGAAGGAGAAGCTATGGCTGTGAAGATCCGGCTGAAGCGCATGGGGAAGCGAGGGCAACCGTCGTACCGGGTGATCGTGATGGACGAGCGCAGCCCGCGCGACGGGCGCGTCGTGGCCGAGCTGGGCTGGTACAATCCCCTGCGGGGAGAGTACGAGATCGACACCGCGAGCGCGCTGGGATGGCTGGAGAAGGGCGCTCAACCGAGCGAAGCGGCCCGACGGCTCCTTTCGCGCCGGGGCGTCCTCGCCGAGTTCCACAAGATCCAGAGCCAAAGATCTAAGACGTGAGTCAGGTCTTTCGCGCGCTGCAATTTCTGATCGCGCGTCTGGTAGATCGTCCCGATCAGATCCAGATCGAGCGGGTCGAGACGCCCAAGGTGGATCTGTTCACGCTCAGCGTGCCCAAAGAAGAGATGGGGAGGTTGGTGGGGCGCAACGGGCGCACCGCCGAAGCGATCCGCGATCTTCTGGGGGCGATAGGGGCCATCGCCGGAAAAGAGGTCATCTTGGACGTGATCGAGGCGCGCGCCCCGCGGCAACCGCGCGAGCGCCGGCGACGCGGTCGGGGGCGCTCCCGCGCCCGTCCGCGCTCCCCCAGTCCGTAACGGCCTATGCGCATTGATATCGTCACGATCTTTCCCCAGATGCTCGAAGGCTTTTTCAGTCTAGGGGTGATCGGCCAGGCGCGTCAAGACGGGATCGTGCAGATCCATCTGCACGACCTGCGGGCGTTTACGACCGACAAGCACCGCCAAGTAGACGACCGTCCCTATGGGGGCGGGCCGGGGATGGTCCTCAAGCCCGAGCCGTTCTTTCGCGCCGTGAGACATATCAAGAGCCAACTGGCGGTCGAGCCGAGGGTGATCTTGCTCTCGGCTCAAGGGAGGCTCTTCACACAGAAGATGGCTCGCGAGCTGGCCCAAGCCCCCGCGCTGATATTGCTCTGTGGGCGCTACGAGGGCGTGGACGAAAGAGTGCTACACATCTGTACGGATGAGATCTCGATTGGCGACTACGTGCTCAGCGGGGGCGAAGTTGCTGCGGCTGTAGTGGCCGAGGCGGTGGCGCGGCTGGTGCCGGGGGTCGTAGGCCGACAAGAGTCGTTAGAGCAAGACTCGTTTTCGGAGGAGGGGCTGCTGGGACCGCCGCAGTACACGCGCCCGCCGGAATTTGAGGGCTTGAAAGTCCCCGAGGTGCTCCTGACGGGGGATCATCGGCGGATTGAGGAGTTTCGGCGGCGAGCGGCATTGGAGAAGACGCTCAAGAATAGACCGGACTTGCTCCAAAAAAGATGAAGGCAGCGAGCTATGGGCAATCTCTACATTGGGCTGCTGCACTATCCTTGTCGCGACCGGCACGACAAGATCATCACGACGATGCTCACTCCTCTTGATATTACAGATATTGCGCGCAGCGCGTGCACGTTTGGAGTGACGCGCTTTGACGTGATCACGCCGCTGGAGAGCCAGCAGCAGATCGCCCGTAAGCTGTTAGACTATTGGATGACCGCGCGCGTGGATTTGGCCTTTCGTCGACCGGCCTTGCAACTCGTGCGCGTAGTTGATAGACTAGAAGCCAGTTTGTCTGGCGTGTTGCGCGAAGAGGGCCTCGCCCCGGTGGTGATCGGCACCGACGCGCGCGAGCTGGCGCTGCCGCGCATCAGCTACCGGCGCCTGCGTCAGAGGCTCGACGAGGAGCCTACCCCCGTCTACCTGCTCTTTGGGACCGGCTGGGGAGTGGCTCTCGAAGTTCTGGAGCGCGTGGACTATCTGTTACCGCCGGTCTGGGGCCCGACGGAGTATAATCACTTATCGGTGCGCGCGGCCGTGGCGATTATCTTGGATCGGCTGCGCGGGCGAAGGGAGGACGTATGAAGGAGATTCGCGAGCTAGAGAAGCAATTCTTCAAGACAGATCTGCCGGATTTTCGCGCCGGCGATACGATCCGCGTCCACGAGCGCGTGTTGGAGGGCGGGGACGGCAAGGAGCGGATTCAGATCTTCGAGGGAATTGTGATATCCAGGCGCGGTAGCGGCACCTCGGAGACGTTTACCGTGCGCAAGATCTCCTCGGGAATTGGTGTCGAGAAGATCTTTCCTGTGCACTCGCCGCGGATAGCGAAGATCGAGCTGGTGGAGCGGGGGCGCGCGCGCCGTGCCAAACTGCACTATCTGCGCCGGCAGGCAATTAAAGCGGCCAATCTCTAGCGAATGCCTGAAGAGCTCAAGCCGATCGAGTCATTCGACCCTCCTCCCCCGGCGTCGGCACCGGGGGAGGGGGCTGAAGTTAGCGAGGGGCACTCCAAGCCCTGGTTGGCGCGTGCGCTGCAGCGCCTGGGAATCGAGACGTCCCCCTTTGCAGATTGGGTGCTCGACTGGGTGCAAGTCATCGCGATCGCGGGGGTCTTAGCGCTCTTGACGATGAACTTCGTCGTGGTGCGGATGCGCGTCCCCACCGGCTCGATGGAGCCGACGATCGTCGCGGGCAGCTCGTTCTTTGTGGACAAGATCAGCTTTTACTTTCGCAAGCCTCAAGCGGGCGATATCATCGTCTTTTGGCATAACGAGGGCACCGATGAGGCCCCGCGCTGGGTGCGCTATGTCAAAAGGCTGATTGCCACTGGGGGGCAGACAGTCCAGATCAAAGATTGCTATGTCTATGTCAACGGCGTCCCCATGACCGACGATGCGTTCAATCATCCGGGACATCCCCATCCCGAAAGACAGTGCTATTACAATTCTGGGAAGATGAACGACCCCAATGAGATTTTGGTCGTTCCGCCGGGGCACTATTTTGTCTTGGGGGATAACAGCCGCAACAGTTTGGATGGGCGTTTTTGGGAGTTCCCGTTTGTCTGTGAAGACAAATTTATTGGGGAGCCGTTCTTGAAGGTCTGGCCCCCCGATCAGATCGGCTTTATGAACGGGTACTTCGGGAACCCTCGCTAAGCCGTCAGCGACAAGAGAGTTTGCAAGATCGTCCTCAATTGAGTATGAATGAAAAGCTGTGACCAAGATTAAAAAGTTCTATGGGCCGATGGCGCTTGTGCTCCTGGTGCTGTTGACCAGCGGCAGCCTGTGGGCCATCCAAAATCATCGCAACGCTGCGGATAGGGAAAAACCAAATCAATCTGTCGTTTTGCAGCCCCCTCCCAAGCCACAACCATCCCCTAGAAGCGAGACGGGTTTGCCCGTAGTGCCTGTCGTCGCTACCGTCGAGCAGCTTCGTGCGCTCTACGCTCAAGCTCAAGAGCAGCTCTACAACTCGCCGTCGAGCAGCGCGTACACAAGAGCGCTGGAGCTGCTCTGGCGAGTCCGTGATCTGGTAGATCAGGCAGAGCTTTCGGAGGTCGAGCATTTGTATTGGCTCGGTCGGATCGAATTCGATCTGGGCAGTTGGTATCAAGGGGCCGTTTACGGAGAAGGCCCGGAGGCGCAGCGTGCGTTGCCCTACTATGAGAGGGCTTATCAGCTCGCTCAGGAGTTGGTACAGCGTGCTCCAGAGTTTTCTGAGGGGCATCGGCTTTTGGGGGAGTCGCTGATGCGGGTGATCAGCTTGAAGGGTTGGTTTCACGCGCTCGTTCACGCTAGAACGGCCAAAGAAGCGCTGGAGCGCGCGTTGGTGCTTGACCCTCAGAACGCTGAAGCCCATCTTGCGTTGGGGGTCTATTATCTCTACGCGCCGGCGCTCTTTGGGGGAGATCTCCACAGAGCGTTGAGCGAGTTCGCGCAAAGCGAAGCGTTGACATCGAACGAGACAGTACGCTTTCTCTCCCATCGCTGGAGCGGGGTGGCGTATGCCAAGATGGGAAAGACTGCTGAAGCGCGCGAAGCGTTTCAGAAAGCGTTGGCGATCTACCCCAACAGTGCATGGGATCGAAATGAGCTGAATAAACTACGATAGGAGGCTTTTATGGAGAGAGTCTTTCGCTACATTGACGACCATCGCGACGAGTTTGTTGAGCGTCTCCGGACGCTCTTGCGCCAGCCCAGCGTCGCGGCGCAGAATCTGGGCATGGAGCCGTGCGCCAAGCTCGTCCAGCAGATGCTCGACGGCGTCGGCTTCAAGACCCAACTTTTCTCTACCGACGGCTTCCCCGTCGTCTACGGCGAACTGGAGGGCGAAAGCGAAAAGACTCTAATGTTCTACGATCACTACGACGTGCAGCCCCCAGAGCCGTTGGAGCTATGGGAGTCCGACCCGTGGGACCCGCAGATTCGCGATGGAAAACTCTACGCGCGCGGGGCTTCAGACAACAAAGGCGATCTGACAGCCCGACTCTGCGCTCTAGAAGCCTATCAGAAAGTCATGGGCAAGCTGCCCATCACGATAAAATTCGTGATCGAAGGGGAAGAGGAGATCGGCAGCCCGCATCTGGGGCAGTTCGTCCAAGAGCACAAGAATCTCTTGAAAGCCGACGGCTGCATCTGGGAGTTCGGACACAAAGACTTAAAAGATATCCCCCAAATCTATCTGGGATTGAAGGGGATCTGTTATGTCGAACTACGGGCTAAGGGCGCAGCGAGCGATCAGCACTCGTCGTGGGGGACGATCGTGCCCAACCCGGCGTGGCGCTTGGTCTGGGCGCTGAGCACGCTGAAAGACGAAGACGAGAAGATCCATATCAAGGGCTTCACGCGCCGCGTGCGCAAGCCCAGCAAGGCCGAACTCCAAGCCGTGCAGCGGCTCGACTTCGACGAGGCCGGCTGGCGCGAGAAGTTCGGCATCCGTCATTATCTGTTGAAGCTGCGGGGCAACAAGCTCAAATATAAACACTACTTTGAGCCGACGTGCACGATCTGCGGGATCTGGAGCGGCTACACCGGGCCGGGACCCAAAACCGTCCTCCCTGCCGAAGCACGAGCGAAGATTGACTTTCGCCTAGTCCCCGATCAGGACCCGGATGAGATCGTGAAACTGCTAAGAAGACATCTAAAGAAGCACGGCTTTGACGACATCGAAGTGATCGGGATGCACGGGACCTATCCGGCGCGCACGCCGATGGACGACCCGTTGGTGGGGATTGTCCAGCGCACCGCCGAGAGCATCTACGGAGTTAGGCCCGGCGTGCATCCGACCTCGGCCGCCAGCGGCCCGATGTACGTGCTCTGCCAGCAGTTGGGTATCCCTGCGGTCTCGACGGGCATCGGCTACGCGCACTCCAATACCCATGCCCCCAACGAGAACATTCGTATTGGGGACTTCCTTCAAGGGATCAAGCACATCGCGAGTATCGTGCACGAGTTTGGGGTCACTGCCACGGGATGACCCACTCCCACTGCGGCCCGCGGAAGTACTGACCAATGATAATCAAGATGATCGCCGCGAGCATCAGCGATGTGAAGAGCAGGGTAGTGACGGGGCGGTCGCGCAGGCGTCTCCCGACGGGCTTGCTCTTGTCTTTGCGCCAGAATTCTAGATAAGGCTCAATATACGGAATTGCGATGAGGAAGAGCACGAAGAGAGCTGGTATGATCACGCCCCCAATCGCCACGCTGGTAAACGGCCCGACGTTGGGCGAGATCGCCAGCAGCTCTTGAATCCCTACAAAGTACCAAGGAGCTTTTTCGGGGTTGGGCGTGAACGAGGGCGTCGCTGGCTCTTCTAGAGGTGCATCCCGAAAGACCGAATAGACCCCCAACCCCGCCAAGAGCAGGAAGAAGAGCGTGAACGAGACGTAGAGAAAGTACGGGTACATGATGATCTCTTCTTCTTCGGCGGGGAGGCGTTTGGCAAATGCATCTAAGATCTTCTGGACCTGCTCTTCGGTGAGGGTCTCTTTGGTTGGGACTTCCTGGAGCTTGCGCTCTTTGGCGATATAGTTGAAGATCGCGTAGAGCGCTTCGAAGTCTTTGGGGTCGCCGCCGCCATCGGCGAGCGCCTCGGCACGATGGCTCAGATCGCGCAGGCGCTTGACCGTGATCGTGTGAGAGGTCGCGAGGCGCTTCAGGGGCACGTGCTCGGCCGCATAGGCCATTACGTCGCGAATGATAGCGGGATCAATCTGGATCGCCTCGGCGACTTCGTAGCCTGGAACCTCGACTTCGATATCTTGCGTGACGTTGATCTGGCAGCTTAAGCGCCAGCCCTGAGCGATCTGCTCTTCTCCCAGAACATCCAGCTCGTTCTGGTTAGGGTCTCCAGCGCCCTTGCGCACCCGCACCGCGCAGGTCGAGCACTGCCCTTGGCCGTTGCACGTCGCGGGCAGCTGATCGTCGTAGCGCGTATCTTGAAGCAGCTTGAGCAGGTTCGTCCCAGCTTTGACGTCGAATTCCCTCTGGCCTAGGATGACGACTTTTGGCATAGATTTAGGCTTTCACACCCGCTTCTTGAGCCGCTTGGCTCAGGCGCTGGCGCACGGGAGCGCCGCCGGGATAGCACCCGTCGAGCTTTGCCCTTCCTGAAGCCAACGCTTCGGCGAACTCCTCGCATGTCGGATACCCACACGCATTACAATCGAAGCCGGGCAGGACCGCTCGCAGCTTCGCCGCTGTGGGTGAGAGCTTCGCTTTGGGTTCCTCTTCGGCTTTGGGAGCGGCCCCGGCGACCTGCGGCCAGCCCATCACCAACGGCTTGAAGAGTTCGATCTTGAGATCGTTCTTGAGCGTAAGCTGACACGAGAGAATCCAGCCCTCTTTGCGCAGCTTGTCACTGAGGGGGCCGAGCATCGCGGTCGTGATCTGTTCAGGGGGGAGGCCCTCCAGCACTTTGACTCGACAGGTCGCGCACGTGCCCTTGCCGCCGCATTGCGCAAAGAGATCATAGCCGGCTTTCTTGAGCGCGGCCATCAAGTTCTGCCCCAACGGCAGCACCAATTCGTTGCCGTCGTTGGTGATCGCGACGCGGGCCTCGCCCTCGACCCGCAAGAGATTATTAACAATCGCTAAGACGAGCGCGACCGAGAAGGCCATCAAGGCCATCGTGCCGATCGCCACCAGATAGGGCATAGGCGCTCTTACCCTCCAAAGTCGCGGATATTAATCATCCCGGAGAAGCCCACGAAGCTCATGGCCATCAGACCGGCGATGATGAGCGCCAATCCCGGCCCCTTTAAGCCTTCGGGGATGGGCGCAAAGCGCAGGCGCTCGCGGATCGCGGCCATCAAGATAATCGCCAACGCCCAGCCCACTCCTCCTCCAAACCCATATGCCGCGCTCTGCACAAACCCCAGATTCCACGTGGGGATCGCAAAGAGCACGCCCCCTAAGATCGCGCAGTTCACCGTGATCAACGGCAAGAAGATCCCCAGCGACGTGTAGAGCGCCGGCAGAAACTGCTTCATGAACATCTCCACGATCTGCACCAAGAACGCGATCGTCACGATAAAGACGATCAGCGAGAGATACCCCACCCCCAACGGCTGCAACACGAAGTGATTGATCAGCCAATTGATGGGGATGGTCATCGTCAAGACGAAGATCACCGCCATGCCCATGCCCGACGCCGACGCGTATTCCCCCGAGACCCCTGATACAAACGGGCAGATCCCCAAGAACGTCGTTAAGAGAATGTTATTAGTCAGAATCGCGCCCATGACGATCAGGAAGATGTCCATACCCTACGACCCTCCTCCCACTTGGCCGCCGGGCGAGAAGTGCTTCACAATCCCGACATAAAGCCCGACCACCAAGAACGCCCCCGCCGGGATGATCATAATCACCCAATTGGTCCAGCCGCTGAAGAGCTGAATCCCGAACAAGCTACCAAAGCCCAAGAATTCCCGCACGATCCCCAACAGCGTCAGCGACATCGTAAAGCCCAAGCCCACGCCCAGCGCATCGAGCGCCGAAAGCCCAGGGCTGTTCTGGCTCGCAAACGCCTCAGCACGCCCCAAGACGAAACAGTTCGTGATGATCAACGGGACGTAGGGGCCCAGCGCCGCGGAGAGCGGCGGCATGTACGCGCGCAAGACAATATCTACGATCGTCACCCAGAACGCGATAATGATCATATACGCCGGTAGCCGGACCTCCGCGGGGATGACGTTGCGCAGGGCTGCGACCGTTGTGCTGGAGGCCACCGTGGCGACCATCGTCGCCAAGCCCTGCGCCATGCCGTTAATGGCCATGTTGGTCGCGCCCATCGTCGGGCACATTGCTAGAATCATGCGGAACGTCGGGTTGTCGTCCCAGATGTCGCGAACGAGTTCCTTCCAGCCCTTCGTCTGGGGAAGCTGCTGGGTCAACGGGATTGCTGGTGCCGATGCCGCTTGCACACTGGCTCCCGTTGGTATCGCCATCGTCTTTGCTTCGGCCATCGTCGCCTCACTCCTTCG
This sequence comes from Candidatus Bipolaricaulota bacterium, assembly GCA_025061735.1. Classification (GTDB taxonomy): domain Bacteria; phylum Bipolaricaulota; class Bipolaricaulia; order RBG-16-55-9; family DRXL01; genus SKYB132. Next base: position 19,701 of record JANXAU010000031.1, read on the forward strand.
GGCGCTTGGACTGCTCGGCGCCCACAAAAGCATACTATATTAGTCTGCTTTTTTCAACCCCTGACTACCGGCTCTTCTGCTCGCTATCCAGCGCTTTTTTGAGCTTGGCGATCGCTTGGTTGAGCAGATCGCGCACGGTCGTAGACGTGAACGTCGCCCCGGTGATCGCGTCGAACTGATAGGGTTTTTTCGGCTGATCGGGGGCACGGAACTTGACATACTCGATCTTCGGCTCGGTCTGCATATCTGAAAACTGCTTCCAGAACCAGTCTTCGGTCATGCGGAAGCCCAACCCCGGCGTCTCGCCGATCTCGAACTCGACGACGTGCGCGCCCAGAATCGTCTTGAGATCGGGGCTGAGGGCGACTTGCATCGCGACCAGCCCTTGAAAGCCGCTGCCCGCAATCCGAATGACATAGGCTTTCAGCTCGCCCCCGATCCTATCGCTATACGCTTTCCAATAGAGAAAGCTGTCGGTCTTAACCTCTTCGATGTGCTCTCTGAAATACTGATCTATCTCGTCGGCACTGAGCTTGGAGACGCCCTCTTTGGGGAAGAGTTCTTCAGCCGTGTACACGCCCAACGCTACGAGAATGCTGGAGCGCAGGCGTGCCTTGGCGTTGGCTTCGATCGTCGCTTTGGTGACTTCATTGACGGCGGCTAAGCAGCCTCCCGCTACGATGGCGATCGTCGTCAAGACCACTATCATGCGCCACTCTTTCGGGCCGAGAAGCTGCTTCTTCTTTTTGTTTTTGGGAGTCGCGCTCATTGGCTTCACCTCCGAGAGATCGCCGGTCCGGCGTAGGCTTTGGGGATGGTAAACCGATCCAACAACGGCGTGAACAGATTACCGATCAGAATGGAAAACGTGACCCACTCGGCGTAGCCCGTCAGGCCACGTCCCAGCACGGTCAAGACGCCCAGCATGATGCCGAAGATCCACTTGCCGCGCCGCGTCATCGGGCTGGTCACGGGATCTGTTGCGTTCAAAAACGCGGCGAAGAGCAGGCCCCCAGAGAGCACCGCGAAGAGGCCATCGGGGAAGCGCGTCGGCGCGATGAAGTGCAAGAACTGCGAAAACAAGCCCGTCGTCACGATCATCACAATCGAGACGCGCCAGTCAATCACGCGCGTGTAGAGCATATACGCGCCCCCCAAGAGCAACAAGAGGGGGAACCCTGCTCCGAGGCTGTCCGCTCTTCCAATGCCTGTTACGAGTGTAAAGAGATCCGGCACCGGAAGATTCGGATCGTTAAACGCCCCCAAGGGAGTTGCCTTGGCAATCGCATCGATGCCCTTGGCGGTCTCGGGAGACCAGTGCACAAAGCCACCCAGCCCGTCGGTGAGGGGATTGAAGGGCGTGTACCAATACACGGTCATCTCTCGAGGGAAGGTCAGCAACAAGAAAGCCCGCCCGGTGATCGCCGGGTTGAAGATATTGTAGCCCGAACCGCCAAAGATCTCTTTGATGACAATCGCTACGGCAATCCCTACAGCGATTATCCACCAATTCTCGACGCGCCCCAGCGTCGGCGGCAGCGCCAACGCGTAGAGCATACACGTTACTAAGAGTCCTTCGGTGATCTCGTGACGCCGGATCGCGCAGAAGGTCAACTCCACTATTCCTCCGACGACATAAGTGACGAGCAGAATCGCCAGCGTAGACCAGCCATAGCAATAGATCGCTGCGATCACCAACGGGATACACGCGATCAACGGTGTGCCCATATAGCGCTGCATCCCGATCGCATCGCGAATGTAGGGGGCCTGACGGGCGGCCTTGTCGCTGCCGCCGAAGATCGCGTCCTTAAGGCCCTCCCACAAAATAGCCAAGCCCTCGCGCTTCTGCTCTTTCAGTCGGTGATGAACGCGCTCGAAAAACTCATAGACTCTCTCTGGAAATCCCATCATGCGGACACCTCTTCTAGCGCTTGGCGCTTGCCCTTGCGAATCTGCTCTAACAACGGAATCTTGCTGGGACAGACATAGGCGCAAAGCCCACACTCGATACACGCCATTAGGTCTATCTCTAGAGCGTTGCTGACTAAATCATGGGCGCAATACTCTCCCAGCATCGCCGGGAAGAGATTTTGCGGGCAGACATCGAGACAGTAGCCGCAGCGCACGCAGGCCCTCTGGTTGCCGTTGAGGCTCGTAGTGGCGCGTTTGAACTTGAGCCACGGCAGACTGATATAAGCTCCGGTGAACGAATCGCGATCGAAGCCGGGGCCGGCCACCGGCATCAGCTCGGGTTGCGCTTCTTTGAGGGCGATCACTGCGGGGGTCTCTTTGAGCACGGGCACGTCTAGGCTCTGCTGGTCGCGCCCGCGCAGCACGCTGCCCAAGATAACACGCGCCCTCGCGGCGCTGAGGTTGTTATCAAGCAGCTCCGAGATGGGCGTGCCGATGCGCACGCGCAGATTCTTCGGCTCTTTCACGGCAGACCCCGCCACGGAGATCACGCGCTCGACAAACGGCTTGCCCTCGACGACGGCTTCATATGCCGCGACGCACTGCTGCACGTCTTGAACGACGCACTGAATATCCGTGACATAGCCCCCTTGGGGCACCAACAGATCGAGCAGCGTGCGCACCAAGACGGCGTCGTCGCCTTGGGGGTATTTGGGGAGCAATTGGTGAACCGTGCACCAATCGTAGTATTCTAAGCGCGTGATCAGTTCTTCGTAGATTCGGGGCTTGTTGTACCCCAGCCCGATGTGCACTTGGACGTTCCCCAAAGCTTGACGCAAAATCTTCATGCCGTTGACGAATTTGTCGAATTCTTCATATAAGAGCTGATCGGTCGCCTCAAAGTACGGTTCTGTTTCGATGGCGTTGATGACCAGATAGCGTATTCTCTCTGGGGTGCCGTAGGCGGTAGCAAACGCCGTGGGGAAGCCCGCTTGGCCCCCCGAGGTGACGCCCGCGTCGTAGAGGATCTTTCCCAGCTCTTCGGCGCTCAAGCGCTCGTAGTTGAGCGTGGGGCGCTCTAAGAGTTGCCATGCATCTTGGCCGTCGGACTCGATGGTCACCGCGAGCGTCGGGCGCCCGTCGAGGGGATGGGGAAGCTTTTCTATCTTAGCGACTCTCCCGGAGATCGTCGCGTGAACGGGCGTAGAGGGCTTTTGGGGGTTGGGGTCGTTCTTGCCGATGATCTGCCCCGTCTTGACCCGATCGCCGACCTGGACGAGGGGCGCGACTTCCGCGCTGAAGCCCTGGCGCAAAAAGACGATCGCTCGTTTGGGAAGCGGGGCTTGGCTCAAGCGCTTGCCGCGCGGCGTCCCCTCAAACAGCCCAAAATAGTGCCCCCCTTTAAATGTCTTGAGCGACCCCAGAACGGCCATCTAGCGCCTCTTCCTTTCTTCGGTCCAGTACGGCTTGCTATAGTCGTCCTTGCGGATCCTCCAGAAGTGAAACGCGATTAAGAAGACCATCAAGGCCGGCAGAATATAGACGTGAATCACGTACCATCGCAACAGCGACGGCTGCCAGAGATCGTCGCCGCCTAGGAGCATCTGCTTCACATAGACGCCGATAAACGGCGTGCCGTCGGCGATGTTGCTGGCGATCTTGGCGGCGTAATAGCCCAACTGATCCCAAGGCAGAATATACCCGCTGAACGCGAGCATAATAGTAATCAAGAAGAGCAGCACGCCGACGACCCAGTTCCACTCCCGCGGCTTCTGGTACGACCCGGTGTAGAAGACCCGCAGCATATGAAAGAAGACGGCGAAGACCATCAGCTCGGCCGACCATTTATGAAGATTTCTAAAAAAGCGCCCCAACGGAACAGCGTTCATGATCTCGCGCACCGAGTCATAGGCGCGCTCGGTCGAGGGCACATAGTAGAGCATCAGAAAGATCCCCGTGATGACCAAGATCACAAAGAGCCACGTCGAGATGACGCCCATCCAGAGCCAGTTATAGCTCATGTTGGCCGAGTCTTTATGGATCTTGGCGGGGAGGATGTGGACGAAGAAATTGCGGCGGTTCATGGCCAGCCAGTCGGCCTCGGTCTGGGGGAGGGATTCGCGCCGGAAGATCGAGAGCCACAGACGAGAGCGCCGCAGCCCCTGTATCGCCAAGAGCAGTTGATCGATCATGTGAACTTGATCTCACTCCCGTCGGGCACCGGACCGGTGACGACCCGGCCTTCCGGTGTCAAGTAGACGTTATTAGCGACGGTCTTGGCTTTGTCGACTTGGAGGCGACCGTCGGGGGTCAGGCTCAGCGCAAAGAACGGGATGGGGCGCGGAGCCGGTCCCCCCAGCACTCTGCCGTCGCGGGCGAAGACGCTCCCGTGACAGGGGCAGCGCGCGTGGACGACGTTATATTCTTTGCTTGGAGGCCCAAAGGGCTTGTAGCTACAGCCCAGATGCGTGCAGACCATCGAAAGAGCCTGAAAGCCGTGCGGCGTGCGGAAGATAAAGACTTGCTTGGCTTCGATAGGGCGCATCTCCCCTTCTTGATAATCTTCGGGGCGGCCGACGGCGAACGTCGTCGTCGGCTCATACGTCAGTTGGGGATAGAGATAGACGGGGATGCCTTGGGCCACGCCCCCCAAGGCCAGCGCCAGCGAGCCCCACCCCAGCCAGCTCAAAAAGCTCCGGCGGGTGGGGCGCTCCTCAAAGAATTCTGAATCCTTCCCAACCTCCATCATAATAGAGAATCTTTCTCCCGATTGGGCTGATTATAGCAAGGCCTCGGAACCCTGTCAAACAGAGTTTTTAGAGAATTTGCCCTCTGCTCGCCATGACGAAGATCATCCCTCAAGATGACGTCTGTCGCTCCAAAGTCCGTGTTCTCCATGTTGCACCCGAGCCTCGAAGCGTTTAGTATTATGCTGATGTTCACGGGGATCGTCGCCGATGTTGGAGAGGTCTTGCACGTCACGCCGGAGCGGCTCACCGTCTCGACCCCCAAGCTCTTTGCGGAGTTGGACGTGGGCGGCAGCATCGCCGTCAACGGTGTCTGCCTCACGGTGATCGAGCTGGCTCCGGCGACGGAGAGCTTTTCGGCCGATCTCAGCCCGGAGACGCGCGCGCGCAGCAATCTGGGAACGCTCCGGCGCAAAGATTTGGTGAACTTGGAGCTCCCCTTAAGATTATGGGACCGCCTTGGGGGGCACCTAGTCTTGGGGCACGTAGATACGCAAGCCGAGCTTGTCTCGATCACGCGCAAAGAGAAATCGCTGCTCTGTCGGTTCGCTGTTGATAAGTCGTTCTCGCGCTATCTGGTCGAGAAGGGGACGATTGCTCTCGATGGGATCAGTTTGACGATCTTCAATATCAAAGATGGGCAGTTCGACGTGGCGATCATCCCCCACACGTGGGAGGAGACGAATCTGCGCACGCGGCGTCCGGGGGATCGTCTCAATGTCGAGTTCGATCTGATTGGGAAGTACGTTGAGAATCTGCTTCGATGGTCATCGCGTTGAGAGGAGAAGAGACCATGAGATTTGCCAAGATCGAAGAGGCTCTCGAAGCGCTCAAGCGCGGCGAGATGCTGATCGTCGTAGACGACGAGGACCGCGAGAACGAGGGCGATCTGGTGTTAGCGGCGCAGTTTGTGACCCCGGAGAAGATCAATTTTATGGCGCGCGAGGCGCGCGGGCTGATCTGCGTCCCCATGACCGGAGAGCGCCTAGACGAGCTGGGCCTGCGCCAGATGGTCCCCAGCGATCCCGACGGGCGCGAGACGGCCTTCACGGTTTCGGTAGACGCCCGCGAGGGCACTTCTACGGGGATCTCGGCCTATGATCGCGCGCAAACCGTCAAGGTGCTGATAGACCCGCGCACGCGCCCGTCGGATCTGGTGCAACCGGGGCATATCTTCCCGCTGCGCGCGCGCCCCGGTGGCGTCTTGCAGCGCGCCGGCCACACCGAAGCGAGCGTCGACCTGTGCAAATTAGCGGGCCTCTATCCCGCCGCGGTCATCTGTGAGATCATGAACGAAGACGGCACGATGGCTCGCCTGCCCCAGCTGATGGAGTTCGCTCAAAAGCACGGGTTGCTCATCACCAGCATTGCCGAGCTGATTCGCTATCGTCACGCGCGCGAGAAGCTGATCGAGAAGATCGCCAGTGCCCAGTTGCCTACTCTCTATGGTACGTTCACGATCCATGCCTATCGCAGCCTGACCGATGGCAAGGAGCATGTCGCTCTAGTGATGGGGGAGGTCGCGGGCAAGGAGAACGTCTTGGTGCGGGTTCACTCCGAGTGCCTGACGGGGGATGTCTTCGGGTCGCTCAAGTGCGACTGTGGCGAACAGCTAGAGAAAGCGCTCCAACGGATCGCCCAGGAGGGCTGTGGGGTCTTGGTCTATCTGCGTCAAGAGGGGCGCGGCATCGGCTTGGGGAACAAGATCAAAGCCTATCATTTGCAAGAGCGCGGGTTAGACACCGTCGAAGCCAACAGGCGACTGGGCTTCAAAGAGGACCTGCGCGAGTACGGCATCGGCGTCCAGATCTTGAAAGACTTGGGGCTGAGCACGATTCGCATCTTGACCAACAACCCCAAAAAGCTCGTGGGGATCGAATCGTATGGGATTACGATTGTGGAGCAGATCCCTCTGTTGGTGCGCCCTAATCCCTATAACTATCAATATTTAAAAGCCAAGCACGAAAAACTCGGCCACTACTTGGCGCACATCTTCGACACGTTGGGGACGGAAGATGGGGAGATCTGAAGGGTACAAGATTGCCATCGTAGCGAGCCGTTTCAATCATGAGATCACTTCAGCCATGGTGGAGGCGGCGCGGGCACGCCTGTGCGAGTTGGGGATTCACGAGATAGATCTCTTCTGGGTGCCGGGGGCGTTTGAGATCCCCAAGATGGTGCAGCGCCTAGAGCGATCCGAGCGCTATGATGGGATCTTGCCGTTGGGGTGTGTGATTCAGGGCGAGACGGCGCACTTTGAGCACATCTGTCGGACGGTCTCGGACGCGCTCATGCGGTTGACGTTGGAGGGCGAGACGCCCATCGTCTTTGGGGTGTTGACGACCTACACGGAGGAGCAAGCACGGGCGCGCATCGCCAAGGCGGCCGAAGCCGCGGAGAGCCTTGTAGAACTGATGCGCTCTGTCGAGAGCCTTCACACCACGGTCTCGCCCACGCGCCGCACCTCCCGCTCGCGCACCGGACGGACCTCTACGACCTCCTCTGGCTCGTAGTCCAACAGCTTCAGCCAGTCTTCTAGATAATCCGTCTTGGGGAAGATCTCGCTCTCTTTGTACTCTTGACGGATCGCTTCTTTCAAGTCGTCCAAGCTCACGCCCTCCCGATCGCTGCCCCGCTCGATGCAGCGCTCGATGGCAAACCCCTTGGCACGCTCTACGACCGATTTGATCAGCGCGCCGCTCACCAGATCGCTGCGATAGAGCGTCTCGCGCCGTCCGCTGCGCAACGCCACCTCCAAGAACGCCGTATCGCTCTCTCTGCGGAAGAGATCGTCGGTGATCTCTTCAATGAGAGCACGACGCGCCCTCTCGGGGTCGCCCCCGTGGCGCTCCAGCCACCCCGGATCGAGCGGAACTTTCTCATCGAGGTAGATAGCAAAGATGTCCCGAGCCGCTTCGCGATTGGGCCGCCCCACCTTCACTTTGCGCTCGATGCGCTCCGGCCTCAAGATCGCTGGGTCAATATAATCAGGACGGTTGCTCGTCAGCATCACGACGACGTTCTCCAACGAGACCAAGCCGTCCATTTCTGCCGCGAACTGCGGGACGACGGTGTTGGCGATATTTAGGTGTCTGCCGGAGCTGCGCACTCGCAGGAGCGCGTCGGCCTCGTCAATGAAGATAAAGACGAGGTGCCCTTCTTTGGCGCGCTCGCGCGCCGTGGCGAAGATCTCGCGCACGAAGCGCTCGGTCTCCCCCAGCCACATATTCAGAAGCTGCGGCCCGTTGATGAGCATGAAGTACTCTTTGACGTCGCGCCCGGTGCGCTCGCGGTAGGCCTTGGTCAAGTTGTACGCGGTGGCCTTCCCGATGAGGGTCTTGCCGCAGCCCGGCGGCCCATAGAGCAGCAGCCCTTTTAAGTGCCGCTTGCCGAACTTCTTATAAAGTTCGGGATAGAGCAGCGGGCGCTCGATGGCGTCTCGGATGACTTTGATCGCTTCGGCCTGCCCGCCGATCTTCTCCCAGGGGATCTCGGGGATCTGTTCCAAGAAGTAGCCGCGCGTCTCGGCCTTCTGGAAGTGCTCCAGCGCGACGCGCATCGTCGGCTCTAGCCGGACCTCATCCCCGACCTTGAGAGGCTTGTTCATCAGATCCGAGGAGCGCAAGACGATCCGGCTGGAGAGCATCTGGGCATCCATCGAGATGCGCAGCCGTCCGTCGGGCAGGACCTCCGAGACCTTGACCACCGGGCCTTCGGGATGATACCCCAGATCGCCGATCACCGCGAAGGCTTCGTTGATCTTGACGCGTGTGCCGATATGGAGTTTTTTCAGATCCAATTTGGGGTCGGCGTTGGCGTAGTATTCGGCGTCACCCACGGCGATATACGCGATCTGATCTTGGGGATTTCCCAAGAAAGTGCCGATGCGGTTGGCGGGTGACGTGAGCTTTTCATACGTTTCGTTGAACTGGCGAATCGTTTCACGGGCCTCTTGGAGCTGGCGCTCATCGGCGCGCAACTGCTCGTAGAGCAGTTCAAAAAGTCCCATCCTAGGGTCGTTCTGCGGCGTGTATTTGAGGATCTCTTCTAAGATCGCGATGGCGCGCATGCGAGTATCGGCGCGACCGGGACCGGTCAGCTCTTCTCGAGGGCGTTCCTCTTCGGGACGACGGTTGCGCGAGCGATCGGCCATAATCTCACCCAAGCTCTACAATAAAGAAAATCGGGACGCTTTGCAAACGCTGCCAGAAAAAAATAGGGGCGAGAGGTGTCCCTCGCCCCTATGAGATAAGCCTGAGCCTATCGCGGGACGACGTTCGCGGCGCGGGGGCCTTTGGCATCTTGCTGGATGTCAAAGGAGACCGCCTGGCCTTCGCGTAGCGTCTTGAAGCCTTCGGCTTTGATGGCCGAGAAGTGTACGAAGACGTCCGGGCCGCCGTTGTCCTGCTCCAAAAAGCCGTAACCCTTGGCGTCGTTGAACCACTTGACTTTGCCGGTCGGCATCGGTGCAAACCCCTTTCTGCTGTTGGATTCCCGTCTCCACCGTCAACGTGCATCAGGGGTTTGGCAGCCCCGGCACCGTCGTGGGGCGATGGGTCTAATGTACAGCGATGGATCACTGTAACAGAAAAGATACTCGTTGTCAAGGGGGCTTGCGAGAAGTGCTCTAGGGAAGGCCATTTGGGTTGAGTGGAGGGGTTTTGAGGCCGGAGCCTGTCAGGGGGATGATGACGAGATCGTCGGGTCGAACGAGAGGGCTTCTGAGGCCCGCGACGGCCACCGCCGACGTTGGCTCGAGGTAGAGGCCCTGATGCGCCAGCGCGCGCTGGGCGGCGAGGATCTCGTCTTCGCTCACGGTGACGACGCTCCCGCCCGTCTCGCGGATCGCTTGTATTAGCGCTTTCCACCGCACGGGGCGACGAATGCGGATCCCCTCAGCGATCGTCTCGCCTTGAGGGATGTCGGGTAGCTCTGAGAGATTCTCTGTATAGATGTAGTAGAGCGGGGCGCAGGCTTGGGCTTGCACGGCGTGCAGCGCGGGGATCTTCTCTATCAGTCCAGCTGCGCGCAGCTCGCGAAAACCGTAATACGCTCCCAAGAGCAGCGTGCCGTGTCCGGTGGGGAAGAGCATGGCATCGGGAGCGCGCCCGCCCAGCTGCTCCCAGATCTCATAAGCGAGGGTCTTCGTCCCTTCTAAGATAAGAGGGCTATAGACATGGCTGGCGTAGTAGGAGCGTTGGGCGGCGTGTTGGACGGCGAGCGCGGCGTTTTCGCGTGGCCCCTCGACGGGGACGAGGTCGGCGCCGTAGGCGCGAATCTGTCTGAGCTTGGCCGGGGAGGCGCCAGCGGGCACGAAGATCTTGCAGCGAATCCCAGCGCGCGCGCAGTACGCGGCAAGACTTGCTGCCGCGTTACCTGAAGAATCCTCGACGACTTCTGTCACGCCCAACTCTTTTAAGAAGCTGACGAGCACCGTCGTGCCGCGATCTTTGAACGACCCCGTGGGCGCGAGAAATTCAAGCTTCGCGAGAAACGAGATGCCGTAGGCTTGGGCAGGGACTATCGGGGTCCCGCCCTCGCCCAGCGAGACGATATTCTCGGGCTGAATAGCCGGGAGCATGGCGCGGTAGCGCCAGAGCGTAGAGGCTTTCGGGTCAATCTTGTCTTTGTTAAAGGGCGGTCTCTCTGAAAGCTCGAAGACGCCGCCGCACTCGCAGCGCCAAAGGTGCGTCGTCAGCGAGAAGAGTTGGCTACATTCAGCGCAGCGAACGTTCATCAGAAGCGATCCTCTTGATCGCCCCACAACGTCTGCAGATAGTTGATCTGCCCCCAGTGATAGGCCATATGGGGCATGGGGCTGGTGATCAGGTCTTTGATCGAGCGTTCTTCGCCCCAGGGCATGGTGCGCTTCTCGTCGAATCGTGCGGGGTCAACGGAGCGAATCGTCTGAACCAGCTCGGCTTTCGATTGTTCAAAGAGGGTGATCGCTTCGTGGTACGTTTTGGGGTCGCTCCTCTGAGCGGGCGGCGTCCCTTTCAACAGCGCTGCAAAGAAATAGTTCGCCATTCCTAGATGGACGAGGATCTCGTGGGCGGATTTGCCGGTGGGCATGGGTTTCCAGTGCTCTTTCTCTTTGGGCACGGCTCGCGCTGCTTTCAACAGCAACTCCGAGATCTTCTCGATGCGCTTGATCTCGGTCTCGCGCAGATCCATATGGATCAACTCCTTTGGAGAATACTATACGCGATGGCATGAAAGCTGTCAATTGTTAGTGATGAACAGCAGGCTTTTTAGCACAACGCTATGCTCTTCACTGCGACAGCTCTTTCGATTTCTCGGTGGCCCGATCTACGGTCTTGATGAGCGTAACGCGAATCCCGCCGTCTTCCAAAGCCATGATGCCGTCAATCGTGACGCCCGCGGGCGTTGTCACTTCGTCTTTGAGTTTGGCCGGATGCTCGTTGGTCTCCAGGACCATCTTCGCCGCCCCCAAGAGCGATTGCGCCGCCAAGACCGTCGAGAGCGACCGCGGCAACCCCACCTTCACCCCGCCCTCGGCCAGCGCCTCGATCATAATATACGCATACGCCGGCCCACTCCCCGACAGCGCCGTCACCGCGTCCATGAGTTCTTCGTTGTCGATCACCGCGACCAAGCCCACAGACGCAAAGATCTCCTTCGCTATCTGGAGGTGCTCTCTCTTCGCGTAGCGCCCCGGACAGAGCACCGTCATCCCCGCGTTGACCAAGCACGGCGTGTTGGGCATCGCCCGCACGACGGCGACGCTCTTTTGCAGATGATCTTCGATGAAGCGCGTGGTGCGCGCCGCTGCCAGCGTGATGATCAGATGCTCCGGGCGCAGCACGTCCTTGATCTCGGTGAGGACTTTTTTCATCGTCTGGGGCTTGACTGCAAGAATCACGATCTCCGAAGCCGCAACGGCCTTGACGTTGTCCGTGAGCACCTTGAGTCCGTAGCGCTTAGACGCTTCGAGCGCGCTCTCGCGATGGCCCGTCGTCCCGATCAAATTCTCAGGGAGGACGATCCGGTTGCGCACGAGGCTGCTGGCCAGCGCGCTGCCGATCTTCCCCATCCCCAAAATCGCGATCTTCTTCTCCTGCAGCATCCAAGAGAGCATAGCCGAAAACGTCCGCAAGGTCAAGGATTTGACTTCACCGCCTCGCATGACGTAGAATAAATTCGCATCAACGATGAGTACTTCCCAGCGCGTTGCGGGAGTTTCTGCCGTTATCCCGGCTTACAACGAAGCCGAGCGGATCGCCGCGGTCTTGGAGCCGTTGAAGAGGGTTCCAGCGGTTCGCCAAGTGATCGTCGTGGACGACGGCTCCACCGACGGGACGGCTCACGTCGCCCGCCATCACGGCGCTCAGGTCATCTCGCTGCCGGTCAACCGGGGGAAAGCCGCGGCGCTAGACGCCGGAGTCCGACGGGCACGCTACGACACCGTGCTCTTTCTCGACGCCGATCTCGTTGGCCTGCGCCCCGATCATATCCAGCGGATGCTCGACGCTTTCTTTGAACACCGTTACGATATGGTCGTGGGGGTCTTTCGGCGGGGGCGCTTGAATACCGACTTTGCTCAGGTCGTGGCTCCGTACCTGTCGGGGCAGCGGGTCTTGCGCAAGTCTCTTTGGAAGCGCCTGCGCAGTAAAGTTCAGCGCTTGGATTTCGGCGTGGAGATCGCGCTGACCAAGCTGGCCCTCAAGGAGGGCTGGGCGCAAGGGACGGTCGAGCTGGACGGCGTGACTCACGTGATGAAAGAAGAGAAGCGCGGGCTCTCGCGGGGTCTGGTCGCGCGCTTCAAGATGTACGGCGATTACGTGCGCTCGGTCTTTACCCGGGTGAGTTAATATATGAAGATCGCCATCGGGTGCGATCACAACGGCTTGGCGCTCAAAGAGGCGCTGTTGAAGAGCGCGCTGCAGGGCCATAGCGTGCGCGACTTTGGCGTCTTTGGTCCCGAGTCGGTAGACTACCCCGACATCGCGTTTATGGTCGCCCAGGCGGTGGCGAGCGGCGACTGCGAGCGCGGGATTCTCATCTGCGGCACCGGGATCGGCATGGCGATCGCTGCCAACAAAGTAAAAGGCGTGCGCGCCGCGGCGTGCAGCGACGTCTACTCGGCCAAGATGAGCCGCCGCGACAACGACGCCAACGTCTTGTGCTTGGGCGGGCGGGTCGTTGGTCCCGGCCTGGCTGCCGAGCTGGTGACGACCTGGTTGAACGAGTCCTTCGAGGGCGGACGCCACCAACGCCGCGTGGAGAAGATCCGCCAACGCGAAGAAGAGAGGCCCAGATGACCCCCTTAGCTTACACCGACCCGGAGATCTATCAGGCGATCCAGAAAGAACTGGAGCGCCAGCGCTTCTCTTTGGAGCTGATCGCTTCGGAGAACTTCCCATCGTTGGCGGTCTTGGAGGCCCAAGGCTCGGTGCTCACCAACAAGTACGCCGAGGGCTATCCGGGGCGGCGCTACTATGGGGGCTGCGAGTGGGTAGACGTTGTGGAGAGCCTAGCGATCGCGCGGGCGAAGAAGCTCTTTGGCGCCGAGCACGCCAACGTCCAACCCCACTCGGGCACTCAAGCGAACTTGGCCGTCTATTTTGCCGTGCTCACCCCCGGCGATACGATCTTGAGCATGAAGCTGGCGCATGGGGGGCATCTGTCGCACGGGCACTCCGTGAGCGTCTCGGGCAAGCTCTTCCGGGTGGTTCAATACGGGGTCTCGCGCGAGACCGAGCTTATCGATTACGAAGAAGTCGAGCGCCTGGCGCTGGAACACAAACCCAAATTGATCGTCTGTGGAGCGAGCGCCTACCCCCGGATTATAGATTTTAAGCGGTTTCGCGAGATCGCCGATCGGGTCGGCGCGTACTTGATGGCGGATATCGCGCACATCGCGGGGCTGGTCGCCGCGGGGGTACATCCGTCACCTATTCCCTGGGCAGACTTCGTCACCACCACGACGCACAAGACCTTGCGCGGGCCACGCGGCGGCGCGATACTCTGTCGCGCTCAATTCGCTGAGATCATTGACAAGTCGGTCTTCCCCGGAGGCCAGGGCGGACCGCTGATGCACGTGATCGCTGCCAAGGCCGTGGCGTTCCACGAGGCCCTGCAACCGGAGTTTCGGCGCTACCAGGAGCGGGTGGTGGAGAACGCGCGCGCCCTGTCCAGAGCGCTCTCCGAGCGAGGCTTCCGCATCGTCTCGGGGGGTACGGACACTCATCTGCTGCTGGTAGATCTGACGGCGCAGGATCTCACGGGGGCCGAGGCCGAGCGCCAGCTGGAGCGCGCCGGGATCACCGTCAACAAGAACGCGATCCCCTACGATCCGCGCAAGCCCAACGTGACCAGCGGGATCCGGCTGGGCACTCCCGCGGTCACCACGCGAGGCATGGGGCCTGCGGAGATGGAACGGATCGCGGAGATCATCGCGGGGGTGTTGACCGGCCAGCTCGCCCCCGAGGAGGCCCGGGAGCAGACGCACCAGCTCTGTGAGCAGTTCCCGCTCTATGCCGAGGGACTTGTCAAGTGATCCCACGGGTGTTATAATACCCTCAGCAACTCACAGAGCGCTTTCTTTCTCGTTCATCTGACAACTCGTCTCCGTCCTCTACGGGAAGACCGAAGGAGTGCAATGAGAGGGAATCTTCCCCAAGCCGCCAGGAGGTGCCCACCATGAGCGAGCAACCTCAAGAGGAGATGCTCGATATCTCTGATCTGAAGCAGAAGGACATTGCGGAGCTGCGCAGTCTAGCCGAGCGGTTTAACATCAACGGGCGTGGTCGTATCAAGAAAGAAGATTTGATCTTTGCGATCTTGAAGGCGCAGGCCGAGAAGAAGGGCCTGCACTTCAAAGACGGGGTTTTGGAGATCTTGCCCGAGGGGGGGTTTGGCTTCTTGCGCGACAAGTCCTGCCTGCCCGGGGCTCATGACATCTACGTCTCCCCGTCGCAGATCAAGCGCTTTGGCCTGAAAGACGGCGATATCGTCAGCGGCGTCGTGCGCCCGCCCAAGGACGACGAGAAGTACTGTGCCTTGCTGAAGGTCGAAGCGATCAACTTTGAAGACCCCGAAGTCGTTCGCAACCGCGTCGCTTTTGAAGATCTCATCCCCTATCACCCCAACAAGCAGCTCAAGCTGGAGCACGACCCCGATGAGCTGTCTACGAGAATTATTGATCTGTTTGCGCCTATTGGCAAGGGCCAGCGCGGGCTGATCGTCTCGCCGCCCAAGGCCGGCAAGACCACTCTTCTTAAGCACATCGCGCACGGGATCATCGCCAATCACCCCGAGGTCTATCTGATCGTGCTCTTGGTGGACGAGCGCCCCGAAGAGGTGACCGACTTTCGCGAGTCGATCTCATCCGGGGAGGTGGTCGCGGCGACGTTCGATCAAAAACCCGAGATCCATTGCAAGATCTCAGAGCTGGTCATCGCCAAGGCCAAGCGGTTAGTCGAGATGGGGCGGGACGTCGTGATCTTGATGGACTCGATCACGCGGCTGGCGCGCGCGTATAATCTCGCGATCTCCCCCAGCGGCAAACTGCTCTCCGGGGGCATGGACCCCACAGCGCTCTACAAGCCCAAGGAGTTCTTCGGGGCGGCGCGCAACATCAAGGACGGCGGCAGCTTGACGATCATCGGGACGGCGCTGGTCGACACCGGCTCGCGCTTGGATCAGGTGGTCTTTGAGGAGTTCAAGGGCACGGGCAACATGGAGCTGGTGCTGGAGCGCGAGCTGGCCAACAAGCGCATCTTCCCGGCGATCGATCTGGAGGCCTCGGGCACGCGCAAAGAGGAGCTGCTCTTGCCGGAAAAGACCCTCAAGCGCGTCTGGGTCCTCAGAAAGCTCATCGGCGACATGAACGACAAACAGAAAGCGTTGGAATGGATCATCTCGCGCATGATGCAGACCAAGACCAACGAGCAGTTCTTGGAGCTTATGCGGAATGAGTAGACCGAAGCGGTTCCTTCCTCTGAGCTTGCTCTTCGCTGTGTTAGCGTTCAGCGGCGGCATCCTCTGGCACTATGCGAGCGCTCCCGTTGGGGCCCAGGGCGGGCCTTCTTCGTCAGATGAATTTGAGATCATCGAGCATCAGATCCAAGCGGGAGAGACCCTCGCTCACATCGCGCAGCGCTTCGCAGTGCCGGTGGAGAGGCTCGTCTCCAGCAACGAGCCTCTCTTAGACGATTTAGAAGAGCTGGAGCCGGGGAAGACTTTGCGTCTGGTGAAGAACGGTGTGCTGCATCGGGTGAAGTCCGGGCAGACCCTCACCGATATTGCCAAGACCTACGGCGTCTCCGTCGCAGAGATCGTAGATGCCAACGGCCTACACGATCGCAAGTATATCTATCCCGAAGAAGAGCTGCTGATCCCCAATCCTTCCCAAACCCCCGCCTGGCGGCGCTTTGAGCTTGCCGGGGGAAAGAAGGCGCTCTTCTCGTGGCCGCTGCGGGGAGTGCTCACGTCGGGCTTTGGGCCGCGTCGGCATCCCGTTACGGGACGACGCGACTTTCACGAAGGGATTGATTTAGAAGTTCCCGAGGGCACCGAGGTCTACGCCGCGCGCGCCGGGCGGGTGCTCTTCGCCGGGTATCGCGGCGGCTATGGGCTAAGCGTCGTCTTGCAGCACGATCAGGGCTATCGCACGGTCTACGCGCATCTTTCGGAGGTCTTCGTCTATCGCGGACAATTCATCGAAGGAGGCCAACGGTTGGCGCTTTCGGGGAGGACGGGCAACTCCACAGGCCCGCACTTGCATTTTGAGATCTGGCGCTACGGCAAGGCCCTCAATCCCCTGGCGCTCTTACCCCCGCTATGAAACTGACGATCTACGGTGGAAGGCGGCTCTTTGGCGATCTGAAGGTAGAGGGAGCCAAGAACGCGGCTCTGCCCCTGCTGGCGGCTACGCTGCTCACCGACGACGACGTCTTCTTGCAGAATATCCCCGACGTCGGCGACGTGCGCACGATGATCCAGATTCTGGAGCACCTGGGCAAGCGCGTCGAGCCGGCTCACCCTCGCGATAGCTATCTCATACGCACCGTGGAGCCGCCGCCCTCGAGCGCCCCAGAGTACTTGGTCAGAAAGCTCAGGGCTTCGTTCTGTCTCTTTGGCCCACTAGTAGCGCGCACAGGGAAGGCCCAGATCTCGCTTCCCGGCGGCTGCCCGATTGGGGTTCGCCCGGTCGATCTCCATCTGAAGGGGCTGCGCGCCCTGGGCGCTCAGATCGAATCGCTGGGAAATCTCTTTCACGCCCAAGCCGAGCGATTGCACCCCGCCGAGATCTATCTGGACTTTCCCTCGGTCGGCGCGACCGAACAGATCATGATGACCGCGGCTCTCATCCCCGGACGGACCGTGATCAGCAACGCCGCGCAAGACCCCGAAGTTCACGATTTGGCACGGCTCTTGATCAAGATGGGCGCGGGGATCATGATCGAGCCAGGCCGGTTGATTATCGAAGGAGCGCCGCATCTGCAGGGGACGAGCCATCGGGTCATTCCCGATCGTATTGCCGCAGGGACGTTTCTCATCGCCGGGGCGATCGCCGGAGGCGACGTGACGGTGCACTGCCAGCCGTTGCATCTAGAGGCTCTTATGAGCAAGCTCGACGAGCTGGGCTTTGAGATCCAAGAGCATGTAGAGAGCATAAGGATCATCAGCGAGGGGCCGGGGTCTTATGGCGGAGGGCGTGTAGAAGCTCGCCCCTACCCTGGGTTTGCGACGGATTTGCAGCCCCAGATGATGGCGCTCTTGGCGCTGGCGCGGGGCACGAGCACGATCAAGGAGACGGTCTGGGAGAGCCGTTTCTCGCAAGCTGCCGAGCTGGCTCAGATGGGGGCGCGGATTCGTGTTGACGGGGCGACCGCAACGATCGAGGGGGTGGAGCGGCTGAGGGGCACGGTGGTGCGCGGGAGCGACACGCGGGCCGGCGCGGCGCTGGTGCTGGCGGGGTTGGCCGCCGAGGGCGTCACAACGGTGATAGACAGCGAGGGGCACATCGCGCGGGGATACGCCGATCTCGCCGGCGCGCTCAACGGCTTGGGAGCTGATATAATACTAGAAGAAGCTTCGGAGGAGAAGGAGGTCGTAGCGAGCGGTCGAGAATGAATCGGCTGATCGAAGACCGACTAGGCGAGCGGGTGCGGGTGCGTGCGGGGGAGCGCGCCATCTTGGTGGGGTTGGATCTGGGGCAGAGGGCGAGTTGGCAGGAGCGCGAGTCGATGGAGGAGCTGATCGAGCTCGCGCAGACGGCCAAGCTCACGGTCCTGCGGACGATCATCCAGAAGAGAGATCATCCCGATCCGGCTTATTTTATTGGCAAGGGCAAGGCCGAGGAACTCCAGCACGTGGCCAGTGCGGCTCAAGCCGATCTGATCATTATGAACGATGCGCTCACGCCCGCGCAGACCCGCAATCTCGAAGATCTCACTCAAAAGAAGATCATAGATCGGGCGCAGTTGATTTTGAACATCTTTGCGCAGCGGGCGCGCTCTAAAGAAGCGAAGCTCCAGGTGGAGCTGGCGCAATTGGAGTATCTGTTGCCGAGGTTGCGCGGGTGGGCCGAGGCGCTGGGGCAGCCCGGCGCGGGGATCGCCACGCGCGGGCCGGGGGAGACCCGCCTGGTGCAGGAGCGCGAGGCGATCAAGCGGCGCATTCACGTCCTGAAAGAGCGCCTGCTCAAGGCCGAGCAAGAGCGCGCGGTGCGCCGCAAGCTCCGCCAGAAGAACCAGATCCCCCAGATCGCTCTCTTGGGCTATACGAACACGGGCAAATCTACGCTCTTGCAGGCGCTCACCGGGGCGGAGACGTTCATCGAAGACAAGCTCTTTGCAACGCTCGATCCCGTGACGCGTCGGTTGTGCCTCCCCAATGGGCAGCTTGCCGTGATCACCGACACCGTAGGGCTGATTAAGAAGCTGCCCCATCAATTGGTTCCGGCGTTTGCGTCGACCCTCGAGGCGATTCGCGAGGCCGATCTGTTGCTCCACGTCTTGGATGCTTCCAGTCCCTCTCTCTTGGATCACTGGCGCACGGTGCAGGAGGTGCTCCGCGAGCTCTTCGGCGACGGCCCGCGCCCGCCCGTGCTCCATCTGCTCAACAAGATGGACAAGATCGCGCTCGACTGCGAGGAGGAGCGGCAGCGCTTGGCCGAGGCGCGCCTGCGCATCCCCGACGCCGTGGAGATCTCTGCGCGCACGGGGATGGGCTTGGCGTTGCTGCAGGAGCGCATTGCGCACGCGCTCGTCAGAGCAGCGCCGCTCGCAGCGTGAAGAGGAGCGACTCCAGCAGAAGCTGTAGATTGGCGTTCTGGCGCTGCCATTTCCACGGGGCCGTCTCCAGCGCGCGCAACGCTTCGGTGAGCTTGACGGGATCGGCCTTGATCGCTGATAGTTCAGCGTTGCAATCGCGATTGAAACGCGCTGTCTCAGTACCCTGCGCCAGCAGATCGCGACACCAATAGGTCGCCTCTTGGACAAACGAGTGGACGACGTCTGGGGGGGAGTCGCTCAGCATGGCGGCCGCGCGCAAGATCTCGGCGGCGTTCCAGCGCCTTAGGCGCCGCAGGATCTCTAGGCTTGTCTCGTAGCGCGCCAAGATGTCTTCGCTCTTGAGGAGTTCCCACAGCTCCGGGTCTTGGGCTTGGAGCAATCTCTGGCGTAGCTGGTCGCGTTCTTTGAGTATATCTCTGGACGGGTGGAGATCGGGGGGAGGGGGTTCGCCCTTGGTGACGCTGAGCAGGTACTCTATGGCGTCTGGGGGGAAGCCTTGGCGGCGCAGCTCGCTGACTATGGTCTCTTCGGGGGGCTTGGGGAGCTTGATCACCTGGCAGCGCGAGACGATCGTCGGCAGGAGATTTTGGGTGCGGGCCAGCAAGAGAAAGATCAAAAAAGCCGGTGGGGACTCGAGTATCTTGAGCAGGCTGTTGGCGGCTTCTAGGCTCAGGTCTTCGACCCCTTCGAGGACGTAGATCTTTTTGGGGGCTTCCAAGGGCGCGTAGAGCGCCTGCTGTTGCAGCTCGCGGATCTGATCTATGCTGATGCGTTTGCCCGATCTGGTCACCCAGAGGAGATCGGGATGGGTGCCCGCTTGCAGTTTGTGGCAGTGCGAGCAGCTTCCGCACCGATGCGGGCAGTAGATTTTGGCGATCAGCGCTCTGGCGAACGCCGCGGGGTTATGGCCGACCAGCAGATACGCCTGCGCCGGCTTTGATGCCAGAGTATCCAAGAGAGAATCTAAAGCGTTCACGGCGATTGAGCTTAGCAGATCGAAGTCCGGCTGCCAAGGGGGGCAAAGCTTTATCTTGATCTTGCGCTAGCTTATCATGCTGCTTTATGATACTATGCTCCTGACTCAGAACGATCGGCAAGGGGGACTTCAAGAGAATGCCTCGAGCGAGAGTTACAGAACGTAGCTTTTATCCCGTTCTCATCAAAATCATCGAAGAGGCTGGCGGTTCAGGAGTTCAAGAGATACTCTTTGACTCCGTTCCCGATATTCTCTTCGACTTGGGAGGACATAGGTGGCTGTTGTCCGTCAAGATTGGCGAAGACGCGAAAACTGTCAAAGAAGCTTTCTTGCAGTATCTGCGCCACAAAGAAGAGAGCGGCATTCGTGTGGGTCTGGTGCTTCTGTTGCCGGAAGCTGTCAAAAGAGTTCAACCGACAGAAGAAGCCCTGCGCACAGCCTTGGACAGCCTCCCCGTGACTGCCCTGATTGACGCTGGTCTTGTGAAAGAAGAACTGAAGGATCGTCCGTTCGTCAGAGTGCTTGATCTTCTTAAATCTGATGTCCTACAGAAGCTAGAGCGTCACCAAGCTACGTATTATCCCCTGGCGCGGGTGATCTCCCTGCTCCAACAGCAAGTAACAGAGATCATGTCCGAGATTGATCTTGGAGAAAGAGACCTGCTGCGCATCATCACGGATCGTAAACTCCTGATGGATTTGGGGCATCTTGAGCAGCAACACGCCGAAGCCGTCGCCCGCTTTTTGGCGGCGTATATCTTCTTGAGCCAAATTCTCTTTCTGCGCTTGCTCGCCACGGCTCGCCCCGATGATGTTTCTATCCGCCCAGATTCAGTATCCCACTACAGATTGCGCCAAGCCTTCCAGCAGATTGTCGAACAGATTAATTACCGTCCGATTTATGAGCTGGACGTTCTTGACAACATCAACGAGAAGTTTCTGAAAGATACTTTCGATCTGATCTGGGGGCTGGAGATCGAGCGGGTGCGCTACGAGCTGCCGGGGCGCATCTTCCATGAGCTGATGCCCACCGAGATTCGCAAGCTCCTGGCGGCGTTTTATACTCGTCCCCAAGCGGCGGATCTCTTGGCCCACCTCACGATTCAGACCAGCGATGACACCATCTTAGATCCGGCCTGTGGGTCCGGCACGATCTTAACCGCTGGCTATCGGCGCAAGGCGGAACTGTTCGCTGTAGAAGGCAAAGCGGGCAATCCCCATAGACGCTTTTGCGAACAAGAGATCTTCGGCGCGGACATCATGCCCTTTGCCGTGCACTTAGCTTCAGCGAATCTCGCTGCTATGGAACCGGGGACAACGATCGCGCGCACCCAGATCATTCAGCGAGACAGTTTACAGCTAGAGCCGGATGGCTATCCCGCTGGGGTTCAGCTCAGTCTCTTTCGCGAAGCGGTGACAGCGCGCACGACCAAGGGAGACCCCTATCTGGTGCGTCTGGCTCCGATGGATTGCGTGCTGATGAATCCCCCGTTTACCAAGATCGAGCGCGGCATCCGGCGCTTTATTGATCTGCGCCGTTTCTATCAATACTGCGGGGGCGAGGTGGGCTTGTGGGGACACTTCGTTATGCTAGCCGATATATTCTTGAAAGCAGAGAAGGGGATTTTTGGAGCGGTGCTCCCGATCAATGTGCTGCGCGGGCGCGAGAGCGAGAAGGTACGTCGCAAGCTCTTTGAAGAATGGACTCCCTTGTATATCTTGAAGCCGACGCGCAACTACGGCTTCTCAGAATGGGCCGAATATCGCGATGTGCTCTTCATCGCTCGGAAGAAAAAGCCTGCTCCTAACCACCGTGTCCGTTTTGTCTTGGTGAAGAAGGACCTGACTCGGCTCACCTCTGATGATGTTGCAGACATGGCGGAGCGTATAAAGAATAAGAGCATGCTCCGCTCTCCCGATCTCGATATTGATTCTCATTCTCTCCAAGAGATCAAGCAGCGCTTTATGAATTTGATGTGGTTCTGCGGAGGCACGGATTTTCGCCATCGGGATAGCATCATAGAGTTTCTCGATAAATTCTCTGGCCGGTTGCGCTCCTTCCCCGATGATTACTTTCGGGAAGGCTATCGCCCTGTGCCTAAAGGGGTCTCTCGTTTTCTTTTCTTAACCCGTCATACCGATGATGCGCGGATCGAGCAAGCTTTTTTACGATTTGTTGAAGAAAGTACTCGCAGCATCACAGCTTATTCGCCGTTGGGGGCTTCTTACAAGATTGAGCGTGAAAGCGTAATCCCTAGCTTGCGTACTACCGTGGGCTTAAAGAGCATGGACATTACAGGGGCTTGGGATTACATCGCTTATCGTCCTTACCAAGAGCTGGAACGGGTCTGCCGTGCCTCAGGACGAAGACCGCCTAGGGGCTTTTGGAAGAATATTCACCAAGAACTTCAAGCGGTGAGCACCCATTTCGTAGTGAGTCGACGTATTAACCCATTTTCGCCTTCAACCTATCTTAGTGCCTTTTTATCTCAGTCCGCTCTTGCTCCTTCTAATCAAGTCAACGTCATAGCCGAAGATAACCTCGAGCGCGCCCGCGCTGTATGCGCTCTCTTAAACTCTGCTCTCTTCTTTGCTAATTTCTTTCTCCTTAAGGAAGAAAGCACGGGCCGATACATAGATATCCGTTTCTATGATCTTTATGAGATGAATCTCTTCCCTCCCGATTCGCTGATCAAGCCTTTAGCGCAAGTGTTCGAGAAATACGCGACCAAGCCATTCCCGCCGCTGCGCAACCAATTCGACCAGAGCTTCGATCAGCGATACGAAGCATTCTGGGATCGGGAACGGCGCGGACGCATACACACTCGCAGCGTTTGGGAGCAGCCAGTTAAACCGGCTGCTGTTCGTCTTAAGCTCGATCTCGATGTGTGCCAAGCCCTGGGAGTGCCCATAACGCGCGATGACCTGATCCAGCTTTACGAGATCTTCGTCAAGGAGATGATCCTCGTTCGAGGACTCACGCGAGATTGAGCAATCAGCCCCTTCAGAGCTTTGAGCACGATTTTATAGCTTGACTTGCTATAATAAAGACCGTGGTGGGAGGATTTTTCAGTGCGCTGATTTTGAGTCTGCTCTTCACGTGGCTCGGTCAGCGTCTTGCGCCGCGCTTGGGGCTGTGCGACTACCCCGACGACGGCCACAAGCAACACGGGCGCGTCGTGGCGCTGGGGGGCTGGACGCTCGCTCTGGCGACGCTGCCCGTTTTTTTTACGGCGCGCGAGCTATGGGGCCTGTGGATCGCTGGCTTGATTGCCCTCACGACGGGTCTGCTAGATGATCGGTTTGGGTTAAGCCCCCGACAGAAGCTCTTGGGGCAATCTCTCGCCGCGCTCGTCGCGCTCTTCGTCGCCCACTGGGAGATCCGCTCGCTCAGCGTTCTGGGCCTAGAGATCGCGCTCGGCTGGCTCTCTCTGCCGTTTACGCTCTTCTGGATCGTCGGCGCGATCAACGCGCTCAATCTCATTGACGGGCTGGATGGCTTAGCGACAGGCGTGGCGCTGATCGTCTGTCTGGCGCTTGCGATGGCCACGGGCCAAGAGCACACCCAAGCGTTGCTGTGGGGCTTTGCGGGAGCGTTGCTGGGCTTTCTCGTCTTCAATTTCTGCCCCGCGCGCGTCTTCTTAGGCGACGGTGGCGCGCACTTCTTGGGCTATTGGCTGGCGATCCTCTCGGTGGGAGCGACGCAACCTCAGCTCGCGGCGCCTCCGGAGCGCCTGCCCCTCGTCGTCGCGGTGCTGATGTTGGGGCTGCCCATCGCAGACACGGCGTGGGCGATCCTGAGGCGGCTTGTGGCGCGCCGGCCCGTCTTTCAGGCCGACCGCGGGCATATGCATCATCGCCTCTTGGCGCGTGGGTGGGGCGAGCGCAGGACCGTGATCGTTCTCTATCTCCTCACGGCGGGCTTTTGCGCGTTGGCGCTTGTGCTCTTAAAAATCGGGTAGCGCCAGAGGGGGGCGTTCGTGGTCGTTGGGGAGGCAGTACTTGAAGCCGCCGTAGACCACGAACTGATAGTACTTCCAGATGACGTCAATCGAGTGAAACCCGGCGATCTCCAGGAGCGCGAGTTGGGTCTTGAGGGTAGAGAGATTATCGCCGGAGCCGGAGTGCGTCTCGGCGTCGAGGGTGTGGAGCGCGACGCCGTGGGTGAGGGCGTGTTCGGCGCGCACCTGGTCGTGCAGGAACGCGTGTCGGTCGGACTCAAAGAGCACGACATCGCCGTTGACGAACCAGCCCTCTGTCTTGAGGGCTTTGTGGATCTTGCGGAAGAGTTCGAGCTTTTGCGGATCGGTCAGGTGATGGATGGCCAGGGTAGAGATGACGACGTCGCAGCCGCTGGGGAAGTCGGTGTGGGCGAAGTCGCCTTCGATCCAGCGGATGCGCCCACAATAGGGGGAGAGCTTCTCGCGGGCCACTTCGAGCATTCGGATGGAGTAGTCAATCGCGGTGATCTGGGCTTTGGGGAAGCGCTGGCAGAGTTTTTTGGTCAGCTCGCCGGTGCCGCAGCCCAGTTCTAAGATTTTGAGGTCTTCGGGGAGATCGGGGGGGATGCTGCGGATGACCGCGTCGTGCATCTCTTCATAACGGGGGACGATGAGCTTGATGTGCTCATCGAAGCGGGTGACGTCCGCGACCACTTCGCCGGGTTTGATCTCCATAGGTTGAGCCCTCCCCGCCCGGAGAGGGCCGGGAGCTAGCGCAGGTGCGGCTCGATCTTGCTTAAGAGCTTGCTCTTGCTCATGTAGCCGATCCAGCGTTCGACTTCGCGGCCGTTTTTAAAGAGGATGAGGGTGGGGATGCTCTGGACGCCGTATTGGAGGGCGATCTCTTGGTTTTGGTCTACGTCGAGCTTAGCGACTTT
This sequence comes from Candidatus Bipolaricaulota bacterium, assembly GCA_025061735.1. Classification (GTDB taxonomy): domain Bacteria; phylum Bipolaricaulota; class Bipolaricaulia; order RBG-16-55-9; family DRXL01; genus SKYB132. The sequence continues at coordinate 44,477 of JANXAU010000031.1, forward strand.
GAGGCGTCCGGCCAGCTCGTGGGCGATCTCTTCGATGATGGGGGCGATGGCGCGGCAGGGTCCGCACCAATCGGCGTAGAAGTCGACGAGGGTGGGTTGGGCGGACTGCAGGACTTCGCTGGAGAAGTTTCGATCTGACAGATAGAGCAAGTTGGCCATAGGAGGACTCCTTTATCGTACTCTTAGCTGAGAACCTTTATACTGAGTGAGCGGCAGCCTGTCAAGCCAACCCGACAATACCACACTGGTTCAATTAAAAGGTTTTCCGCGCGGCACGCTAGACAAAGACTGTTTCTAGTTTCAATACCACACTGGTTCAATTAAAAGCGGAAGCCTGGCCGCTGGCCCGTGTCCACATAGATCGACGTTTCAATACCACACTGGTTCAATTAAAAGACTACCTCCCGCCCCTCGTAGCCGCCTTGCAGGGGCTAGGTTTCAATACCACACTGGTTCAATTAAAAGGCGGTTCTTTCAGGCGCTTTTGAGCGCCCTTCTCACGTTTCAATACCACACTGGTTCAATTAAAAGGATTGCGTCAGCCCCGCCTGACGGAGAACTTCTACAATGTTTCAATACCACACTGGTTCAATTAAAAGGCGACCGGCCGTTTACGTAAATGACGACATATGCTGTCGCGTTTCAATACCACACTGGTTCAATTAAAAGGAGATACTCCTTCCGCTCTTCATGACGATAAACGATCCGCGTTTCAATACCACACTGGTTCAATTAAAAGCGTAGAGTTTAGATTTCCAAGAGGCACCCTAGATGTTTCAATACCACACTGGTTCAATTAAAAGACATTCTCTGCATAGCCAAGCGTTTGCGTACTCGTCAGTTTCAATACCACACTGGTTCAATTAAAAGGTTAATGACCCACTTAATTACTTCGCCGGTATATTTGAGTTTCAATACCACACTGGTTCAATTAAAAGTTGAGGGCGGCCCATTGTACGTCTCGACGGAGAGGAGTTTCAATACCACACTGGTTCAATTAAAAGAGCGAACTGATGTTGCGCACCATATCAACACCAACAGGTTTCAATACCACACTGGTTCAATTAAAAGGTTATTGGTGGGGAGTCTCATTGTGGCGCACAGAAGTTTCAATACCACACTGGTTCAATTAAAAGTTCAGGTTCATCATCGTCTCGATCTGCTCTCTCTCGTGCTGTTTCAATACCACACTGGTTCAATTAAAAGTTCCCATGACTGATCAACTCCGTTTGTATTTTTAGTTTGTTTCAATACCACACTGGTTCAATTAAAAGCTCTGGCAAGAGCACGCTGGCTCGTGTTCTGTTTTTGGTTTCAATACCACACTGGTTCAATTAAAAGTGGTTCGTCTGGTGGCACTGGTGGGTCTGGTTCGTCGTTTCAATACCACACTGGTTCAATTAAAAGAAGGGCGGCCGAGGCTAGGGGCTAAGATTGAAGTCCGTTTCAATACCACACTGGTTCAATTAAAAGTTAAAATACGACTGGTAGATCAACCAGACCAATTGTATGTTTCAATACCACACTGGTTCAATTAAAAGGAACCGCTCCCCAAAACTTCAATCTTATCCCCCAACTTGTTTCAATACCACACTGGTTCAATTAAAAGACGCCTTCGCTTGCTCCCAGTAAAACTTCACCTTTTCAGTTTCAATACCACACTGGTTCAATTAAAAGACTTTTACGTTGACAACAATCTGGGACAACCATCTCAGTTTCAATACCACACTGGTTCAATTAAAAGTCATCATGCGGTAATACGCCGATGACACAGACTTGTTTCAATACCACACTGGTTCAATTAAAAGTTGGAGAGATGATCGCTGCCTTGTATGCCAAGACCAAGTTTCAATACCACACTGGTTCAATTAAAAGAAGATTGTCGGCGAAGAGCAAGCCAGGATGTTGGAATGTTTCAATACCACACTGGTTCAATTAAAAGTCGCGGCATCTGCTCGGTGGGGGAAGTGGGGATGTGTCCGTTTCAATACCACACTGGTTCAATTAAAAGGTTTGTGTTTTTAATATCTCTGGTTACAACGTTGAGGTCGTTTCAATACCACACTGGTTCAATTAAAAGGAAGCAGAAGCCTTTATGAAGACGTTCATCTCCAAAGTTTCAATACCACACTGGTTCAATTAAAAGATTCTCCCCCGCAAGGGTAAGCGTTCGCTCAGAAGTTTCAATACCACACTGGTTCAATTAAAAGAGCTCTAACAGTGTCTTTAGGTCTATCTCCTTACGTGGAGTTTCAATACCACACTGGTTCAATTAAAAGGTGGGGCACACGGCGGGCGGGGTAGCGAGGTCGGTGTTTCAATACCACACTGGTTCAATTAAAAGGTACTCGGTGCAGGGAGGCCCCGTGCGACCCCACGCTGTTTCAATACCACACTGGTTCAATTAAAAGAAGTTGTTGCGGGTGGGCGGCTCTGCGGCGATCTTGTGATTGTTTCAATACCACACTGGTTCAATTAAAAGGCGAGGGGTTTCGACGGCTTATGGGCCTTGGGTTGAAGGCGGGGAAAACCTCATCAGGCTTGCGCTGCCGCTGCCTTCCCCCTCCCCTCCCCCAAGGCCCTCTACCCCTCCCCCTCGTCGTCGCGCCCCGCTGGTGCATCCGAGCCGGGACCTCGACGACGTTGGAGATCTGCCCCTTACCATCAGGACTCTTCACTTGTCAAAGACCCCCGCCGCTCCCGTCGGCGCAACGCCTCACGCCCGCATTATACCCCCCTCGACGACCACAAGTCAAGAGCTTCTCCCACACCCGTTGACAAAACACTCCAAACATGATATAACATAAAGAGTTTAAGACAGCCCCCCCTAACATAACACCAAGAGGAGGAGGGGGCCTATGAGAATCATTCTTACACTCACGCCAGGTCAAGTCCCCTGCACCATCCCCTTCTCCTATGCCCACGCCCTCACGGCTGTCGTCTATAGCTTTTTAGATCGCTCTTCTCACGACTACGCGCGCTTCTTGCACGACGAGGGGTATCGCCTGGGAGCGAAGCGCTTCAAGCTCTTCACCTTCTCGCAACTGCTGATCCCGCAGCGTCAAATCACCCCGGAGGGCCTCGTCTGCCTCTCGGAGCAGATCGCTTGGCAGATCTCGTCTCCGGTCGCTGAGTTTGTGGAGCATCTGGCCGCGGGGCTGTTGCAGCTGGGGCAGATGCGCCTAGGCGAGCACCGATTCTTCATCCAGCGCGTGCAGGTCGCCCCACGGCCAATCTTTTCCGAAGAGATGCGCTTGCGCTGCCTCTCGCCGATGGTGGCGTCGCTGCCGCAAGCGGGCAAGCGGACGGCGTACTATGCGCGTGCGGACGATCCGCGGCTGTCGGAGGCGCTGCGTCAGAACCTGCTCAAGAAGTTCTGGCTGGTGCATGGGCGCGCGCCGGGGTCGAGTGAGCTGACCGTCGAGTTTGACCGGGAGTATCTGAAGCGCAAGGGGGAGGAGGTCTATCGGCTTGTCAACTACAAGGGGACGCAGATTAAAGCGATTTTAGCTCCGCTGCTCGTGCGGGGCAGTCCGGAGCTGATCGAGATGGGATATGAAGCGGGCTTTGGCGAGAAGAACAGTATGGGCTTTGGCATGGTGGAGGGTATATCATGAGAGTAACGGCTTCATACTCTTTAAATGATCAATACTTGCCGTTGGACTACCGCAGCGGCTTTGCGGCACTACTCAAGGAATCATTAAAGGACGTTAATGAGTATCTCTTCATGCGATACTATGCAAAACCGCACGTTCTAAAACCCTTTACTTTTTCTGTCTATTTTCCCGAGCTTGCTGGTGGAGAAGGAGATCGCTTGAACGTCGGCACTAAAGCCGTGCTCCATTTTTCAACTTCATCCCATGAGCTTGGGGCCTCTATCTACAATGGATTAAGACAACGTGACTCGTTCCCACTGTTTGAAAATAGATTGCAGCTTTCGCATATTCACTTGCAACCGTTGATCGCTATACGTCAAGAGTCAGCAATATTTAAGTCTATGGCTCCCATTTTAGTCAATAACAAGGGGAATGCTGATTGGTATCTCTTACCGGGTGATGATGGCTTTGAAGAGGGCTTGAGTTTTGCGGTTAACGAAATTATCCGTTCCTTCCTAGGCGGCGTAGATGCACGTGTTAAGTTCAATCCCATCCGTATCCATCGCAAGGTGGTACGTCACTATAACATGAACATGCAAGGATTCACTGGGATTTTTGAGTTGCGTGGGCGATCAGATGTGCTCAATCTGATCTATCAAGTAGGCTTGGGCGTCCGTCGCAGTCAGGGATTTGGTATGCTGGAGCTCGTAAAGCAAGGATCCATATCTGAGCCAATAGCAGGATAAGGAGATTCCCGTGAGCGAGATTGTTCTATATCCCTCAAACTGGCTGTACAACGCAGGCGTGATTGGATTCCTTTATTCCTTAGAATTGGTTGAGAACAAGAGCTCCAAAATATACCTTTCTAACGAAGGTGTGTCAAGAATACCTTGTGATCTATTTATGGATCTAAATTGTGACTACAGATACTTTAGTCCTAATAAGATCGCATCAATCGTCGGTAATAACGTTTTATACAAAAACTTTCTGCAACCTAATCAGAAGGAGTTATTTAAATCCTTTGTGAGGTCGCTAAATCTTGTAACTTCAAGAAAAATTTGCAATTTATGCGGCAGTGGCAAATGGTTACCAGAAGACAAAATCGCCGACCTTAATCAACAAGATCCAGCTAGGAGAAACGACACTAAGTTTCTTTATCGAATCGAGAACTTTTCCATGATCCACAATTCGTTTTTAGGACCGTCGCTCAATGAGTTTACCAATGCATTTTGGGGATTAAAGCAAAGTGCAACAGTCTGCCATCTCTGCTCTTTCTTGATAATCCATCACCATCTGGCTTTGACTTCTCTGTCCGATGACTCTGAAATCTTTATTAACGCTCCGTCCTTCAAGGTGATGTGGTATCTGAACAAGTTCGCTCGTGAAGTCTTTGGCACATTCTCATCGGCAGAGGCGCGAACCAAGAGGGAGATCCTAGCGATGTCTGTGATCGAATATGCCACGAAGATCCAGACAACACTTGGTGTCTGGACAGGGATGAATATCGAGATCGTCAGCCGGCGTAGAAGTGAGATCGAATTCTTTAGCTTGCCCTATGAGGTCATTCAGCTTCTCGCAGATCGAAGAATCGCTTCGCTCCTCAGCCAGATCGGAGAGTTTGCTGTCTTGAACTTGGTTCTTGCTCAAGATTTTTCTCGCCTGATGGAGTTGGGTTATCGCCTCTTGCGCATTGGACTGAAGCCCTATGGAGAGCGGGGAGATTCCGAAAATAGATTCGTGAACGACATCTTAAAGCTGGACAAAAATCGCCGAGATCCTCAGCAAGCGGCGGAGCAGATTTTCCAACTCTGCGCTCTCATTGAAGAGAAGCGTAAAAGGAGGTATACATATGAGCACGCCAGTTTCATCTAAAATAAGCCTGGAAGAAAAGCTCAATCAGCTTGAGGAGCAATTGAAAAATGGTGATCCTGATTTCGAACAATTTCGCCAGGCTCACCAAGAGCTGAAAGGATTGGGTCGCAGACTTCAGGAACTTCTCCAGTGGGCTACGGAACAGCATCGAGATGACAAGAAGTTTGAGAGCCTATATCGTCAAGTGGCTGGCTGGAACGCTTCGACACTTATGGAGAGTTTGAAGAGGACGGGGTTTGCTCTTAAGCAGGATAGCGACCTTAAAGATGCTTTTGATCGTCAGGGGTATCGGATATTGGAACTGGTGCGGGCGGGAAAACGAGATGAAGCTTTTCATGCTATCTTACGCATCTTCGTCTCGGCCAAGAAAGAATTTCCGGCTCATCTCGTGGAAGCCTTTAAGCCGATCTACTCTGATGAACTCTTCAAGGTCTTTCTGTTTTCGTTCCTGAGCGGCATCCTAGGACAAGAGCGGGAGACAGAGCAATAACCAAGGAGGTCAGCATGATTGCTCAACAAATCAATAAGGAGGTAGCTATGAGCAACATCAAGAACGTCACTGTCACCATCATCTTTGATGGTGCGGCGCTCAATCGTGATGAGAAGATCGGAGGTAACATTCTTTCGATCAAGAAGCTCAACATCAACGGTGAGGTGCGATCGTTCATCGGCAAACCGGCCATACGACACTACTTATACCAAACCCTTTACAGACAAGATCCACATACATGGAGCCCCGCACCTGTAGCCGAACGAGGGTCTGGAGATAGAAAAACGCTACAATTTGATCTTACTCGGGCAGATATCATCACTTGTCCAGAGCTAGATGTGTTTGGGTACATGTTTACGATTGAAGGTGAAAGATCGCTCACCCGCAAAGCCCCGTTGGGGATCACCAAGGCAATTTCCTTGTATTCTTATGAAGCCGATCTTGCCTTTTATGCAAACCATGACCTTGTCACGCGCAGAAGGAAGGAGGGATACATTGAGATTATGCCTGGTTTATACAACAAAGAAGAACACACTTCATTTTACAAACTAAGTTTCACTTTAGACACGTTCATTATCGGGCAAGATACATGGGTCATTGAACAAGAGCCCTCAATCGAAGAGGGCAGATTAAGTATTCAGATTTCAGATAGTGATAAAAAGTTGCTGGACGGAAGCCAAAATAATGGAACCGCCTGGAAGCTCCCGGATGGAGCTGGAACATTAAAGTGGGGGAAGATAAACGCTGAAAAATTTTTTCTCACCTTTACGGTTTCTGAGGATAAGAGGAAGGAAAGAATAAAAACCCTTCTTGAGGCCATCAAGAATGGCCTTTATGCCCAATCCAGCGGCGAGGCCAACACGATTGTTCCCCTCTTCTTGATCGCTGGAGCAGTGAAGGTGCCGTCTCCCGTGTTTCATTCTTACATAGACGTGAAAAAGGAAGATGGGCAATGGCAAGTC
>JANXAU010000055.1 GCA_025061735.1 Candidatus Bipolaricaulota bacterium
GGGGGCAACCGCTCAAGATGCTGCCCTAAAACGCCTCGGGGTGGCCGTAGGCCGGGTGAGGGCCTAACTAATATTTATCTCTCTATCTTGCTGGTCATAGGCGCGCACGCTCAACCCCAAGCTGCGCAGCTCTTTTACTAAGACCTTGAACGACTCCGGCAGCCCCGGCTTGGGAAACTCTTCGCCCTTGAAGATCGCCTTGTACAACTGCACGCGCCCGCGCGTGTCGTCGCTCTTGAGCGTCAGCATCTCTTGGAGCGTGTGGGCCGCGCCGTAGGCCTCCAGGGCCCAGACCTCCATCTCCCCTAAACGTTGCCCGCCCATCTGAGCCTTGCCTCCCAGCGGCTGCTGCGTGATTAAGCTGTACGGCCCCACCGAGCGCGCGTGGATCTTCTCGTTGGCGATATGCTCAAGCTTGAGCATGTACATATAGCCCACCGTCACGGGATGCTCGAACGGCTCGCCCGTGCGCCCATCCCGCAGCCAGACCTTCCCTACCGGGTAGCGGGGATCGTCGCCCTCGGCCAGCCCATGCTTGACGCGCTCTTGATAGAGCTCGTTGAGAATCTGCTCTTCTTTCGCGCCGTCGAAGACCGGCGAAGCCATATACTCCCCACGCAGATGCGCCAGCCATCCCAGATGCGTCTCAAACACCTGCCCCAAATTCATGCGCGACGGCACCCCCAACGGATTGAGCACCATATCGACGGGGGTCCCATCGGGCAGGAAGGGCATATCCTCAACGGGCAAGATCTTGGCGATCACGCCCTTGTTCCCGTGGCGCCCGGCAAGCTTGTCGGCGATCGAAATCTTCTTGCGCTGGGCAATATAAACTTTCACCAATTGATTGACCCCCGGCCCCAGATCGTCCCCCTTCTTGGCCGAGAACTTCTTGACGCGGATGACCTTGCCGCCCTCGGTCGTGGGGGGCAGGCGCAACGACGTGTTGCGCACGTTGCGCGACCGCTCCCCGAAGATAGACTTAAAGATTCTCTCTTCGGGCGTCGGCTCGCTCTCGCCCTTGGGCGTGATCTTCCCCACCAAGATATCCCCCGTCTTCACTTCCGTGCCCACGCGCACGACCCCGTCTTCATCTAGATTTCTCAAATCTTCTTTGCTCAGATCGGGGATATCGTCGGTGATCTCTTCGGGGCCGAGCTTTGTCTCTTCGGCGCGCACTTCGTACTCTTGAATGTGAATCGAATCCAAGATATCTTCGCGCACCAAGCGCTCGCTGATCACGATGGCGTCTTCGTAGTTATAGCCCTCAAAGGGCAAGAAGGCGACCAAGACGTTGGCGCCCAGCGCCAGCTCGCCGTGATCGGTCGAGGGGCCATCGGCAAGCAGATCCCCCTTCTTGACCTTCTGCCCCACCTCTACAACGGGGCGCTGATGCACCAGCGTGTCTTGATTGGACCGATCAAACGTGATGAGAGAATAGACGCGATCTTTGGGTTTAGACTTCTTGTCGGGCTTGGCCGCGCTGCGCACCACGATCTTCTGGGCATCGACGTAGATCACTTGGCCGTCCTCTTCGGCTAAGACCACCAGACCGGAGTCGCGAGCTACGACGGCCTCCATCCCCGTGCCGACGTAGGGAGCTTGGGGCTTGAGCAGGGGAACGGCTTGGCGCTGCATGTTCGCGCCCATCAGCGCGCGGTTGGCGTCGTCGTGCTCCAAGAACGGGATGAGCGAGGCCGAGACGCTCACCAGCGCCGCAGGCGAGACCTCGATCAAGTCGACCTGCTCGCGCGGCACGGTGCGAATGTTCTCCTTTCCCGTGCGGATCTCCACGACCTCCGGGATGATCCTGCCCTCTTTGTCTACGGGCGTGGTCGCCGGCGCGATTCTATATTTCTCTTCTTCATCGGCCATCAGATAGATGATCTCTTTGGTGAGTCTCCCGTTCTTGACCACGCGATAGGGCGCTTCGAGAAAGCCAAAGTCGTTGATGCGCGCATACGTAGCCATCGAGGTGATCAAGCCGATGTTCTGGCCTTCGGGGGTCTCGATGGGACAGATGCGGTCGTAGTGGGAGTAGTGAACATCGCGCACCTCGATCTTGGCGCGCTTCTTGTTGGAGCTGCCCGCCATCGCCGAGAGCCGACGCTTATGCGTCAGCTCCGTCAGGGGGTTGGTCTGCTCCAAGAATTGGGAGAGGCGCCCGGTGTAGAAGAGCTTGTTGAGGGCGGCTTGGACGGTGCGCCCGCTGATGAGATTGCGCAGGGGCTCTTCTTCTTCCAAAGAGAGCTTCCCCAGGCGATCCTGAGTGAGGCGCACCATGCGCTTCAACCCGGCGCGCAACGCGTCGAGCGCGGTCTCGCCGGGGGGTTTGACGCGCTTGTTGGCCAGATGGTCTTTGTCCTCGATCAGCTCCGGGTGCGTTGGCACTTCCAGGAGCCGCTTGAGCGTCAGCGCGATCTCTTCTTTGTGCAAGACGACATCGTTGAGGTCGCGCTTGAGACCCAACTTCTTATTGACCATAAAGCGCCCCACGCGCGAGAGGCTGAACGTCTCGGGATTAAAGAAGAGATTGATAAAGAAGTCTTGCTTGATCTTTTGGGTGGGACGCTCCGCGCCGCGCAGCTTGCGATAGATCAGATCGAGCGCCTCTTCAGCCGAACTCGTCTTGTCTTCGTCGAGGCTCCGTTGGATATATATATCTAAACACTGCACGCTGGGCACGCCCAGCTCCAGAATCTGTTCGATGATATCGTCGGTCAGCCGCTGGCCCTCCCGCGCGATGAGCTTGTTCTTGACACTGACAGGTTCGGTGAGAACGCAGTCCCGGTAGCGCGCTAACTTCTCTCGCGATATGGGATTAACCGTCACCGAGTAGAGCTTGTAGATATCGGACGTCGTGTAACCGAGGGCGCGCAGGAGCGTCGTGGGGGGCAAGTTGCCCTTGCGATCCAGTTGGGCTTGGATGCGCTCTTTTTTGACGTCCAGCACGAACTCCAACCACGCGCCATAGTCGGGGAGGATCTGAGCCAGATACTCCGTTGGGCTCTCTTTGGTGAAGTAGACGCCAGGGGAGCGCGTAAGGTGATTGACGATGACGTTCTCGGAGCCGTTGATGATAAACGTGCCACGGGCGGTCATCAACGGGACATCGGCGATGTAGAGATCGTCCTCGCGGACCTTCTTGCCGTCTTGGCGCAACACCGCGTAGACGCGCAGCGGAGCGGCATAGGTGCGGTTCTTGTCCTTGCACTCTTGCTCGGAGTAGGGCGGTGGCCCCAAGCGCGGGTTGGTCATCTCCAGCTCGATATTCTCGCGCCCTTCGCCCTTGATCGTTCCGATCTCTTGGAAGGCTTCGCGAATCCCCTCCGTGAGAAAGCGCTCATAGGAGCGCTTCTGATCGTGCAGCAGATAGGGCAATTCTACGCCGTGGCTCACCCGACCCCACGAACGTCTCGTGCGCATAGGCTCCCCCTCAAACAATACTAATAGAGTCTGAGAGCCTCTGGAGCCACTAACTGACTCTAAGACTCCATAGACTCTAAAGACTTAATGGACTCTACTGAATCTCGACTTCCGCACCCGCGGCGACCAATTGCTCTTTGATCTTGTTCGCTTCTTCTTGGTTGAGGCCGTCTTTGATCACCGCGGGCAAATTATCTACCAGATCTTTGCTCTCCTTCAGCCCCTTGCCCGTGATGTCCTTGACGACCTTGATAAGCTGGACTTTCTGTTGTCCAGCGTTCTTCAGCACGACTTTAAACGTCGTCTGTTCGGCCGTCGCCGTCGCTGCGGCGCCCGCGGCCGCCCCCGGCATGGGGGCCATCATCATCGGGACGCCCGCCGAAGCCTTCACTCCGAACTTCTCTTCCAGAGCCTTCACCAGCTCTGCCAACTCCTTGACGGTCATCTGCTCTACCGTCGCGACCAGCTCCTGTACGCTGGGCATACGAGATCCCTCCTATTGAGATTCACGCTTCTTGCGCACTTCGTCCAGAACGCTGACGAAGTTCTGTAACAACGCATTCAAAGTGCCGACCATCTGCTGGATCGGGGCTTGTAAAGCCCCCACGACCATCCCCAAAAGCTCGTGGCGTCCGGGGAGTTTGGCCAATTCGAGCGCCTCTTGAGCGCTGACCGCTCGCCCCTCCAGCACCCCCCCTTTGATCTTGTACTTTTCGTACTTTTTGGTCAGCTCTTGCGCGGCTTTGAACGCGGCTATGCCGTCGTCGTAGCCGATGCACAGCCCCGTCGGGCCACGAAAATAGCTCTCGACGTTGGTGACCCCCAACCGCTGCACCGCGATCTGCGCCAGCGCGTTCTTCACCACCAAATACTCCAAACCCTTCTGGCGCAGCTCGCGCCGCAGCGCGCTCATCTCCGAGGCCGTCAGCCCTTCAAAGTTCGTCAAGACAAACCCCTGCGAGCGCTTCAGGCGCTCCTCTAATGCAGCGACTATCTGCTCTTTCTCTGCTGTAGGCATAGCTGTCTCCCTAGAGTCGGCGCGCAGCGACGACCTTCTGTAGCTCGTCGGGATCGAGCTTGATCCCCGGGCCCATCGTCGAGGAGATCGTCACGGCTTGAAGATAACGCCCTTTGACATCGGCGGGCTTCTCTTCCAGCACGGCGGCCGTCAGCGCCACGAGATTCTCCTGAAGCTGTTCTTCGCTAAACGAGCACTTGCCAAAGAGCGAATGGACGTTGCCGTATTCGTCGAGGCGGAATTCTAATCGTCCGCGCTTGAGTTCTCTGACGGCGGTGCCGATGTCGGTCGTGACCGTGCCGGCCTTGGGGCTGGGCATCAGGCCGCGCGGCCCCAAGATCTTGCCCAGCTTGCTTACCGTTCCCATCATATCGGGGGTCGCCACGACCCTGTCGAAGTCCATCCAGCCCTCTTCGATCTTCTTGACCAGATCTTCGCCGCCGGCGTAATCGGCTCCGGCCTCCTGGGCCTCTTTGAGCTTGTCGCCCTTGGCAAACGCTAATACCTTGACGCTCTTGCCCGTGCCGTGCGGCAGCGTCACCGTCCCGCGAATGCGATGCTCGTTCTTCTTGGGATCTACGCCCAAGCGAAAGACCACCTCGGCGCTCTCCTTGAACTTCGCCGTCGCGCACTCCTTCAACAGCTTGATCCCCTCGGCTACGGAATAGCGGCGCTCCCGGTCTACTCGCTGGCGGATCTCTTGATAGCGTTTGCTCCGTTTCATGACTAGCTCTCCACGATCTCGATCCCCATGTTGCGCGCCGTCCCGGCGAGGGTGCGCATCGCCGCCTCGAGATCGTAACAGTTCATATCGGGCATCTTCATCTCGGCGATCTTTCTTAACTGCTCCTTGGTGATCTTGCCCACCTTTTGGGTATTGGGCTGCCCCGATCCCGCCGAGATCCCCGCGGCGCGCTTGAGCAGCTCGCTCGCCGGCGGCTTCTTGAGCACAAAATCAAACGAACGATCCGAATAGATCGTAATGACCGCCGGGATGATCAGCCCCTTCTCTTCGTTCTTGGTGGCGTCGTTAAAGCGCTTGCAGAACTCGGCGATATTGATCTTATGCTCGGCCAGCGCCGGGCCAACCGGCGGGGCCGGGGTCGCTTGACCCGCCGGCAACTGCAGCTTCACTACGCCGACCACCTGCTTCTTCTTCGCTGGAGTAGCAGCAGCAGCAGCCATCACGAACCTCCTTAGACTTTCTGAATGCTCTCAAACGGCAGCTCGACGCGCGTCTCGCGCCCGAAGATCTTGACCAGCACGGTCGCCATCTCGCGCTCCTTGTCGATCTCCACGATCGAACCGGTGAAGTCCGCAAACGGCCCTTCGATGATCTCGACGACCTCCCCCACCTCAAACTCCACCTCGATCTTCGGGCCGACGGCCTTGGGCATCTCCAGCAAGCCCGCCTTGCGCTTGACGACCTTCATATCCTCTTCGTCCAGCGGCAGCGGCGGGTTGCCCACAAAACGACACTTCAGGCCCTGCGGCAGTTGCAGCATCTCTTGCGACATCTCCATGCGCGCAAAGATATACCCGGGGAAGAGCCGCCGCTTCTCAATATGCTGCACCGTGACGACTCGTTTGTCTTTGTACTCCTTGATCTTGACCAACCCCGCGGCGCGCGACTCGATCTTGTCTTCTTTCTCCAAGAGATCGCCCTTCTTGAGCACCATCTGCTCCTTCAGGCGCACGAGATACTTCTCCGGGATGACCAGCGTCACGCGCTCCCCATCTTCCAGCTTTTCTAATTCAATCCGTTTGACGCGATCGCGATGCACCACGGTGGTCTTGACCGCGGGGGCCTTAAAGCGCGGATCGGAGTCGGTCGTCAGCGGCACTCCCGGGGGCAGCTTCTGCCCCAGCCGCACGTCGCGGCGCACGCGCTTGTCTAACGGAATCAGAAACTCCTCTTCGTTGCGGTTGCTCATCTCCACGATGATGCGCTGGAGCGTCTCGATGCTCTTGACCTTGGCGTCGTAGCTCATAGAGCGCGGGGGCTTGACGGCAATCACTTCTCCCTTCTGGATGCGCTTGTTCGCCTCGATCTTCAGCTCGTACTCATAGGGGACGCGATACTCTCCCGTCCGCCCGCGCCGCCCCTTGGTGGTGATCACCTCTTCGATGGGGGCGAGAAAGCGCATCTCCGTGCCGTTCACTTTGAAGAGATCGACGCGGCGCTCTAGCCCCAGCTCGCGCACGCGCTCCTCGAGCTGCTCGGCAACCTTCAGCTCGCTGCCCGCATAGGTCTGCAACGCATACCACCGCTTCATAGCGTCTGTCAGCGCAGCAGTTGCCTGGCCCCTTCGCGAAAGATCCAATCCAATAGGCCAATATAGATCGCCAGGATCACCACCATCACCAAGACCAACGACGTCAAAGCGATCAGCTCGACGCGGCTGGGCCAGGTGATCCGGCTCAGCTCGCTGCGCACCTCACGCAAGTAGCTTAGCACTCGTTCTTTCATAGGAGGGGGCAGGCCCGGGAGGATTCGAACCCCCAACCTGCCGATTTGGAGTCGGCTGCTCTGCCAGTTGAGCTACGGGCCTAGACCTCTTTGTGCACGGTGTGCTTGCGGCACCATTTGCAGTACTTCTTCAGCTCGAGCTTGCTCCGCACGTTCTTTGGGTTCTTCGTCGTGTGATAGTTGCGATGGCGGCAGACGGTACACGCCAGCGTCACGTGCTCCTGAGGCATCGCGCTCTGCTCCTTATTAATATTATATTAAGCCAGGATCTTGGTGACCACGCCCGCGCCGACGGTGCGCCCGCCCTCGCGGATGGCGAAGCGCAACTGCTCCTCCATCGCGATATGGCTGATCAGCTCCGCCGTGATGCGCACGTTGTCGCCGGGCATGACCATCTCGATCCCCTGAGGCAGCGTGATCACGCCGGTCACGTCGGTGGTGCGGAAGTAGAACTGCGGCTTGTAGCCAGAGAAGAACGGGCTATGGCGCCCGCCCTCGTCCTTGCTGAGCACGTAGACTTCGGCTTCGAATTTCGTGTGCGGCGTGATCGAGCCGGGCTTGGCCAGCACCATGCCGCGCTCCACCTCGTCTTTTTCGATGCCGCGCAAGAGCACGCCAACGTTGTCACCGGGGAGACACTCATCCAAGACCTTGTTGAACATCTCTAGGCTTGTGGCCACGGTCTTGCGCGACTCTGGGCGCAGGCCAACGATCTCGACCTCATCGCCGGGGACGATCCGCCCACGCTCCACGCGCCCCGTGACGACCGTCCCGCGCCCTTTGATGGAGAAGACGTCCTCGATGGGCATCAAGAACGGCTTGTCCACATCGCGGATCGGCTCCGGGATGAACTCATCGCACGCGTTCATCAGCTCCCAGATGCACTTGGTCGCCTCCGGGTCGGCAGGGTTCTTATAGGCCTTCAGCGCCGATCCCCGGATGACCGGGACCTTGTCGCCGGGGAACTTATACTTGCTGAGCAGATCGCGCACCTCGACTTCTACCAGATCAACCAGCTCGGGGTCATCTACCAGGTCGACTTTGTTCAAGAAGACGACGATATAAGGGACGTTGACCTGGCGGGCGAGCAAGACGTGCTCGCGGGTCTGGGGCATGGGGCCTTCGGTGGCGGCGACTACCAAGATGGCGCCATCCATCTGGGCCGCGCCGGTGATCATGTTCTTGACGTAGTCGGCGTGGCCGGGACAGTCGATATGCGCGTAGTGGCGCTTCTCGGTCTCGTACTCCACGTGCGAGACGGCGATCGTCAGGATCTTCGTCTCGTCGCGGCGGCCCTGCTTGGCGCTGGCCTTGGCCACGTCGTCGTAGGAGCGCGCCTTAGCCAGCCCCTTCTGAGCCAAAACCTCGGTGATCGCCGCGGTCAGCGTCGTCTTGCCGTGATCGATGTGGCCGATCGTGCCGATATTGACGTGCGGTTTCTTCCGCTCGAACTTGGCTTTTGCCATAACTCCTCCTCACTTTCCAGTCAGTGGCCAGTGATTGGCTCGCCCCTCATCACCAGTCACTGCCTTTCCTCGGGAGCCCGCGACCGGAATCGAACCGGTGACCTTTCCCTTACCAAGGGAACGCTCCACCTCTGAGCTACGCGGGCCAAGCGCATCCGAACGAGAGGTATTCCTAGAACGCGCTATTATAGAAAAAAATCACACCAAGCGCAAATGGTGCCGGGGGAGGGATTTGAACCCCCGAAGGCGCATAGGCCAACGGATTTACAGTCCGTCCCGTTTGGCCGCTTCGGTACCCCGGCGCCGCTCTGCCCTTATTTTACCCCAGCGCGCCCGCAATTTCCATAGGCCCGGCTGACCCCTATCAACTTTCTCTCTGCGTTCTGTCAGTGTCTAGGTGGGCACGGCCGGTTAGAATCTGGCAGAGGCGATTCTTATGATGAGAGAGTCCGTGCGCCGACGTCAGGGGGAAGAAGGGTTGGAGGCGTATCTGCGTGAGATCGGGCGTTATCCGTTGTTGAGCGCCGAGGAGGAGCGGCGGGTAGCGCGTCGCGTCGCGTGCGGAGATTCCAGGGCACGGGAGCGGTTGATTACGGCCAACTTGCGCTTGGTGATCAGCGTGGCCCAGCGATACCGCCATCTGGGCATCCCGCTGATGGATCTCATCCAAGAGGGCAATCTGGGATTGATGACGGCCGTGGATAAGTTCGATCCCGCGCTGGGGTATAAGTTCAGCACCTACGCCACGTGGTGGATCCGGCAGGCGATCTTGCGCGCTCTGGTCAAGTATGTGCGTCCCGTGCCCGTGCCCGACTATCTGCTGGCGGTGCTCCACAAGATTGACGAGCTAGAGGATCTACACCGTCAGCATCATCAACTCCCGCCCACCGCGGCGTTGCTGGCAGAGGAGGCGGGGGTGTCGCGTGCGACGGTCACCCGGCTGTTGCGCTGGCGTCCGCCCCCCTCTTCCCTGGACTACAGCGCTGATGAGGAGAACGACGAGGCGCCGTTGGATCAGATTCATTCCGAGCGCGCCTCTCCAGAGGCCGAGGCCCTGCGGGCGCAGGAGTGCGAAGATCTCCAGAGGGCGCTGGAGGAGCTGTCCGGGCGCGAGCGTCTCATTCTCAGCCTGCGCTACGGTCTGGAAGATCGTCATCCGCGCACGCTCAGCGAGATCGGGCGGATCCTCAATCTCAGCCGCGAGCGCGTTCGGCAGTTGGAGAGTCTGGCGCTCAGCAAGTTGCGCAAGCTCTATGCCGGTCGTCGCTTCCGGGTGGGAGAGCGCTGACTATAAACAAAGACGGCGGCGGTTATCCACGCCGCCGTCGCACACCGCGCTGCCCTTCTGTCAGTATACTGACGCCTCCTTCAGCGCGGTCCCCATCGTCGCCGGAGATACTCTTTGACGGTCTGCAAGATGATCTCCGCCACCGTCCACTGATAAGTGAAGCTGCGCAGCTTGAGCTCTTCAGAGGGGTTGGTGAGAAAGCCCACTTCGACCAAGACCGCGGGCATCTGGGCCCAGCGAATGAAGAGCCGCTGGTGCTTGATCCCGCGATCGGTCACGTCCAAGGCGCGGGTGAGGCGTTTTTGCAACAGAAGCGCCAGCTCGCGGCTTTGAGGGTAAGTGGGGAGGGTCGTGTCGTCGCTGACGAGGACTTCGATGCCGTTGGCCGCGGCGTGGCGGGGATGGGCGTTGGCGTGGATGCTCACAAAGAGATCGGCGTTGAGGCGATTGGCCAGCCCCGTGCGCTCGCGATGGGGGACGTAGCGATCGTCGCTGCGCGTCAGAATCACCGAGATTTCGGGGTCGTAGAGGCTCATCAAGCGAATGAAGCGCGCGATCGTGAGATTGACGTCTTTCTCTTGGGTGCCGTAGTAACCGATAGCTCCGGAGTCGTGGCCGCCGTGGCCAGCGTCAATCACCACGAGAAAGGGGCGAGATTGGCTCTGAGCGAGGGGGGCATATCCGAGGAGGATCAGCACCAGCAGAGCGATAGATACGGATTTTTTCGAGCGCATCGTTCAAGCTCCCTGATCGGTTTCTAGAGGCGATTGTAGCTCTTGCTCGACTCCTTGACTATGATCGAGATTACAGTTTGGCGATTTGACAACCCCCGTCTCGTTTGATATAAAATAACTGTGCGGACTATATAGTCCGGTGAATATCTATACACTGCCGAAGGAGGTTCGAGCTTATGGGTCTGTTCCGTGCGCGTCGGGTGGTCGGATTGGTTGTACTGCTAGTTGCGGGTCTGGTGTTGGGCGGGCTGCCGTTCCCGGCGGCATCGCAGCAGGGGACGCTCATCCCCGAAGAGTTGGTGATCGGCATGGTGCCCTCGCGCCCGGCAACGATCTTGCAGCCGCCGGTCGAGGGCATGGCCAAGTTGGTCTTGGACTATGTACAGAAGAACGGGTTCCCCCAAGTGAGGCGCGTGCGCGCCGTCATTCCCGAGTCGTACCCGGCGACGATTGAAGCCCTGGGAGCGGGGCGCCTTCACGTCGGATTGCTCGGCCCCTTCCAGATCGTCCAAGTGGTAGATAGCTACGGCTCCATCCCCATCGCCGTGACCAAGCGCGGCGAGCGGCTGACCTTCCGGTCGCAATTCATGGTCCATGTGGACTCGCCGTTGAAGAGCTTTGACGATCTGGTCAAGCACGTCAAAGACGGCAGACCCCTCAAGTTCAGCTACGGCGGCAGCGCGACGTCCACCAGCGGGTTCCTCTTCCCCTGCAAGAAGCTGAAGGATCTGGGCATTCTGCCCGGCGATTACCGCAACTTCAAGACGATCCGTGCCGCCAATCACCTGGCCTCGGCGATCGCCGTCTACAAGAAGGACGTAGACGTGGGAGTAGGCTTTGAGGATGTCCGCGAGGATCTCAACTCCGACCGGGTGAAGCAAGAGCTGGGATGGAGGCCGGGCGATCCCAACCCCAGCACCAGGGTGGGCGTCATCGGCTACAGCGATGACATCCCCAACGACGGGATCGTCGCGATCAAAGAGCTGGACGCCCGGCTGCGCGAGACGATCAAGCAGGCGTTCGTCGCGCTGATGAAGACCGACGAGGGCAAGAAGCACGGCAAGGACGCCGTAGACGCGACGGATTTCGTGCCCGTCCCCGAGGGCTACGATATGCTCAAGGCCCTGCAAGCCGTGCGCGTAGTAGCCAACGAGATCCAGCCCAATCTGGCCAAGTGCGAGAATCAGTAAGCTTGTGTGATGCATCAGAACCAATAGGGGCGAACGGTCGTTCGCCCCTATTGGTTTTTGCTACAATAGAGCGATGAAGAGTATTCTGAGCATCAGAAATCTTTCGGTGGTCTATCCGGGGGTGCGGCCCGTCACGGCGTTGGAGAACGTCAATTTGGAGATCTCGGCGGGGGAGTTTGTTGTGGTCGCTGGGGTTTCGGGGTCGGGCAAGTCTACGCTGTTGCGCGCGATCAATCGGCTGGTGGAGAACGATCGCGCCCGCGTGACGGGGAGCATCCTTTTTGACGGCAAAGATGTGTTGAAAGCATCCCGCCGCGAGCTGCGCGAGCTGCGCTCTCATATCGGCTTTATCTTTCAAGAGTATAACGTCGTCGAGCGCTTGTCTGTCTTGACCAACGCGCTGACGGGGACGCTGGCGACGGTCGGCACGTGGAGCTCGCTCTTGGGGCGCTTTCCCAAGGCCCAAGTCGAGCTGGCGCATCGCGCGCTGGAGCGCGTGGGGATTCCCTTGCCCCGCCACGGCGACCGCGCCGCGCGTCTCTCCGGCGGCCAGAAGCAACGCGTGGGGATCGCGCGCGCCCTGATGCAAAAACCCCGCTTGATCTTGGCCGACGAACCCGTTGCCTCGCTCGATCCCATCACCGCCAACATCGTCATGAACATCTTCAAGAAGATCAACGAAGAAGAGGGCATCACGACGATTATCAATCTGCACGATCCTGTGCTCACGTTTAAGTACGGCAAGCGCATCGTGGGCTTAAAGCAAGGGCGCGTGATCTACGACAAGCCCATCACGGCGATCAACCGCGAGACCTTTGAAGAGGACATCTATGGCAGCGGGGACGGAGCTTAGACGCCTGACGGAGCGGAGCGCGTGGGGGAGGACGCTCTCGGGGCTGCTGGTGGGGGCAGCGCTGGTGCTGCTCTACGCCTGGGCGATGACGGGGGTTGAGTTCAACCCGCTGCTCATCTTCCAGTACGGCGGGAAATTCTTCGAGCTGCTGGGGCGGATGTGGCCCCCGGATCTCTCTTCACTGCCCAACTATGGGCGCCCGCTCTTGCAGACCTTGCAGATGGCTACGCTGGGGACTTTCTTGGGGATGCTGATGGCCCTGCCGTTGGTGGTCTTCGGCTCGCAGTTGGTGGTCCGTAGCGCGTGGGTCTACTGGCCGGTGCGCTTTGTGATGAACGTGTTGCGCACCATTCCCGATCTGCTCTATGCCGTGCTCTTTGTAGTAGCGATGGGGTTTGGCCCGCTGGCGGGGGTTGGGGCGCTCTCGTTCTTCGCCTGTGCGATCATCGCCAAGTTGACTTCCGAGTCGGCCGACAATATCAATCCCAAGCCCATCGAAGCCATCGAAGCTACGGGGGCCAATAAATTGCAAGTCATTCGCTATGCGGTGATCCCTCAGATCTTGCCGGCGTTTTTGGATCACACGCTCTACGTGTTTGAGCTGAACGTACGCATCGCCACGGTGATGGGCTATGTGGGCGCGGGCGGGATCGGGATGCAGCTCACGACGGCGTTAGAGTGGCGTAACTACCCCCAAGTGATGACGATTGTGCTGATCATCTTCGCCACCGTCTTGGTGATAGACTTGATCGCCAATCGCATCCGGGATGCGCTGGTGCACGGCGTGATGATACCGCGAGCGCTGCGCTGGCTGGGGCTAGGAGTAGTCGCGAGTCTCATTCTTTGGTCGGCAGCATCGTTGGAGTTCAACCTAGAGCGCCTGATCGCTGGGGTAGGGTACTTTCAGAATCTCGTGAACGCGATCGGCCGGCCCGATTGGGAGTATTTTGAGCTGGCCGTGCAGCGCATGGTGCAGTCTTTACAAATCGCGCTGGTGGGCACGACGATCAGCTTCTTACTGGCGGTGCCCATCGGATTTCTAGCAGCGCGTAGCTACACGGGGGTTCCGCTGCCGTTGGCTTTGACCTTCAAGCAAGTGCCCAACACGATTCGAGCTTTTCCGGAGCTGATCTTGGCGATCTTCTTCATTGCGACCTTTGGGCCGGGGACGCTGCCGGGGGTCTTGGCGATTGCGATCCACTCGATTGGGATGCTGGGCAAGTTCAACGCTGAGGTCGTCGAGAAGATTCGCAAAGAACCCGTAGAGGCTGTGCAAGCGACGGGAGCGAGTCGTTTGCAGGTCTTTCGCTATGCGATCTTGCCCCAAGTGCTGCCCGAATTCTTGGCGCTCTTTATCTATAGATTAGAGATCAACGTGCGGGCGGCTTCGGTCTTGGGGATTGTGGGGGCGGGGGGGATCGGCTCGCTCATTAACGAAGCGCAAGCGTTGCGCGACTGGGGGATTGTGGGGGTCTGCTTGATGGTGATCATTCCCGCCGTGATGGTGATTGACTTCTTGAGCGCACGGGTGCGCAAGCGCCTGATCGAGGGCTAGAGCCAACGGAGTCGAAAAAAATTCGCCTCGACCTTGACTTTTCAACGTGATCTGAGCTACAATGCGTTTAAACGTCGGGGGAAGGAGGTGGCTCCCATCAAGTACAGCAGCTTTTCCAAGAGTGCCATCGTCTCGCGCTTCTCTCAGCGCACTCGTAATCTTTTTTGCGTCGGAGACAGTTGCATCTCCCTTGCTTGCTGCTTTAGAATAGTCTTACCCAAGACCCCAGGGAGGCCACGGTGTTCAAACCGTATAAGATCAAAGTCGTCGAGCCAATCAAACTCTTATCTTACGCTGAGCGCGAACAGAAACTCAAAGAAGCCGACTACAACGTCTTCCGACTCCGCGCCGAAGACATCTATATTGACTTGCTCACCGACTCTGGCACCGGCGCCATGAGCCACGCTCAATGGGGTGCTCTTATGCAAGGGGATGAGTCCTACGCCGGCGCTCAGAGCTTCTATCGTCTAGAGAGAGCTGTCAAAGATATCTTTGGATTCAGATACTTTATGCCCACGCATCAGGGGCGTGCCGCTGAGCACGTGCTCTTCTCCACGCTCGTCAAGCCCGGCGATCTCGTCCCCAACAACATGCACTTCGACACGACACGCGCGAACGTCTTAGCCGCCGGCGGCCAGCCCCTCGATCTCGTCATCGAAGACGCCTATGACCCCACCAAAGAGCATCCCTTCAAAGGCGAGATGGACGTCGCAGCTCTGGAAGCCCTCATCAAACAGCACGGGCGCGAACGCATCCCTCTAATTATGCTCACGATCACCAACAATTCCGGCGGCGGCCAGCCCGTCTCGCTCAAAAATATTCGCGCTGTCAGCGAGATCGCACGAGCGTATAAGATCCCGTTCTTTCTCGATGCGTGCCGCTTCGCCGAGAACTGCTTCTTTATCAAAGAGCGCGAACCGGGATACTCTCACAAAAAGCCCATCGAGATCGCCCGCGAAATCTTTTCGCTCGCCGACGGCATGACCTTCTCTGCTAAAAAAGACGCGATCGTCAACATCGGTGGACTCTTGGCGATGAACGACGAGAGCTTGTACTGGCGTTGCGTGCAGAAGCTCATTCTCTTCGAGGGCTTTCCGACCTACGGCGGACTCGCCGGACGCGATCTGGAAGCGATCGCCGTTGGGCTGTACGAGGCGCTCGATGAAGAGTATCTGCGCGATAGAATCGGCCAGACGCGCTATCTGGGCGAGCGCCTCAAAGCCGAAGGAATCCCCATCGTCGAACCCATCGGGGGCCACGCCGTCTACATAGACGCGCTGAGATTTCTCCCTCACATTCCCCAACGGGAGTTCCCTGCCCAGGCGCTTGTGGTTGAGCTCTATCGCGAAGGGGGGGTGCGAGCCGTAGAAGTCGGCAGCGCCATGTTCGCCAAGCGCGACGAACGGACCGGCCAAGAGATCTACCCCCGACTCGAACTCGTGCGCTTGGCCATCCCCCG
>JANXAU010000063.1 GCA_025061735.1 Candidatus Bipolaricaulota bacterium
AGTTCGGCATAGGCGACCAACGGAGCGGGGGCTTGGGATTGGCCCAGCACAAGGGCTGCTCCCAAGCCGAGCGAGAGGATCGCGACTCCCCATCGGTAGCGCATAGATAGCTTTTGGTGGAGGTGGCGGGAATCGAACCCGCGTCCGGAGATGCTTTCGTTCGGCTTCTACAGGCTTAGTCCGGTGTTTTGGTTTGAGATCGGCCGCTCCCACCGAACAGGATCAACCGATCCGAGCTCCATTTGAAGATTCCCACGCGCCCCGAAGCCGAGCGCGTGGTCAGCCCGTCTCGTCGGTCTCTCATGCGAGCCGACGGGCCAAGCCCTCATGAGAGATGCTTCTCTTTAGTTCAGAGAAGCAGTAGCGTAAGCAAAAGAGTTGGCACTTCTGTGCCTTCGACCGTTTTTGGGAGATGGCCGCAACTCCGCCTGCGACCTCCCTGCCGCATCCCCGTCGAATCCAGTGCACCCCCAACTGTCAAAGACCATGCGCTCCAGTGCATAGTAATTATAGCAGAGATCTGGGGAGTTTCAAAGCTTATGATGTTATGGCTTTTCATTCAGCGTCGCTTCTGGAAAAGCCTCCAGAACTGGCACGCCTAACCAATCTTCAGGGATCGCCAAGCCCAGCGCCGCTAGCGCCGTTGCCGCGGTGTCGTAAATCCGTATAGGGTGCGTCAGCTCGCGCCCGGTCTCTATCTTGGGAGTCCATAAGATCCACGGGATCGTCATATCTCTTGGATCGTCTGTGCCGTGAATCCGCCCATGACCCCCATGATCGGATGTCACTATAATTACAGAGTTATCGAGCATCTGTAATTCTTCTAGGCTTGCGAGCAGAAGCCCCAGCGCCTCGTCCACGCGCTCGATCGCTTGCAACTGCTGAAGCGTCATCCACCCGTGACGATGGCCAACTTCGTCTACATCAGA
This sequence comes from Candidatus Bipolaricaulota bacterium, assembly GCA_025061735.1. Taxonomy (GTDB): domain Bacteria; phylum Bipolaricaulota; class Bipolaricaulia; order RBG-16-55-9; family DRXL01; genus SKYB132. The sequence goes on from JANXAU010000063.1 coordinate 930, forward strand.
AAGATGCACAAAGATCAATCTCGGACGGTGCTCGGCCATATAGCCCGTCGCGGCCGTGATCACGTGACGCGCGTCGTTGTTGATAACAAAGAGCGGCGTCTCTGGGCCGAAGAGATGCTCGAGCTTGCGCTTGCTTACAAACGCGACCGTTGAGATCTTCTCGGCTTGCGCGATCGTGAAGATCGTGGGCACAGCGATGCGCCCGCGCTCCGGCGCCCAATAGTTCCACTCTATCCCGTGACGCTCTGGAGGCACGCCGCTCAGCAGCGACGCGATGGCGGGCAACGTCGTACTGGGCATCACCGTCTGGGCCGTCCAGCTATAGAGTCCCGATTGCCAGAGTCTGTCTATATGGGGAGTCCGAGCGCGCTGGAGCGCATCGGGGCGCAGGCCGTCAATCACGACCACGACGAGATAGGCTTCTGAGATTGAAAACGATGGGGGCAGCTCCGGTATAGACACCGACGGAGGGGGCTTGCTGGGCTGTGAGGGAGGCTCGGCGACAGAAACCGGCTTCTTCCCCACAGGCGCGATCAGAGCCAGCACCAGCAAGATCAGCCAGACCCAAAATTCAAAGCGCATACAACTCCGGTCTCAAGCGCGGCAGCAGCGCCATCAAGACCGCTTGCTCCGTGAGCTTCTCTCTCGTTAAGAGATTTTTAGAGAGAAAACCAATCGCGCCCTCCTTGTGGCCCAATCTCTCTACTCGAGCGATCTCGCTCATCACTTCGCCGACGGTCTGGCCCGCTAACACGCGCTCGATCACCTTCGGAGGATAGACAAAGCCCGAGCCGTGCCCCACCGTGAGCCGACCGTCTCGATCGAGAATCGCGCAGAACTGCACGTCAAAGTAGAGCTTCAGCGTTTCGTTCCAGATCAGGCCCGCTTCGATCCCTACGCCAAAGTCGGCATCTAATAAAGCGCGCCGAGCGCGCTCGCACGCCCCGCGCACCGTCTCGTCATTCAGCGGCTGCGCCGAGACTCCCGACTCCACAGCGATTAATTTGACCTCCGTTGGCCCAAGCGCCCGCGTGAAGACGTTCTGCACCGCTTGGGCCTTCACCCGATTCTGCGACCCAACGTGAACCCGCAACATAAGAGCATTATACCGCATTTCTCCACCCCGTGGTCACAGAGTTGGTACAGATTTTTCACCTAGGGCGTGCTAGAGTAAGAGCGCAGCGAATTTGCGTTCGCAAAAGCTCAAACCGAAGGAGGCAAACTTATGCGTTCTCTGATGCGTTTGCTGTTGTTGGGGGTTGGCGTTCTGCTAGGGGTCGGATTGGCGATGGCGCAGCCGCGGCCGCCGGTCACGATAGACTTCTCGGACGAGACCCGCCTGCGCCTGGAAGCCGAACGAGACCGCAGCCACTGGGTACGCGCTTCGGACATAGACAAAGACGGCGATCTTGATCTCATCGTGGGCAATCGTCCGGGGGATTCGCCGTTGATCAAAGTCCTCATCAACGATGGGCAGGGGCGCTTTAAAGACGACGCCGGACGTCGCCTGCCGGCGCTGCCCAGCGAGATCGCCTTCAGCGCCGAGTTGGGGGATATTGACAACGACGGCGATCACGATATCGTTTTGGCGATGGGATCGGCGACCGGCGGCGCGCCCGATCGCATCTTGATTAACACGGGAGTAGGGCTGTACCAAGACGAGACGACGACGCGCTTTCAGGGCACGGTCATCATCAACCGCTCGTTCTCCAATAAACTCTGCGATATAGATGGCGACGGGGACTTGGATCTCTTGGTGGGGACGGTACAGGGCGATCCGGCTCGGTTGTGGCTCAATCAGGGGCGCGGGATCTTCGTCGAGGAGGGCGGCAGCCGGCTATCCCCCGGCTCGTTCAGCGTCGCCTCGATAGATTGTGCCGACGTTGACGGCGATCGAGACTTCGACTTCGTCTTGGGCACCGGTGACCCCGTTCAGGGCGGGATCAACCAAGTCAACCGTCTCTTGATTAATACGCGCGGCTTCTTCACCGATGAGACGGCCTATCGCGTCTCGTTCGAGCAGGGGACCAATACGCTCGCCATCAAGTATCTCGACGTGGACGGCGACAACGATCTTGACGTCTTTGCGTGCAACGATCCGGGGCGCGCGGTGCTATGGATCAATAACGGTCGGGGATTCTACACCGACCGCACGGCGGAGCAGCTCCCCTTTGGGGCCTTCGGCTGTCGTGACTTTGACTTTGCTGACTACGACAGCGACAACGACTTGGATCTGGTGATCGTGCGCCCGCAGCAGTCGTCGATCGTCGTCCAGCAGCCCAATCTGTTGCTGATCAACGATGGGCGCGGCTTCTTTACGGCGATCGAGCTTCCCGTCGAAGGGGGCAACCAAGGCGGCAACGCGATACTCTTCAAAGACCTCAACGGCGACAAGAAGCCCGACATCTACATCGCCCGCGAAGGCCAAGACGTGCTCTTAATCAACAAGCGCTAGCTCTCTATAATCGTTATAATCGTTCTGAGCGGGGCGAACGGCTCGGTCGGAGCTGTTCGCCCCGACTTGTTTATGTGCCCTTTTTGAGCTACAATAGCGCTTGCTATGCTGGATCTTAAGCTCATCCGGGAGAACCCTAAAGAAGTCGAGCGACGCCTGCGCACGCGCGGCGAACCGATCTCACTCGATAGAATTCTGAAGCTCGACGAAGAGCGCCGCCAGATCATCCAACGAGTAGAACAGCTCAAGGCCCAGCGCAACAAGGCCTCCGACGAGATCGGGCGCCTCAAGCGCGAACAGAGAGACCGCGACGCCGAACGATTGATCGCGGAGATGGGCCAGATCGCCGATGAGATCAAGTCTCTCGACGGCAAGCTCGCCCAGATCGAGCACGAGCTGAACGATCTCCTAGCGCGCTTGCCCAATCTGCCCCACGAGAGCGTCCCCGTCAGCACCGAGAAGAGCGACAAAGTGATTCTGCGCGAGTTCGGCGAAAAACCCAAATTCTCGTTCACTCCCAAATCGCATGTCGAGCTGGGCGAGCGCCTCAATATCTTAGATTTCCCCCGAGCCGCACGCATCGCCGGCTCGCGCTTCCCCCTCTACAAAGGGCTGGGCGCCATGCTCGAGATGGCCCTCGTGCAGTTCATGCTGCACTACCAAGTCCAAAAGAATAAGTATATTCCCATCTTTCCGCCGTTTTTGGGCAACGCCGAGAGCTTCTTCGCCGCGGGCCAGCTCCCCAAGTTCGCTGACCAGGTCTACTTCTGCCCCGAAGATAAGCTCTACCTCAACCCCACGGCGGAGATCCTCTTGACCAATCTCCACCGCGACGAGATCCTAGACGGCTCGGAGCTGCCCCTCAAATACTGCGCCTACACCGCGTGCTTTAGACGCGAAGCCGGCACCTACGGCGAAGAAGAGAAGGGCTTGATCAGAATGCACCAGTTTAACAAAGTCGAGCTGTTTAAGTTCACCAAGCCCGAAGAGTCCTACCAAGAGCTAGAGAGCCTGGTTGAAGACGCCGAAGATATCCTCAAAGAGCTGAAGATTCACTACCGAGCGGCGCTGCTGCCCAGTTGCGACCTGGGCCAGCAGTCGGCCAAGACGATAGACCTAGAAGTCTGGATCCCCTCGCAGAATCGCTACTACGAAGTCAGCTCGTGCAGCAACTGCGAAGACTTCCAGGCCCGTCGTGGGAATATTCGCTTCAGACGCGACAAGACGAGCAAGCCCGAATACGTGCACACGCTCAACGGGTCGGGCTTGGCGACCTCGCGGCTCTTCGTCGCAATTTTAGAGAACAATCAGCAGCCCGATGGCTCGGTGATCATCCCAGAGCCGCTGCGCGACTACGTAGGCACAGATCGGTTGACGCCACCTTAGGGATTATGATCAGACTCAAAACGGTGCTGATTCTCGCGATAGCACTGGGGAGCGCCGGGGCGTGGGCCCGCCAGCCCGAAGCCCCAGACCTGATCGTTCAGGCCGTCAAGCTCTCCCCGCCCTATCCCAAACCCGCCTCCAAAGTGCAGATCGTCGCTACGGTGCAGAACGTGGGGACTCGCCCCACCAACGACACGTTTGTCGTGGAGTTCAAGGCCAACCGCGTGCAGATCGCCGTCTTCTTTCTGTCGGATCTGGCTCCCGGCCAGAGCGCCGATGTGACGGCCGAGTGGGACGGGACCGCCGGCGAAACGATCCTCCGAGTCGCGGTAGATCCCTTCAGGCGCATCTCGGAACTCGACGAGACGAACAACATCTTTCATAAGATCATCAACGTCACGGCTCGCGAGTTCACCGGGGCCGATCTGGTCACCAATGGGCTGCAAGCGCAACCAGAGAGCGTGCGAGCGCTCGTCAAGAACATCGGGACTGGCCCGGCGCTCCCGCCTATCCCTGTTGGCTTGTACGTAGATGGCGAGCTGGTGCAGACCGTGATTGTCGAGCAAGAGCTATCGTCAGGGGCCGAGATCGTCGTGAGCGTTCCGTGGGGGAGAGAGGCCGGCGAAAAAGTGCTGCGCGTCAAGGCCGATCCCCTCGGCGAAATCCCCGAAACAGACGAGAGCAATAACGCTTGGTCGGACTATTTTGAATTTGCTCCCACTCCCAACGCATGCGCCCAAATTGTCTCGTTGGAGTTTGCCCTGGGGAGCTTGCCCCTTTTAGAAGAGATGACGTCGCTGCCCAAAGACGAACTCTTATTTGGCTTTATCCCCGCGATCCGGCGCCAGATGGAGCGCGACTACGAGGGCGTGAATGTGCGCTTCTATCTGCGCCAGCCCATGGGGGTCTTCAGCAGAATTCTCTTCTCGCCGGAGAACCGTCTGCCGATCTTGGGGTTAGCGCCGCTGGACTACGGGAACTTCCGCAAGAACGACACGGGCTATGTATTTATCGGGAGCTTTCATGCCAATCGCGGGCTGCGTCTGGCTCCGCCGCCGCTTTTAGCAATTCTCATTGCCAAAGTCGCTAGCCACGAGTTGGGCCATATGCTGGGATTGGAGCACAACCCCAACGGCGGCATCATGAACGCCCAGGCCGAGATCAATCCCTACTTGGTCCAGAACGAGAAATTCCGCCCCGAAGACTTAGAGTATCTCAAGAGAATCCTCCCCATGGAATGCTCCGGTCGTTGAGCGTGAAAACGAAAAAGCCCTGCGGGGACTCCCCAGCAGGGCTTTCCCGTCAACAGACTTACAGACTCTACTTGACGGCTTCGGCGAGCTTCCGCCCGTAGGCCTCGACCAACGCCGACGTCAGCGGCTCCTTGGCTCCGACGTTGGCTCCCACGGTCCAGCGCAAGATGAGATTGAGAATATCGCGCTCCGTGGATCGCGCAAGCGTGCGTGCTAGGGCCAAGCCTGCGGCCTTGGAGCGCGACGCACTCGCCCCGTTGGCATCTTCGATCAGCTTGCTGACCGAAGCCCCCGAGATCAAGCGCGATAGGGCTTCGATACACGCGGCTTTGTACTCGTCGGTTCGGCCCTCGTTGCCGCACTTCTCGGCCCCGGCTTCGTCTTTGGCCGCTGCGAGCAAGAGCGTCACTTCCAAGCCGACGCCGCGACGATACTGCGCCCGCGCGCCGTCGAGCGCGTAGCGTTCGACGGTGGCCTCGCGCCCGCGCGCCAGCGGCTCCATATAGGTCCGCACGACGTCTAACCCACGCGGGAAGAAGTACGCATAGGCGCCTGCGCGTCTATAGGCCTCGTTCTTGCCCGTCGTCGCCTGCCCCCAATTGGCAGCCCGCGACTTGGACTTGGCCCATGCCTGCCCCACCGCCAGCCACGCCGCCGACTGCACCTCTTTGCTCGCGTCGTCGAGCAGCTTCTCATCGGGATCGGCAGGCTTGCACCTGCGATCAAAGTCGGTGATGCCGCAGAGCAGAGCTAAGAGCCCGCGGGGCTTGTTCAAGATCGTGATCGTCCGGCCGCGCGGCACGCCCGGCCCGTCCGACTCTGGGTAGATCGTCACTAAATCACCAGCGGCCTCGGCGCGCAGTTCCGCGCTCCGGGCCGTGCGGGCTAAGCGCAAGAGCGCCTCCTTGCCCTCAACACAGGGCTGGCGAATCCCCGGAGGCACGATCCGACCCGCGATGTACGCCCGCGCCGCGGCCAAGCGCGCCGACGCCCACAGCGACGTCTCGGCGATGTTGCGCAACATGTCACAGCTGATAATCTCTGCAGCTACGGTATAGCCCGTGACCAGCCCCGGATAGATATCGGTCGCCACGGCCGCGCGCAACGACTTATAGCGGTTGCAATCAAACGGGAGACCGCGCAGCACCAGCGTCGCTCCGGTGAGACACTGGTTGACGCGGTTGAAGGCCTCAGCCAGACCGCGCTCGGTGAAGACCCCCGCCAGCGGCGCAGAAGTGATATACGCACGCGCCAGCGTGTAAGCCAATTCCATCTTGCCATCGGTCTCGGCCTTGACCATGCGATTGTAGAGGTCTTGGGCCTTGGCCGCGGTGATCCCCGCGGGCGGCGTGAGATCATCAATGATCTTGAAGCGAGCGGCTTCGCTCGCGGCGGCGCGCGCGAGCGCCGTCTCTCCGGCGACGAGCAGTCCCGTCTCGTCACCGGGAGCCTTGCCCAACGCGATTACCCCCTCGGCGTGCCCAAAGGGCAGTATCAGCAGATCGTTGAGGGCACCAGCCGCAACAGTTTGGATATCCGCGTTGGCGCCGCTAGGAACCTCAGCAATCTCCGCCTTCCCCCCTCCAACGACCCCTCCCAAGCTCCCAGCATCGGCCGCCGGCCGCACGAGCCGCACCGCTGAATACTGAACCAAGCGCGCCGCTAGAGCCGCACAATGAGCCGCGTTCTCCGCCCGGTCACTCCGGCAGATTTCGGCAAAGTCTTCAGCCTCTCTCGCGCTCTTCTCTAGGGCATTGCGCGCATCTTCAAGAGCCTTCAGCCCTCCTGCAGCTATGATGTTCTCTAACGGCTGCTTGGCCAGCGCCGCCGGCGCTGGGATCTCGCCCAGCTTCTTCGCCAGATTGCCGTCCTTGAGCGCCTCAGCCACGTAACAACTCGCGGGAACCTCCTTAATTAAGTCTTCGGTGCGGGCGCATCGTTTTAGATCTTCGAGGCTAGAGTACTGTGCCCCTGCCAGTCCCGACAGGAGCACCAAGGCAACCAGTGTGAGACCTAGGGGTCTTACAAGACGCATCCTGACCAAACCTCCTTTGTTATTTTTCTCCGAAACAGCTAGAGAACCCCGAGAGAGTGACCTGTCTTCCCCTCGCAGTGCTCAACCACCTCCTTGCTTCATCTCGTTTTCTCGATGCTCTTTCTCGCTATTATAAGCGCTCTTGGCTCCAAAAGTCAAGGGCGGCCCTTGGTCAAGAGCTCGATCTGCTTGCGCGCCAGCGCGACCATCTCTTCGGGAGTGAGCTTGACGCGAAAGATCCCCGCCCGCGCTCCCTTGCGAAAGGCCAAGCCCAGCGTCTCCTCGCGGTCTTCAAACCTGAAGAACTGCACCTCGTCGGCTACCCCCTTGAGGGCCTCCTGGACGGCCTTGACCTGTTGGGCGGGCAGGGCCACGGGTTGCTCCGGATCGAAGATCGAGACAAACCCACGCTCAAACAGCTCTTTGGCGTCTTGCTCCGACCGATGCTGCCAGAGCGCGATGATCAGTCTGATAATATCGTCTCGGGTTCGTCCGCGCCTCAGATAGATCCCAAACGCGCTGACGGCATTCCCCAAGTCCCGTTCCGTCTCGAATCGCAGCCGACCCGTCTGGTCGAGCAGCCATGTTCCTCCCAATATCTCGCTGATCTCGTCTCCGCTGAGCAGGAGCCTCTTCAACATCTCATGGATCGCCTGGTCGTCGTCGGTTTGGGCCAATCCCCACCCTCCCACGACCAACAGCCCCATCAGCAACGCCGCCAACATCCGGTTGCGCACCGCCGATCACCTCACATGGAGAATTATCCACAAAAAGCTTACTCTATACGCTCCACAAGGTCAAGAGTTTCACTGACGGGTGACCTTGCGAAACTCCCCTGACTCGGTAAACTAGAGCTGGATTTCAGACAGAACAGGGAGGATTGTTATTATGGCCCTCAATCTCGTCTCGACCAAAGACTCTCAAGCGCTCTGGCAGAAGAAGGAGCGTTACGTGCCGCGGGCCGTCTCCCCGCTAGCCCCGTTTATCATCTCCGAAGGGCGGGGAGCTATCGTCCGGGACTTAGAAGGCCGAGAATATATTGATCTAACCGGAGGCTGGGGGTGTCTCAACGTCGGGTATTCTCACCCCCGGGTGGTGCGCGCGATCCAAGAGCAAGCCGCCAAGTTCACCCACACGGATTGCAGCGTTATCATGTACGACGTCTATATAGAACTCGCGGAGCGCCTCTCCCAATTAGCTCCCGGCCCCTCCCCCAAGAAGGCGATCTTCTTCAACTCGGGCGCCGAGGCCGTCGAGAACGCCGTCAAGATCGCGCGCTCCTATACGAAGCGCAAAGCCGTCGTCGTCTTCGACGGGGCGTTTCACGGGCGCACGTTCCTGGCGCTCTCGATGACCCACAAGGCCAAGCCCTACAAAGAGCACTTCGCCCCGTTCGCTTCGGATATTTATAGAATGCCCTTCCCCAACCCCTATCGCCATTGGATGGACTTTAAGCACTGGGAACGCCAGTTGCTCACGCTGGTCAACCCCGACGAGATCGCCTGCGTCGTCTTTGAGCCGATCCAGGGCGAAGGGGGATTTATCGTGCCCCAAGAGGGCTTTCTCAAATTCTTGCGCGAGTTCACCCACAAACACGGGATTGTGCTGGTCGCCGATGAGATCCAGACGGGGATAGGCCGCACGGGCAAGTTCTATGCCTATGAGCACTTCGGCATCGAACCCGATCTGATCACGCTCGCCAAGTCGCTGGCCGCGGGGATGCCCCTGAGCGCCGTCGTGGGCGTCCAGCGCGTGATGGACGCCCCGGGAGAAGGCGCGGTTGGGGGCACCTACGTGGGCAACCCCGTGGCGTGCGCCGCGGCGCTGGCGGTCTTGGATATCGTCGAAGAAGAGCGTCTCTTGGAGCGCGCGGTCGCCCTGGGAGACTATATGCGCTCGCGCTTCTTGCAGATGCAAAAAAAATACGCTCTCATCGGGGATGTGCGCGGCCTGGGCGCGATGATCGCCATCGAACTCGTCAAAGATCGTCAGACCAAAGAGCCTGCCTCCGAGGAGACGCTGGCCGTCATCCAAGAGTGCTTGGCTCAGGGCGTTCTGATCGCCAAGGCCGGACTCTACGGCAACGTCATCCGCATGCTCATCCCGTTGGTCATTCAAGACGCCGAGCTGAAGAGGGGGCTAGACGCGATCGAGAGCGCTATCGCCAAAGTGTCGCGCTGAGGGGGGCTTCGATCTCTTCTTTGGGCAGCTCCCACAGAAAGCGCGAGGGCGCATTCAAGAGCAGCGATCCATAGAGCGACCGCTGCGCCGTGAGCGTCAGATAGAGCTTCTCTTTGGCTCTGGTCAAGCCAACGTAACAGAGCCGGCGCTCTTCTTCGACGGTGCCCTCGCGAATGCTCTTGCTGTGGGGCAGCAGGTTCTCTTCTAGGCCCACAATGAAGACATAGCCGAACTCTAGGCCCTTGGCGGCGTGCAGCGTCATCAGCGCGACGCGCTCCTGCGTGCTGTCATACGTATCGGCCTCGGAGACGAGAGCGAGTCTTTCTAAAAGCTCGCCCAAGCCTCCGGGGCATTCAGACTCGCGCATGAACCCTATAAACTCTTTGATGTTCCCCAGGCGCTCTTCGGCGTCAGCTTCGTTTTGGAGCTCTTGAAGATACCCGGTGCGCACCAGCAGCTCTTCGGTCAGCTCGCTCGGCGTCTCTTTGAGAGCAGCGTCGCGCAGCTCAGAGATCAGCGATGCGAATTCCCTCAAGCGCGTCTTCACTGCACTGCCCAGCGCGCCGTTCTGCTCAATGCGCTCCAGCGCCCCCCAGAGCGAGAGGCCCTCACGGCGCGCTTGGGTCTGCAAGAGCGCGATCGTCTTCTCGCCGATCCCGCGGCGCGGCTTGTTGATCACGCGCACCAGACTGAGATCGTCTTGGGGGTTATACAGCACGCGCAAATAAGCGATAATATCTTTGATTTCGGCGCGTTCGTAGAACTTCAGGCCGCGCACAATTTCATAGGGGATATGCCAGCGCAGCAGCGTCTCCTCCAAGACGCGTGAGAGCGTGTTGACGCGATAGAGCAGGGCGATCTGATTCAGCGGGACGCCTTCGACCTTCCAAAGCCGCCAGATCTCTTGAGCGATGAACTCTGCTTCGTCGCGCTCGTCGCGGGCGGGGTAGAGCGTGATCCGGTCGCCCTCGTGGCGCTGCGCGATCAGTTCTTTAGGCTTTCTGAACTGATTGTTGGCGATGACCGAGCTGGCGGCCCGTAAGATGCGCGCCGTAGAGCGATAGTTCGCCTTGAGCTGGACGATCTTGCAGGTGGGAAAGTCTTGCTCGAATTTGAAGATATTCGTGGGATCGGCGCCGCGCCAGCTAAAGATAGCCTGATCGTCGTCGCCGACGACACAGATGTTCTGATGCTTTTCGGCCAGCAGGCGCGTCAGCACATACTGAGCGTAGTTGGTGTCTTGGTACTCGTCTACTAAGATAAAGCGAAAGCGCTCGCGATAGCGCTCTAAAATATCGGGACGCTCTTGGAAGAGCTGGACGGTCAAACGGATGAGATCGGCGAAATCGAGCGCGTTGCTCGACGCGAGCCGTCGCTGATAGTGCTTATAGACTCTATCGAGAAAGTCGAGCATCTGGTCGTCGAACTGGCCGGCGCGGCGCTCGGCGAACTCCTCAGGGGAGATCAGTTCGTCCTTGGCGCGGTCTATCACGGCCGCGACGATCGCCGGGCTGACCCCAAGATCGCTGTAGCCCAGCTCTTTGATCACCTGTGTCAGTGCCGTTCGGCTGTCGGCCTCGTCGAGAATCGTGAAATTCGATCTGTAATTTCCCCCCAGATGGTGGATCTGCTCGCGCAAGATGGCAGCAGCGGTAGAGTGAAACGTTCTTATCCACGGGGTTTGGTGCATCCCCACGAGCCGCTCGACGCGCGCGCGCATCTCCTCGGCGGCCTTGTTGGTGAACGTGACCCCGAGGATCTGCGAGGGAGGCACGCCGTAATGGGCCATCAGATAAGCGATCCTATGGGTGATCGTGCGGGTCTTGCCGGATCCAGCCCCGGCGAGGATCAGCAAGGGGCCTTCAAAGTGGGTCACGGCCTCCCGTTGGTAGGAATTGAGGCCCTCTAAGATCTGCTCGGCGTGCATGAAGCTCACGGTCTGTGTGATTATACCAGCTTGAGATGGTGAGCTTCTAGCTCTTGAGGCGATTGGAAGGGCTTGACGCTGATCTTTGAAGTTTCGCGCGCGTTCTCGAAGCGCCAGAGGGCTTGGACCGTCTCTGGAGGTTTAGGGGCGTGGGCCGCGGCGACCCGCGCAGCCGTCTCGATGATCTGTCGGATCTCTTGCGGGGATTTGGTCTTCCAGTTGGCGCGCACCAGGGCCATGGGCCCGCGATGATCTGGGAGATAGAGCCTGAGATCTTCAGGCAGAAAGAAGCTCTGCAAGCGACGCTTCTCTTCATCGTCGCGCCCTAGGACGATCGTCACGTCGGGCGGACACTTATAGTAGAGCGGGAATTCGAGAAGCTCTAGGGCATTGAGGGTCAAGGTCTCTTCGTGCAGCAGGCGTTCCAGGCGCGGCGTGAAATATGGGATCATCAATTTGCAGCGCCTCTCGGCGGGGAAGTCAGCTATTTCTACTCCCAGCTCGCGCGCCAAGGCGCGAATCTTCTCTCTATCCGAAGCGCGAAAGCCCTTCAAGCTCCGACGATCCACCCAGCCCATCTTTTCGGGGATCGTCTCCGGCAACAGCTGAGCCGAGAGGGGCCTCAAGACCAAGCCCGTGGCTCCGGCTAGCTCGGTCAAGCGCTCGATCTCCGCGACGCCCAGCCCGCGCTCGCCTACCACCTCCCCGGTCACGATGAAATCGGCGTTTACGTTGGCACGCCGCATATAGCGCAGCGCCTTGCGCAACAGCCAATGGCGGCAGTTCATGCAGCCGTGTTTCAACCGTTGGCTATTGGAACACTGCTGAGGTGGGATGAAGCTAGGGGCCAGGGCTCTTAAGTCTTTCTTGACGCTCTGGCTACGGAAGGTCGCCCCGGGGAGCGCCTCCTGAGCGATGTCTTTCGCGGTGCGGTGCGTGATCCCCGTGTTTGGGGAGAGCACAGGCTCGTACTCTTTAAAGAAGGGCGAACGCAGATGGAGCAGCTTGATCTCGCGGACGCCAGGTTGCTTTAAGACCAATCTTGCAGCAACGATACTCGCCAAACTTCCCGAGAAGAGCACAACAGCTTTGGCCACACCCCATTCCCCCTTTCCCGATCTCACCGAACAACGAATACTTCTTGAATTAATAGATTAATTGGAGCAGTTCGTACTGGCCGTCCTGGCGCCGGTGCAAGATGTTCAGATCGCGGCTCTCGGCGTCAATGAAGACCAAGAAATCTTTGTGATACGATTCCAGTTGCAGGCGTGCCTCTTCGAGTGTCATGGGTTTGCGCAGATAGACCTTGCTGTAGGTGATAGTCTCTTGGGGTTGCGCGTCCTCTTCGTTAGCGCGTTGGCGTGCCTGGGCGGCGATGCGCCGAGCGGAGCGCTTGTCGCGCAGGCGCTCTTTGTACTTTTTGAGCTGCGCTTTGAGTTCGCTGACGGCCTCATCAATAGAAGCGTACATGTTGGTAGATTCGGCGTGCGCCTTGACGACCTTGCCCCGAACCAGATGGGCCACCAGATCGACAATATGGCGCTCTTTCTCGACGTCCATGACCACATGGACGCTGATGATGCCGTCGAAATAGCGCGCGAGGGGTTCGATCTTGGAGAGCGCGTATTCGTTGAGCGCCGTGCTTTCCGGCATGTGGCGTTCAGAGATCGAGATTTTCATCGGGGGTTATCATAGCAGAAAGCGCGCGAAAAGTCAAGGCCCTGACGGAAAAATCTCTATCTTTCGCGCTTTCTTGAGCGACAAGACCTACACCCTGAAAGTCCTGGTAGCATCTTGAGGTCTCCGATGTTATACTTTTAGCCCAGTTATGAGCGCTGTGCCGTTGGTGCCGGCTGGGCTGCAACTGCGCCCGGCCACCCGGGAGGACCTGGCGGCCATCTGGGAGATCGAACGGGCTTCGTTCTCCACCCCGTGGCCCAAAGAGTACTTGGAACAGCAACTGGGTGAGGGCTTTGTCGTCCTCGAACGCGCAGGCCAGATCGCCGGATACGCCGTGATCGGCATCAAGATCCCGTCGTTCTTCGCGCGCCTAGAACAGCGCACACGAGCGCTCTTCAGCCATACCCCTCTCCCAGAGCCTCCCACGGTGGCTCACCTTTTGAACATCGCCGTAGCACCGGCGTTCCGCCGCCAAGGCTTGGGAAGATTCCTCTTGCAATACGCGCTCGACTACGCCCATCAGTTGGGCGCTAGCCGCATCGAGCTGGAAGTCCGCACCGACAACAGCGCCGCTATCGCCCTCTACCGGAAATTCGGCTTTCACGTTCAGGAGATCGTCCCCAACTACTACAGCGACGGCGCAGATGCCTATCTGATGGTCAAGGCCTTACAGCCCGCTGAAGCGCCTCCCCATCCGCCGGAGTATCCAGATCGAACTGCGTGACCTCTTCTTCAGAAGAGAGCGGGAGCTTGATCGCCTCGTCCCAGTGAGCACGCAGGATCGCGCGTCCGCTCTCGTCGCCTGTGAGTCTGAAGAATTCCGCAAAGAGCGCCCGCGGCAGGGCCACCGGACGCCCGATCTCCCCCCGATAGATAGTAAAACAGAGCTTCCCGGTTTTCTCAAACTCTTTGGCCACACGGGCGATCAGCGCGCTTGTCATCAGCGGCATGTCCCCCAAGAGCACGACGGCTCCGGGAACTTCTGGGGGAAGCTGGCGCAACGCCAGTTGCAACGACGACGCGCGCCCCCAAGCCCACCGCTCGTTCAGCAAGACCCTGAGCTTGGGCGACGCTCGCAGCTCGTCCAGCGCCGCGTGAACCCTTTCGGATTCTGCGCCAAGGACAAGATAGACGGGATCGAGAGGAGCGTCGAGCGCGGCGCGCAGCGCGTGGTAGATCACCGCGCGACCGCGAAACTCGTGCAACAGCTTCTGGCCGCCAAAGCGCCGCCCTGCACCAGCGGCCAATAGAATGCCGGGGACCAAGCCGGCCCATTCTAGCGAGGGCCGATCGCCAGCGCAAATCCATCAAAAATAGCTTCCCATGAGGTTTTTCAGCTCTCGGTGATCTCCATCCGCGCTGTGGTTTAGCAAAAAGACTTGACAGAGGTGCCGCTTTTGCCCTAAAATACGGCTGTCACGTAACTATCTCACAACCTAAGGAGGAGGGTTAGTGATGAACAAAGCAGAGCTGATCGAGACGATCGCTCAGCGGACCGGGTTGGCCAAGCGGACGGCACGAGAGGCCGTCAACACCATCTTCGAGACGATCTCGAAGGCGGTGTCGGAAGGAAACGCCGTGCGGATCAGCGGGTTTGGCACGTTTGGCGCGCGGGCGCGCAAGGCCAGCACCCGCATCAACCCCCAGACGGGACAGCGCCTCAACGTCCCCAGCAAGGCCGTCCCCAGCTTCCGCGCCGGCCGCGAGCTGAAGGATCTGGTCCGTCGTCGCCTTAAGGTCGTTGAAGCGGGCGGCAAGCTCAGCGTTCGCAAAGCTTAAAGCGACTGCTATCCCCTAAAGAAGGCTCTAGGGACCTTCCTTAGAGCCTTCTTTTGGTCTCTCAACCTAACGTCTTTTATCAACGGCTCACTACTACTGTTATAGATATATATTACTATTATTGTAATAGTAGTAGTAGAGGCGGCCCAACCTGTGGAAAACTGTGACTCAGCTCTCAGATTTGTCAAGATCTTTCAGTTCAGAAGCTTGGAACAAATGTATGCTATACATTTGTAGGGCTGTGGAAAACCTGTGGAAAACCTGTGGAAAACTCCTGTGGAAAACTTCCCCGGGTGGGTTTTCCACAGCCTTTTTCCACAGGTTCTCCACAGCTTCTCCACAGGGTTTTCCACAAGCAAAACACTTATAAACACCTATGAAGATTTGACGGCTGGACTCCTCTGGGTTAGACTGGGACCAAGGGAGTGAAGGGATGGAGACGCGCAAGGTCTTCTGGAACATCTCGCCTCTTGGGGAACTGATCTTTTATCTGCTCGCTCTGGTCGCGATAGTGATCTTCGCCTACGGGATCTATCGTCATATCAAGAGAATCTTGCAAGGCAAGAGGGTCGCGTTCACCGTGCGCCCTTTTTGGGCCAAGCTAGGCGCCGCGCTGGGCAGCATCGCGGCTAACAGAACGATAATACGCCATGATGCTTCTGCCGGGGTGATGCACCTTCTCATCATGTGGGGGTTCATCGTGCTCTTCATCGGCACGGTGATCGTGACGATTGAGTATGATCTCTTTCAGAAGATTTTGGGGCAGAAGCACGGCTTTTGGGTCGGGCCGTTCTTTCTGGGGTATGAGCTGGTCTTGGATACGCTGGGAGCGCTCTTTATTGTCGGCCTGATCTGGGCGCTGGTGCGTCGCTATGGGCTGAAGCCCCCGCAGCTCTCGTGGAAGCCGTTGGACTTGGCGCTGCCCGTGTGGCTCTTGGGGATTGGGATCACCGGCTTTCTCGTCGAGGGGCTACGATTAGCAGCTACAGCGCAGACGCAAGAGCTGGGCTATGACCCCCGGTGGTCTCCGGTGGGGTTTGTGATCTCCCAATGGGTGCAGGGCCTGCCCGTAGAAGCCCTGCGCGCTTGGCATCTAGCGTTCTGGTGGGTGCACGGGGTTTTGGCGTTGGGTTGGATCGCCTATCTGCCCTACGCTCCCAAAGTGATGCACCTTCTCACGGCGGGGGTCAATCTCTTCTTTCAAGAGATGCGCGCGCGCGGGCGCTTAGAAGTCTTAGACGTCGAGGGCGCGTTCGAGCGCAACGAAGTCTTGGGCTTTCAGACTCTGAAAGACCTCTCGCGCAAAGACTTTTTAGATTTGGCCAGCTGCACCGAGTGCGGGCGCTGCGAAGCCAACTGTCCGGCGCATCTGTCGGGCAAGATTCTCTCGCCCAAAGAGATTATCTTAGAGCTGCGCGAGCACGCCAACGAAGAGATAGCGACCTGGCCCTTCCGCCGCCCAGCGGGGGCAGGGGGGGATGGCTTCAAGAAGATCATCGGGTACTCGATCAAGCCCGAGGAGATCTGGGCGTGCACGACGTGCATGGCCTGCGTCGAAGTCTGCCCCGTCTTTATTGATCCCCTAAATAAAATTTTAGAGCTGAGGCGCAATGAAGTGATGATCCAAGATACATATCCCAAGGGCTTCACCGACGTCTTCAAGGGGATGGACGGGCGGGGCAATCCGTGGGATATGCCATCGTCCGAACGCTTGGCGTGGATGAAAGGATTGAACGTGCCCGTCGCGGCGAGCTTCGCCTCCAGCCCAGACTCCCCGCCCGCTTTAGGGGAGGGATCGGGGGAGAGGTTTGAGTATCTCTTCTTCGTCGGGTGCGCGGCGTCGTTCGATCCCCGAACGCAGAAGATCGCGCGCAGCGTCGTCAAAATCTTACAGCACGCTCAGATCAAGTTCGCGGTTTTGGGCGAAGAAGAAGGCTGCACCGGCGATCCGGCACGCCGCATCGGACACGAGTACATCTTTCAAATCTTGGCCAAGCAGAACATCGAGACGCTTCAAAGCTATAACGTCAAAAAGATCTTGACGATCTGCCCGCACTGTTTTAACTCGTTCAAGAACGAGTATCCCGCTCTCGGCGGGCAGTACGAAGTGATCCATCACACGGAGCTGATCGAGCAATTGCTGAGAGATGGACGGCTCAAGCTGAAAAAAGAGATCCCGGCGACGATCGCGTACCACGACTCGTGCTATCTGGGGCGCTATAATCGCATCTTTGATGCGCCCAGAAATATTCTGAAAAAGATTCCGGGCGTGAAGCTGGTGGAGATGGAGCGC
>JANXAU010000073.1 GCA_025061735.1 Candidatus Bipolaricaulota bacterium
TATTCTACTAAAATACTCCAAAGCGAGCAGGGGAGGGATCGCCGTGAAGCTCGCGCTCACGTTTGACGATGTCTTGCTCGTGCCCAAGTACTCCGAGATCTTGCCCCACGAAGCCGACGTCTCCACACGACTGACCCCCACCATCACCCTGAAGATCCCCATCTTAAGCGCGGCGATGGACACGGTCACCGAAGCGAATATGGCGATTGCGATGGCCAAAGAGGGCGGCTTGGGGATTATTCACAGAAATCTCTCTCCCGAACGCCAAGCCGACGAAGTCCGCAAAGTCAAGCGCTACGAAGCGGGTATTATCAAAGACCCCCTCACCCTCACCAAGGACGAACCCGTCGAACGCGCCCTCAGACTGATGGCCGAGCACAATATCTCCGGGGTGCCCATCGTTGACCCCAAGACGGGCGTTCTGGAGGGCCTGATCACCGTGCGCGATCTGCAGCTGCAAGAAGACCTCGATGAGCCAATTAAGAAGAGAATGACCCCACGCCACAAGCTGATCACCGCACCGCCCACCGTCTCGTTCGCCGAAGCGAAGAGACTGCTGCAAGAGCATCGCATTGAGAAATTGCCGCTGGTGGACGAAAAGTTCAGGCTCTGCGGGCTGATCACCATGAAGGACATCAAGAAGGCCGAGCGCTTCCCCAACGCGCTCAAAGACGCTCAGGGGCGGCTGGTCGTGGGGGCGGCCGTGGGGACGGCGCTCGAGATGGAGCGCGAGCAGCTCTTGGTCGAGGCGGGGGTGGATCTCTTTGTCATAGACACGGCACACGGGCATAGCTCGCGAGTGCTCGAAAAAGTCCGAGCGCTGAAGAAGCAGTTCAAGATCGACGTGATCGCGGGGAACGTCGCGACGGCCGAGGGCACCCAAGCGCTCATCGACGCGGGAGCCGACGCCGTCAAAGTCGGCATCGGGGGCGGCTCGATCTGTACCACCCGCGTCGTGACGGGGGTGGGCGTCCCGCAGCTCTCGGCGATCCTCGACTGCGCTCCCGTCGCCCGTAAACACAAGATCTCGTTGATTGCCGATGGCGGAATTCGCTACTCGGGAGACATCGCCAAGGCGATCGCCGCGGGCGCCAACGCCGTGATGATCGGCGGGCTGTTAGCGGGCACCGAAGAGGCCCCGGGAGAGATTTTTACGCTCAAGGGCGAGAGCTACAAGACGTATCGCGGGATGGGATCAATCGGAGCACTGAAAGAAGCGCCGCGCGGAGATCGTCGGTATTTTTGGGACGACTCGCGCGAGCCAATTGCCGAGGGGATCGAGGGGCGGGTGCGCTACAAGGGTCGAGTTGCCGATGTGCTCTATCAGTTGGTCGGGGGCCTGAAGGTGGCAATGGGGTATTGTGGTGCGGAGAACTTGCAGAAGCTCCAAGAGAGGGCCGAGTTCGTGCAGATCACCCGTGCCGCGTTGGTCGAGAGTCACCCGCACGACGTGCAGATCACCAAAGAAGCCCCCAATTACAGATTTAGCGATGAACCCTGAAGAGACTCCTTCGACTCTCCCAGAAAGGAACAAAGAACAGAAGCGGAGCGCGAACCTCGCCAGCGCTCTGAGCGGGCTAGGCGTCTACGCGCAGCGCTCGCGGCGCAATCTGGTTGTTGAGGGGCTGTGCGGGCTGGCGGCCTTGGGTCTGGGATTAGCCTTGCAATTGGATGCCCTGCGCTTAGGGGTGATTCTGTTGACGATTGCGCTGGTGATCGCCCTCGAGATGGTGAACACCGCGATCGAATCGCTCCTAGACGTCGTGCAGCCCGATCTTCACCCGACGGTCAAGCGCATCAAAGACGTGAGCGCGGGAGCCGTCTTGATTGTTTCGCTGGGGGCGGTCGCGTTGGGGCTGTTGCTCTTTTGGGAGCCGTTGGGGCTGCCGGCGTTTGAGATCGCTCGGTTCTTTGTGATCGCCGGTGTGGGGATCTTTCTGTTGGGGTGGCTCTTGTCGGGGCTGACGGAGAGCTAACCTCCGCCGTTGCTGCGCTGATTGCAGTTGTCGCACCCAAAGGGATAGAGCACCGACTCTGGGTCTAAGCGATAGAGACCAACGCCTAGACCGACCGCATCAGTACTGGCTTCTACGCTGTCTTCAGTCGTGAGATTGGTCACGACCACGCCCCAGACGGGCACAACGACCGAGATCCAACCGACGGCGCGCATCTGCTGCGAGAACAGCTCCCACAGGGCTTCGCCCGGCTGGTAGGGTGCTACGTCGAGAGCGAACTCGGTGGGGCGCGGCTCGTGCTGATACGGCAAGAGCCTGATCTGGATTCTCCCCGGCGCATAAGCCCGCTCGGTGAAGAAGGCCGTTGTCAAAAACGCCGTGTCGCGGCTGCGCGCACGCATTTTAATTGCCACTCCCGGCACCACGGCCCACAAGACCAAGACGCTCTGAGAGTAGAACTCTTTGGAGAAGAACTCTTGCACGAGCAATTGTTTCCCAAAGAATTGCAGGTGTCGGTCGTGAATGGCGAGCGTCTCTTGGAGGACAACCAGCAGCTTCGCCAAGATCGTCTCGGGGCGTTCGCCTGCGGCCAGCTCGATCTGCTCTTCTTGGACTTGCTGCTCGTAATTTTGAAGGCGCACTCCCAACTGCCCGGCGCTCTGCGTCTCTCCCGTCAGCTCGATCAAGAGATCAAATGGCCCAATCAGCTCATCGGCGGGGGCGCGCCCCCAAGAGAAGAGCCAGAGCCCCAGAACAAGACCGAGTATGATTGGTCGCATGTGCACTCCTCTCAGCAAACAGCGCCCTTATTGCGTGCTCTGTCTCTGGGCAAGAAGAGCGTGATCACGAGCGCCAAGACCGCGGCCGTCAGCCCAAAAAGAAAGACTCCGTGCAGCGCTGTCGCTAAGATCCCCTGCAGCGCGTTCAGCACCGCCGGTTCCAACTGCGCCCGCGCCGCCGGGCTGAGCAGTGCGTCGGGATGGCGCACCAAATCCGCCAGCTTCTCTGCTGAGAGCGCTCCACCACTTAGGCCCATCAGTCGCTCCATCTGCGCTTGCATCTGGGCCGCCAGCACCGCTCCCATCACAGCTACGCCAACGGCCCCGCCAATCGAACGAAAGAAGATCGTCCCCGACGTTGCAATTCCCAACTGCTCGCGGGGGATCGTCGTCTGCACCGCGATCAGCAGCGTGATCATCGAAAAGCCCATGCCCGCGCCCGCGATGGCCAGATAGCTCATCACGACCAGCCGGCTCGTGTGAACGTCCATCAGCGCCAGTCCCACAAAGCCCACCACCAAGAGAGCTGCCCCCATCAGTGCGGTCACCCGATAGCCGATCTTCAAGATCAGCCGACCCCCGAGCACCGAGAATCCCACCCACGCGAGCATAAAGGGCGTGAGCGCTGTGCCCGCTTCGGTCGCCGTCGTCCCGATCACCCCTTGGACAAAGAGCGGAATAAACGAGAGCGAGCCGAACATCGCCATCCCGATGAAGAAGCCGTTGGCTGCTGAAACGCTAAAGATCCTATGCGCAAAGAGCGAGAGCGGCACGATGGGTTCTTGGGCGCGCCTCTCGATCTGCACAAAGAGCACCCCCAACAGAACCGCAACCCCCAACAGCCCCAGCTGCGCCCCGCCGTTCATCAGCGCTAAAAGCAAGAGCGTCAAGAGCGCCGTCAGCGTGAAGGCGCCGGCATAATCTATCGTGACCCGCTTGCGATGGTCTTTGGGTTCTAGCAGCGCTGTTCCGATGAGAAACGCCGCGAGCAGCCCAAAGGGGATATTAATATAAAAGACCCAACGCCACGAGAGATGATCGGTGATAAATCCGCCGATCAACGGGCCGATGATGCTGGCCACCCCCCAGACCCCGCTAAACAGCCCTTGCATCCGCGCGCGCCTCTCTAGCGAATAGATCTCCCCAATGATCGTCATCCCCAAGGGCAAGAGCGCTCCCGCACCCAGTCCCTGAATCGCGCGAAAGATCACCAACTGAGCCATCGAAGTCGCCATCCCGGAGAGCGCCGATCCCACCAAAAAAATAAAGATCCCCGCCAGCACAAACGGTCGGCGCCCGTAGAGATCCGAGAGCCTCCCCCAAATGGGGACCGTCACCGTTGAGGTGAGCACATACGCCGAGAAGACCCAGCTGTAGATGTGCAATCCCCCCAAGCTGGCGATCACCGTGGGCATGGCCGTGCTGACGACCGTCGCTTCTAATGCGCCCAAGAACATCCCCAGCATGACGCCGAGCGTCACTTTGACGCGCTGCGCCGAGCTGAGCTCCAGCACCGGCGCGGCTTGCAGAGGGCTGCGACTCTGCGCTCCTCCTTGAGCACGGACAGAAACAGTAGGTGCTTCCGTAGAAGACTCAGACATAGTAAAGATCAGTATATCCTAGAAGATTGCTCGATGCAAAGATTACCGACGTGCCCGGTTGATCGCATCGCGCAGTCGCATTGCGCTCTCTCTCGCAGCTTGCGCAAAGTCTTCGCTCTGTGAGGCGAAGAGCACGCCGCGGGAGACATTGATGATCGCTAGCTCGCCCTGAGAGTTGACGCTGTTCTTCACAGCTCTTTCTAAGTCGCCCGCTTGGGCGCCTATACCCGGGACCAAGATCGGCATCTCATCGCCTAAGATCCGACGCACAACGGCTAGTTCATCGGGGGCCGTCGCGCCGACGACAACGCCGATATTTCCCTTGGTGTTCCACGCGCGGGCCTTTTCGGCCAAGTGCTGATAGAGCGGCTTTCCGGCGCAGTCTAAGTCTTGGATCTCGCGCGCGCTGGGGTTGGACGTGCGCACGAGCAGAAACGTGCCCTTCTCAGAGTATTCTAAAAACGGCGCGACGGAGTCGAAGCCCATCCACGGGTTGACGGTTACGGCGTCGAACCGATAGTGCTCAAAGAGCGCGTGAGCATAAGCGCGCGCGGTGTTCTCGATATCTCCGCGCTTGGCGTCCCCGATGACGGGGATCTCTTTAGGGATCAGCTCGCGCGTCTTATAGAGCATCTCCAACCCTGCCGGGCCGAGCATCTCGTAGAACGCGAGATTGGGCTTGTACGCGCAGACAAGATCGGCCGTCGCGGCGACGATCGCGCGATTGAACTCTAAGACCGCATAAGGGCCGTAGCGCTCACGCAAGAACGGCGGGAGCTTGGCAAGTTCTGAATCGAGACCGATGCAGAGCCAGCTGTCGTTGCGGCGCGCAGCGTCACGTAATTTGTCAATAAAGCTCATCGTTCTTTCCCTGCCCGGTCACGAGTATAACTTGTAACTCTTCTCTTTTCACTTTAAACTTTCTCTTATGCGTGTCATCGTCATCGGCGCGGGGGAGGTCGGCTGGAGCATCGCCCAGGCGCTCCAAGCCGATCACGACGTCGTGCTCATCGAGAAAGACCCCGATCGCTTCGAGAGCCTTCAACAGCTAGACGTGCTGGCGCTGCTCGGCAATGGTGCTAGTCTAAAGACCCTTAAAGAGGCCGGTGCTGAGACTGCCGAGATCGCGATCGCCTGTACAGACATAGACGAAGTCAACATCGTCGCCTGCGCCGCGGCCAAACAGTTGGGCACCCAACTCACCATCGCTCGCGTCCAAGACGCTGAATATCTACAGACGTGGAAGCGCGGCTACCTTGGGGTGGACGAGATGGTCTGCAGCGAGCTGATCACCGCCCAAGCGATCGCCCGCTTGATGGGCCTGCGCGAGATCCGCGCCTCCGAAGAGTTCGCCGATGGGAAAATCTTAATGACCGAGACGATCATCGAAGAGAACGCCCCGATTGTAGGCCTCAAGCTCAAAGACGCCGCCATTCCCCCACAGTGCAACGTCGCCAGCATTCTGCGCCAAGGTCAAGTGATCATCCCCCGCGGCGAAGATGTGCTTCTCCCCAACGACCGCCTGGTGCTCATCGGCACGCCCGCGGCCGTTGGGGAGTTCAACCGGCGCCTGAGCCTCCACCCCATCGCTCAAGAGATCTTAATCGTAGGCGGAGGCCGGATTGGCTTCCGGCTCGCGCAACTGCTCCAACCCCAAGGCGTCCACCCCAAGATCGTCGAGATCAACGAAGAACGCAGCCGCTGGCTCGCCGAGAACCTCCCCCAGAGCCTCGTCTTCCACGGCGATGGTACCGATCTGGATTTTCTCGAACAAGAAGGGCTGGGCAAGGCCGAGATCGCCGCCAGCGTCATCGGCGTAGACGAGAAGAATCTCTTATGCGGGCTGCTGCTCAAACGCCTCGGGGTCGCCAAGGTGATCGCGCGCGTCGAAGACCCGGACTTCGTCACGATCTTCGAGCGCGTCGGCATTGACATCGCCGTCAACCCGCGTCGCCTGATCGCCGACGAGATCATCAGCTTCACGCGTGGGCGCGTCGAAAAGGCGCTCTTCTTGGAAGAGAACCGCGCCGAAGTGCTAGAGATCGAAGTCTCGCCCAAAAGCCCACTGTTGGGCGTGAAGCTGGCACAGGCGCAGTTGCCCGCAGGCTTGTTGATCGGGGCGATCGTGCGCGGGGAGCGCGTGATCATCCCGCGCGGCAGCGATACCCTACGCCCCAAAGATCGCGTCATTCTGTTCAGCACCCCCGAAGCCGCCCGCCAGATCGAACGACTCTTATGATGCGACGCTGGGAGATCTCCGTAGACTTGCGCGCGGCGCTCTTCGTCGTGGGCACGCTCCTCAAATGGCTCAGCTTGACGTTTCTCTTGCCGTTGCTCTACGCGTTGATCGTCCGTGAAAATCTCTTTCCCTACGTTCTCCCTGGGCTGATCGCTCTCGGAGGCGGCTGGCTCTTAGAACGCGCGACCCGCACCGACCAAGATATTCGCTGGCGCGAGGGCTTTCTAGTAGTCGCGCTCGTCTGGCTGCTCGTCGCCTTCCTAGGAGCGCTGCCCTTTGTGCTCTGGGGGACGCTCTCGCCCCTAGATGCGTATTTTGAAGCGATGAGCGGATTCACCACCACGGGAGCCACCGTGATCGCTCACGTCGAAGAATTACCCCGGTCGCTTCTGCTGTGGCGGGCCTTCACCCAATGGCTGGGGGGAATGGGGATCATCGTGCTTGCTGTGGCGATCCTCTCGAAGCTGGGCGTCGGCGGCACCCAACTGATGGACGCCGAGGCCCCCGGCCCCACGCTAGAACGCTTGACGCCGCGCATCCGCGAGACCGCGCGCCTGCTGTGGGGCGTCTACGTCGGCTGCACGCTGCTCAATATTCTCTTGCTCATGGCATGCGGCTTGTCATGGTTTGACGCGACGGCTCACGCGTTTACGACGATCTCCACCGGGGGCTTCTCCACGCGCGACGCCGGCTTTACGGCTCTCCCCGCTTCGGCTCAATGGGTCACGATGCTCTTCATGACGCTCGGTGGGCTCAACTTCGCTCTGCTCTATCGGGCGCTGCTGAGACGCCAAGGAGCGGCTCTTCTTCAGGAGACCGAGACGCGCTTTTATGTGGGGCTACTTCTGGGAGCGACGCTTGTACTCTGGGTACACTTGGGCCTGGGATGGGAGAACCTTCGGCATAGCGCCTTTCAGGCGATCAGCATCATGACGACGACGGGTTACGCCAGCACCGACTTTGATCGGTGGGCTCCCTTGGGCAAGATGGTGCTCTTGCTCTTAATGTTTCTGGGGGGTTGTTCGGGCAGCACGGCGGGGTCTATCAAAGTGATTCGCACGTGGGTGGTCTTGCGCTTCATCGGGCGCGAGACCCAGAAAGTCATTCATCCGCGCGTGGTGCGGCCGATCCGCGTGAGCGGCCGCGTGATCAGCGAGGAGACCGTGCGTGCCGTAGCTGTTTTCTCTATCTTTTATATTACGATCTTCGCGCTGGGGAGCCTGCTCGTGCTGATCGACTTCGCCCGACGCGGCTTGGAGATAAGCATCCTAGAGGCGGCCAGTGCCGTCGCCGCAACGTTGGGCAACGTCGGCCCCGGCTTCGGCATGGTCGGCCCCATGAGCACCTATGCCGATCTGCCCACTATGTCTAAAGCGCTCTTGATCTTTCTGATGTGGGCCGGACGCTTGGAGATCTTCCCCGTGATCGTTCTGTTTATGCGCAGCTATTGGAAGGGCTGAGAGCCATGCGCTCGTTTATCGTTCTGGGCCATCGCGCGGCGCTGACGCCCGATTTCTCGCTGAATGATCTCCCCGGCAGCGCCGGAAGATTGGATATTCTCTGTCGTTGTGTCACGGCAGCGTTCTGCCTGTCGCATGGGATCCGCCGCGACGTGACGGTCTATCTGGTCTTGCAGAATCAGATAGTCATTCGCTTGGAAGGAGCGCGCTTGAAGCACCTCAACCCCGACGAGCGCTCGACCGGGGCGCTCTTGCAAAAGGCGCTCAAGGCTCACCAAGAGCACCCCAAGAGCGAGATCGAGAGCACGCCGGGGATATTCATCTATCAAGGGACTCTCTCTGACGTGCTCGCGCGCGTGAGAGAACGCGTGTACGTGCTCCACGAAGCGGGTCGCCCTATCACCGAGCTGGACTTGCCCCAAGACGTCGCGTTCGTGCTCAGCGATCACCTCGACTTTCAGCCCGATGAAGAAGCCCTCTTCAACGACTACGCTCGCCTCAGCCTTGGCCCGCTCTCCCTCCACGCCGATCATTGCGTGGCTATCGTTCATAATCACTTGGACAGAGCGCAATTTGCAAATCGGACTCTTTTAGTCTAGTATTAATGTTGCGCTATGGAGACGCTTGTAGGCAAGCCCGTACGGGAATCGTTTGTAGAAGTGGTTCACATCGTGCGCCCTGAGGACGCTAACGCTTTGGGGGTTGCTTTTGGCGGCAAGGTCGTCCAATGGATGGACACCGCCGCGGCGATCGCCGCGACGCGCCACGCCCGCAAGCCCGTGGTGACGGCTTCTATTGACAGCCTGAGCTTTCTCTCGCCCATCAAGATCGGAGATTTCGTGGTCATCCGCGCTCAAGTCAACTATACGGGGCGCACCTCGATGGAGGTCGGCGTGACGATAGACTCCGAAAACCCGCTTACGGGCGAACAGAAGCGCACCACCAGCGGCTACTTGACGTTTGTGGCGCTCGACGAGCACGGTCGGCCTACCCCCGTGCCCCCGGTCATCCCCGAAACGGACGAAGAGAAGCGCCTCTACAACGAAGCCCAACGCCGTCGCGCTGAGAAGCTCAAGCACCGCTTCGATACTCTTTAATTATGCGCTGCCCTCATTTCCCCGCTGGCGAGATCCGGGAAGTGCCTCTTCAAGAGCTCCTCTGTCACGAGGAGATCGAGCCGGCTCGCCTACACCAGCTCATTCAACAAGCTCAGAACAACGCCGAGACCATCGAGCCGATCTTGGTGGACCAACGCACCAAGATCATCCTCGACGGCCACCATCGGTATCATCTGTTCAAGTATCTGGGCCGAGAGAAGATCCCATGTTGCTTGATAGACTACCAAGCCGATTGGGTCGAGGTGCACTCTCGGCGTCCAGAGTTTACCGTCACCAAGGCCGAAGTGATCCGCCGCGCCCTCTCCGGCGATCTCTATCCCCCCAAGACGACCAAGCACGTCGTGCATTGGCCTCCCTGCCTAGAGTGCGGGATCACCTCTGAGTAGGGTTACGCGTTTGCTTTCTCCTCGATCAGACGATAGAATCTCTTTGATGATATTATGGCTCGCGAACCTTGCGGTTCTCCGCAGCGAGATCGCCAACGGATGGTTCAGCATCTTGCCGCGCAGGGGATCACCGATAAGAACGTGCTCCACGCGATGCAGCGCATCCCGCGACATCTCTTCGTGGCGAACTCTCTGTGGGATCAGGCCTACGCCGATCACCCCTTGCCCATCGAGCAGAACCAGACGATCTCTCAGCCGTATATCGTTGCGCTGATGACCCAAGCCCTTCAGCTCCAAAAGAGCGATCGCGTCTTGGAGATCGGCACCGGCTCGGGCTATCAAACGGCGATCCTGGCCGAGCTGGCCGGTCAGGTCTACACCATCGAGCGCTTTCCCCAGCTCTCTCAAAAGGCCCAGAGGCTACTGAGAGAAGCCGGATATACGAATATTCGGTATCGCGTTGGGGATGGGAGCTTGGGCTGGCCGGAGGAAGCGCCCTTCGACAAGATCATCGTGACGGCGGCTGCCCCGGAAGTGCCTTCGTCGCTCCTGGCACAATTGGCCGATCCGGGGCGGATGGTCATCCCCGTCGGAGGACGCCAAGTGCAGACGCTCCTGCTCATCCGACGCGAGAACCAAGAGCTCTTCAAAGAAGAGCTGTGCGCGTGCAGCTTCTTGCCCCTCGTGGGCAAAGAGGGTTGGCCGGAAGAAGAGTCAATAGAGTCCAGGAGCTAGCGATCTTTATGAGAGTGATACTCGTCGTTCTATTGGTCGGTGGGTTGCTCTACGGATGCAGCGGTGGCGCTCCCTCAACGCCACCCAGCGAAGAGACGGCAGTTCCGCCCTCGCCGCCGCCGGCCCCCGCGCCTCCCGAACCATCCCCCACAGCTACTGCCGAGAGCCTCACGCCTGCCAAGCCTCCTGTGCACGTGATCAAGATGGTCACCGTCAACGAGAAGAACTTCTTCGATCCCCCAGAACTGACCATCAAAGTCGGCGATACCGTGCGCTGGGTCAACGAGTCGGGGGTGCACGACGTGAGTGCCATCAAAGTTCCCGAGGGTGTCACTCCCTTCAAGTCGGAGCTGTTCACCGCGCCGGGGATGACGTTTGAGTACACGTTCACCGTGCCCGGCGAGTACGAGTACGTCTGTACTCCCCACGAAGTCCTCGGCATGGTCGGCAAGATCATCGTCACGCCCTAACTAAAAATTAAAAAAAGAGATGATAGCGCCGTGAAAAGATGGATTGATCTGCGCAGCGATACCGTCACCAAGCCCACCGCGGCGATGCGCCGCGCGATGGCCGAGGCCGAGGTGGGCGACGACGTCTTTGGCGAAGACCCAACGGTTAACGCCCTCCAAGAGAGAGCCGCGCAGCTCTTCGGGCGAGAAGCCGCGCTCTTTGTCCCTTCGGGGATGATGGGCAACCAAATAGCCCTGAAAGTCCACACCCAGCCGGGCGACGAAGTGATCCTAGAAGAAGCCTCGCATATCTTTAATGCCGAGTTGGCCATGATGGGCGCGTTTTCGGGGGTCATGCCCAGACCCGTCCCCACCGAACGAGGCTTCATGCGCTGGGAGCAGATCGAACCGCTGATTCGCCCTAAAGTCTACTACTACTCGCAGACGACGCTGATCTGTCTAGAGAACACGCACAACTTCAAAGGGGGCGGGATCTACCCGTTGGAGTGGGCGCGGGAGATTATCGCGCGGGCGCACGAGCGCGGGCTGAAAGTCCATCTCGATGGGGCGCGGATCTTCAACGCGGCGGTGGCGACGCAAAAGAGCGTTCGAGAGCTGACCGAAGGCTTCGACTCGGTGATGTTCTGTCTCTCGAAGGGGCTGGGGGCACCGGTAGGCTCGATGTTGGTCGGCTCCAGGGAGTTCATCGAGCAGGCCCGGAGAGTGCGCAAGATGCTCGGCGGGGGGATGCGCCAAGCGGGCATCCTGGCCGCCGCAGGACTTTATGCGCTGGAGCATCACGTCGAGCGCCTCAGAGAAGACCACGAGAACGCGCAGCTGCTGGCACAAGAGCTGAAGAAGATCCCAGAGATCTCGCTAGAACCGGTCGAGACGAATATTATTGTATTCACTCTCCAGAAGACGCCCGCGGAGAGGCTGGTGCACGCGCTGCGAGAGCGGGGCATTCTTGTCCACGCGATTGGGCCTCGCAAGATTCGCTTGGTGACCCATCTGGATGTCAGTCGTTCGGACGTGTTGAGCGCGGCGGGCGCGATCGCCGAGATTCTGCAAAGATAAGAGAAAAGAGCCCCGGCGGGGTGCGGGGCTCCGCCACCTGCTGGTGCGGTGGGTGGTGAGAGGATCGAGTGAGAGGGTTCTTTTAGTTTATCGCCAAGGCCCTTAACGGTCGGTAATAGAGATCACCTTGAAACTTTCTTCGGGATCTTCGTGTATTATATTTTGAGTGTTTGGGCTAATTTTTCTGTATAATAGCTTCTAAAGGAGGCGAAAGACGATGAAGTCTTGTAGCCGACGGGCCTTCCTCCGGGGCTTCGGCCTTGCCGCCGGAGCGGTTCTCTTTAGTCGCCTCAGGACCGATGCGCAAGCGCCTACCCTTACCGTGGGAGTCCTCTACGGTAGCCGGCTCCCGCTGGGGGTGGGCATTCTCAACGGAGCGCAGTTGGCCGCCGATGAACTCCGCTACCGAATCATTCCCGCCGACTTGGAGACCGAAGCCGATGCCGCCCGCGTCCGCACCGCGCTGAGCACGCTGGCCGGTCAAGGCGCTCAAGCGATTGTAGGTATCTTGCGATCCGAGACGGTCGCGGCTCTGCTCTCAGAACTGCCGCGCTTGAAGGTGCCCGTGCTGATCACGGGAGCTTCCAGTGGGGGCACCGATCAGGTCGCGGCCAATTATGCCAATCTCAAATATCTCTTCCGAGTTGGGGTGGTCAGCCCGGCGGTTCAGATCTTCGATGGGGGCCTGTTTGCCGGTGAGTTTTTGAGCCCGCTGCTCCAGAGCGGGAGGCTTCCGGGCAAGGGCGAAGTCGCGCTTGTGGGCGACGCCGCCAGCGCCGAATTTCGTGCCGGCTTGATGACGCGTCTTACCCGGGCGGGTCTCACCGTCGTAGGCAATCTCAGCGATGCCCAGCCGACCGCGCTGCTGGAGCGCCTGCAACGGATCGGCGTCTCGGCCGCCGTCACGGCCTTCTTCGATGCGTCCTACGGCGCGGCGTTCACCACAGCGTGGTCACAGAACAAGGTCAAGATCGGTCTCTTCGGCTGGAACGAGGCCCTGCTGAGAGAAGATCTCGGCGGCGCCGCCCTGGGCTATGTCCTGACAGATTTCGCCGCCGAAGCCCCCAAAGTGGGCGCCCGCACCGCCGAGTTCTACAGCAACTACTCTCGGAGATTCGGCGCGCGCCCGCCTTACACCGCGGCGACAACCTATGACGCGCTCTACGCGCTCGCCGATGCCGCGCGGCGTATCGGTACCGCCGACGGCGATAGACTCGTCACGGCTCTGGAGGCGACCAGGCTCAACGGAGTGGTCGGACTGATTCGCTTCTACAGCATTGAAGAACAGAATCGCGATCCGTTAAGATTAGCGATTGCGCACGACCAAGCCTACGGGTTGAATCGCATCGGAGGGGCGCCGGCGTTCGATGGCGTGCGGCCCTTCTATGTGCAATTGCGCGCTGGGGGTCAGCGCGTGGCGCTCTATCCCAGCGAGTACGCCGTCGGCTCTTATGAGCTGCCGCCGCACTTTAGTTAACGTGCTCTTCCCCTCAATCCAGCCCGCTGAAGGAGGCGAGAGGCATGAGGAGGTCCTGGAGAAGTCTGCTCTCTATAGCCGTGCTCTCTATGCTCTTTGGCACGCTGACGGTTCTGCTCTCCCAGTCCCAGATCGAAAGCCCCAATGCCCCAAGAATTCTCTACATTCAGTTGCCCAAGGGCCGGTGCGTCGTAGCGCCGCCGGGGCTGCCCGCCGATAGATGCCCCGGCCCCGCTGCTATTGTCAACTGGATCGCGGCCGATGGGCGGGATTTCATCGGCTCGATCGGCTACGAAGACAGCGACGGGGATATCGTCAAGGTGACCTTCCGGGTCGTCGAGGCCACCGGCGAGGGATCGTTCCGACGAGATCAGACGTTCAGCTTCGAGCCGCCGTTGGTCAGGCAGGACGCTGGGCGTGGCGCGTTTGACTTTCGCATCTTCAGCGTCGCCCCCCAAGACGTGACGCTCAGCGTCGTCTTGGAAGACGCCAAGAAGAACATCAGCCAGCCCAAGGTCTTCTCGTTTAAAGCCGTCGGCTCTGACCCGGTCATTACCAAGATCGAGTTTGCTCCCGAGATCCCCATCGGTGCGACGCGCGAGCTGAAGGTCAACTTCATAGATCGCGAAGGCGATCTCAGCACGGTCACGTTCCAGCCGCCTACCATCGGACGGCTGACGACCTGCCAGCGCGTCCGCCAAGAGGGCGCTCAAGAGATACGCGACTCTCTCTTAGGGTCTGTAGATGTCAGCCAGGAGGCCCTCGGCCAACAAGAGGGCCAGTTGACGTTCAGGGTCGTCTGCCCCAACGCCCAGCGAGCGCAGGTGAAGGTCTCGCTCTCGGACATCCGGGGGAATCAGAACAATCCGGGCTTGCTTCGTCAGCCGGAGACGTTTGAGTTCATCGTAGGGCGTCAGCTCGCGAGCGATCTGTATTTTCTGGATCAGTTTGGCAGCCTGGGCAGCGGCCCTGGGCAATTCAACAACCCGCAGGGGTTGGCCGTAGATGGCCTTGGTCGGGTCTTTGTTGCCGACACGGGCAACCATCGGGTTCAGATCTTCGATCAAGAGCGCCTGGTGCGCCCGACCAAGCTGCCTCTCTATCTGTGGGGCAGCCGGTGTCTGCTCCGTGAAGGCTGCACCGACCCCGATGGCGGCGGCCCGCTCGTCCCCGGCGAGGCCCAATTCGACGGGGTGACCGACGTCGCTGTAGACAGCGAGAACAACGTCTATGTCGTGGACAGCGGCAACAACGCCATTCAGAAATTCAGAATAGACGCAACTTCTTGCCCCGCACCGTCCAAGCCCGTCGTCCCCGGCGTCTGCTTTGTCACCAAGTGGGGCAGCCGGGGCAGCGCTCTGGGGCTGTTTGAGACCCCGCTGGGTATCGCCGTAGACAGCAAGAATCGGGTGCTCTACGTGACCGACAAGCTGAACCATCGCGTGCAGAGATTTGATCTCAACGGGGTCTCGCAGCGGGCGTGGGGGAGCCGGTGCGAGCTGGAGCGCGCCAGCGATCCGCGCTCCGGTTGTGTCGATCCCGACGGCACCGGCCCGCTGGAGCGCGGCGATGGCCAGTTCTACGAACCGACAGCGATCGCCGTAGACAGCGCGGGCAACGTCTATGTAGCAGATTCCGGGAACCATCGCGTCCAGAAATTCGATCCCAACGGGAGATTCTTGGCCAAGTGGGGGCGCAAAGGGACCGGGCCGGCGCAATTTGACACCCCGCGGGGCTTGACGGTAGACAGCAAAGGCGATATTCTCGTCGTCGATCAAGGCAACGATCGCGTGCAGAGGTTCACCAGCGAGGGGCGCTTTATCGAGCTTTGGGGAGGCAGCGGAAGAACCGAAGGGCGCTTTGACTTCCCGCAAGATCTTGGGATAGACGCCGACGGGAATATCTACATCGTCGAGCTCTTGAACCATCGCGTGCAGAAGCTGGGAAGATTGCCGTAGAGAGACCCTCACCCTGCACCCTCTCCCTAGAAGGGAAGAGGGATGGGGGTGCAATCAAAGTTATAAAAGCGATGATTAAATAAGGAGGAGGCTTATGCTCTGGAGGAGATGGCTCGGTCTCGTCTTCATCGTAGGAATTGCCAGCATCTTGCCGTCGGCAACCGTAGGCCAGCCCGCGGTCTTGCAG
>JANXAU010000071.1 GCA_025061735.1 Candidatus Bipolaricaulota bacterium
CTCAACGCCAATCCGAAGATTCAGTACGAGTTGGTCACTTCGTGCGAGCCGTGCGCGATGTGTCTGGGCGCGATCTTTGCGAGTAAAATCAAGCGCGTCGTCTGGGGAGCGAGCCGCGAAGACGCTCTCAGAATTGGCTTCGATGAAGGGCCGGTCTTCCCCGAATCGTATGAGTATCTCAAAGCTCGTGGGTTCGAGTTTGTCGGAAATGTCTGTCGTGACGAAGCCAAAGCCGTGCTCGATCTTTACATCCAACACGGAGGGATTATCTATGTCTAAGCGTCCCATCGTCGCTGAAGATTTCATGAAGCTCAAATATCTGGGCGATCCCCAGATCAGCCCCGACGGCAAAAAGATCGTCTTTACGGTCAAGACCGTAGACAGCGAGAAGAATCGCTATCTCTCTCACTTATGGCTGGCCGATGTCGAGTCTGGAGAAGTGCGCCCGTTCACGTTCGGTGAAGTGAGCGACGCTTCCCCACGCTGGTCGCCTGACGGCCGGCGCATCGCGTTCTTGAGAACCAAAGAGAAGCGCACCCAGATTTGGATCATCCCCGCCGACGGCGGCGAAGCGTTTCAGTTAACAAAGCTAGACGAGGGCAGCTTCAGCTCGCTGGCATGGTCGCCCGACGGCCAGAAGCTCGCCTTCGCGTTCAGACCCACGCATCCAGACTGGACCCAAGACGCCATCAAGAAGCGCGAAGAGACCAAAAGATCCAACCCGCCCAGAGTCATCACGCGCATGAACTATCGCTTGGACGGCTTCGGCTTCTTGGATATGCGCCAGCATATCTGGGTCTGCGACGCTCTCACCGGCCACGCCCAACAGATCACCAACGGCGACTACGACGACCACGATCTGGCATGGTCGCCCGATGGGAAGTCTATCGCGTTTGTCTCTAATCGTAGCGCCGATCCCGATGATCGTCCCTACATTGACCAAGATATTTGGGTCGTCTCGGCGACGGGCGGAGCGCTGAGAAGACTGCCCGCGCCCATCGGCACCAAGCACAGTTTGTCTTGGTATAGAGATCAGATCGCCTATCTGGCCAGCGACGACCGCGAAGACCCGTGGGTGCCGCGCCACACTCGATTGTGGGTCGTCGCTGCCGATGGCCGAAGCGACGCCCGCTGCTTAACGCTCTCCCTCGACCGCACGCTGGGACACACGACGCTCACCGACACCCAAGAGGCTTTCACCGGAGGAAGTCTTCCCCTCTGGTCGGCCGACGGCCAAAAGCTCTTCTTCCTTGTGAGCGATCAGGGCAACACACACTGTTACTCTGTCACTCTAGATGGAAGGGCGCCCACCGCGCTCACCCACGGCGCGCTCAACGTCGTGAGCGCCAGTGCCGACGCTAGCGCAAGAAGATTCGCGCTGCTCATCAGCCAGCCCACCCGACCCGCCGAGGTCTTCCTCGGCTCTCTCGACGGCGCAGCGCTCTCCCTGCGCCCGCTGACCCAGCTCAACGAAGCGTTTCTCAGCGAGGTGCAGATCAGCGAACCCGAAGAAGTCTGGTTCTCCAGCCAAGACGGCACCAAGCTGCAGGGCTGGCTGCTCAAGCCCCCGCACTTTGACCCCAAGAAAAAGTACCCACTCTTGCTCTACGTGCACGGCGGGCCACATGCCCAGTACGGCAACGCGTTCTTTCACGAGTTTCAGTACCACGCCGCTCGTGGCTATATCGTGTTCTACACCAACCCGCGCGGCAGCACCGGCCGCGAAGAGCGCTTCGCTTCGGCTATTCGAGGGGACTGGGGGAATCTCGACTTTCAAGACGTGATGGCCGCTGCCGATTACGCCGCGGCTCTGCCCTACGTAGACCCCCAGCGCATGGCCATCGCCGGAGGTAGCTATGGGGGCTATATGACCAACTGGGTCGTTGGGCATACCGATCGCTTCAAGTGTGCTATTACGGACAGAAGTGTCGTCAACTTGCTTAGCGACTTTGGGACGTGCGATTTCCCCGGCACGATAGACGGCTACTGGGCCGGCGATGCGTGGGAGCGCATCGAGCCGCGCTGGAACCAATCGCCTCTCAAGTACGTGAAGAACATCAAGACGCCGCTCTTGATTATTCACAGCGAGGGAGACCTGCGCTGTCCCATCGAGCAGGCCGAGCAGCTCTTCATCGCGCTCAAGAGACTGAAGCGCGAGGTCGTCTTCGTGCGCTACCCAAGAGAGACGAGTCACGGGCTGTCGCGCTCCGGCCCGCCCGATCTGAGACTAGACCGACTGCAAAGAATTGCAGACTGGCTAGATCAACATTTATAATGGGTCTCTATGAAAGATCGCTTTGGCCGCATCGTGAATTATCTGCGCATCTCGGTCATAGATCGTTGCAACTTGCGCTGTCACTACTGTATGCCGCTGCATGTCAAGTTCTTCGATCCCAAAGAGATACTGAGCTTTGACGAGATCGTCACCGTTGTCAAGGTGGCGCAGAAGCTGGGGATCGAGAGCGTGCGCATCACCGGGGGCGAGCCGTTGGTCAGACCCCAGCTCCCCCAATTGATATATCGGCTTAAGCACGAGTGCCAGCTTAAAGACATATCGCTGACGACGAATGGGATGCTTTTGGAGCTGTTCGCTCAAGACCTCAAAGAAGCGGGGCTGGATCGCGTCAACGTCAGCGTAGATACGTTAAGACCCGATAGATTCCGAAAGATCACGCGCTTTGGGAACTTGCAGACAGTTCTCTACGGGCTGCGCCGCGCCATTGACGTGGGGCTGACTCCCATCAAGATCAACGCTGTCATTCTCAAGGGCTTCAACGATGACGAGATAGACGATCTTTTTCGCTTGACACTTTTAGAAAGAGTGACGGTGCGCTTTCTGGAGCTGATGCCCATCGGCGAGGCGCTGAGCCTCAACGGGATGGGCGGGTATCTCAACCTCACGCGCGTCAAAGAGCGTCTGATAGAAGAGTACGGCTTGGTTCCCGTTCAAGAGCGGGGCAACGGCCCGGCGCGCTATTGGAAGGTCCCCGGTGCACCGGGAAAAGTGGGCTTCATCACGCCGATCTCGGACAAGTACTGCGCCACGTGCAGTCGCATTCGTCTGACGGCCAACGGCGAGATTCGACCGTGCTTGGCGTATGATCTGCACGTCAACCTTCGGGAGGCCATCCGGCGCGGGGACGAAGAGGCGATCGCGGCGGGAATTCTGAAGGCTGTGCAGATCAAGCCGTGGGGGCACCATTGGGAGGAGGGCCAGATCACCCGGACGGTGATGTCGAGCTTGGGGGGATAATATCTGTCGCACGAGCCTGAGCGAGCCAATAGCCCTCTTTTTTTCTCAGCTCTTCTAGCGTTGCATAAGCCTGCGCTGCGCTCGTTGGCGAGCGCCACGCGGCGTAGTACGTCGGCCCGCTGCCGCTCAGGCCCCACAGATCGGGCTGAAACTCAGCAATGCGCTGACGACAGTCCCGTAGTTCCGGGCAGAGTCGCAACGCTGCTTCTTCCAGATCGTTGACGCAGACGATAAACTCTGAATCTGCTAGCGAGGGTTGCCAGCCCCGCTCTACCAGATGATCGTACTCGCGATAGACTTCTTCGGTTGAGAGCGAGCACGGGGGCTTGACCAACACGAACGTATAGTCTCCCCATAGAGGGGGAAGGCGCTCCAAGAGTTCCCCACGCCCGCGTCCGCGACAGAGTCCCCCCACGAGAAAATACGGGACATCGCTGCCCAGCTTGAGCGCCAATGAGTGAAGATCAGTGCTGCGAAAGTGCAATCCCAAGAGCTGGTTCAGCCCTACGAGCGTAGCCGCAGCGTCGCTGGAGCCGCCCCCCAGCCCTGCCCCCACCGGAATGCGCTTTTTTAAGAAGATGCGCACCCCGCGGCTCTCGGCGGCGTAAGAGAGAACCATCTCTGCTGCGCGATAGACGAGATTCTCTCGCCCTTGGGCAATGGGCCAGGGGCTGTCTATCTGAAGCGCAATACGGGGCTGCTCGTGAAGCTCAAGGGTGAGCGTGTCGTGGAGGTCTATGCTCTGAAAGAGCGTCTCGATCTCGTGGTAGCCGTCGGGGCGCTTGCCCAAGATTTTTAATCCCAGATTGAGCTTGGCGTAGGCTTCAAGCTGAAGCTCTCTCATACGCAACTCTTCCGCCGCTGATTACCGCGCGCACGAACCGGCCCTCGTGCCCCATAAAGTACGGGATCTGTCTGTAGTTCTCTAAGTCGAGCACGACCAGATCGGCGCGCTTGCCCGGCTCGAGGCTCCCAATCGCATGAGCGCGACGTAGAGCAGCCGCAGCATTCAGCGTTGCCGCCGTGAGCGCTTCTTCAACGGTCATTCGCATCTTCAATACGGCCAGCGCGATCATAAAAAACATCGAATAGATCAGACACGTGCCGGGGTTGAAGTCTGTCCCCAACGCCACGCTCAAGCCCGCGTCTATCATCTTTCGGGCGGGCGCGTAAGGGGCGTGGAGCGAAAAGGCCGTCCCCGGCAGGAGCACCGCGACGACGCCAGCTTCTCTCATCGCTGCGATGCCGTTATCAGAAATGTGCAAGAGATGGTCTGCCGAGACCGCCCTCAGCTCGGCGGCCAGCTCGGCTCCGCCCAGTGGGCTGAGTTCGTCGGCGTGAATCTTCAGCTCTAACCCTGCAGCCCGGCACGCTCGCAAGATCTCGCGGCTCTCGTCTATGCCGAAAAATCCCCGCTCGCAAAAGACATCCCCAAATTCTGCAAGATGTTCTCTCTGCACGCGCGGCAGCATCTCTTCGATGACTTCGCGAATATATGCAGATGTCTCGACTCCCGCGGGCACGGCGTGCGCCCCGCAAAACGTGGACACGATCTCAAGGCCCTCACCCCCAACCCCTCTCCCGTCTGAACGGGAGAGGGGGGGCGTAGCCGGGGTGAGGGCCTCCCTCAATTTTTGGATGACACGTAACAGTTTTAATTCGCTCTCGGTGTCCAGCCCATAGCCGCTCTTGATCTCGACCGTTGTCGTCCCCAGACGCATCATCTCTAAGAGAAATCTTTTTGAGAACTGATAAATCTGCTCTAGCGACGCCCGCCGAACGTGCTCGGCGCTCGTCAAAATCCCCTTCCCGTACTTTTCTCCCTGACAACGCGCCAAGAACTCGTCTTCGCGAGTGCCGTAGAAGACGGCGTGCGTGTGCGGATCCACCAAGCCGGGGATCACAACGCCCCCTTGGGCATCGAAGACCTCTTTATCGTGAGGAGCT
The DNA here is from genome assembly GCA_025061735.1 of Candidatus Bipolaricaulota bacterium. Taxonomy (GTDB): domain Bacteria; phylum Bipolaricaulota; class Bipolaricaulia; order RBG-16-55-9; family DRXL01; genus SKYB132. The sequence goes on from JANXAU010000071.1 coordinate 5,201, forward strand.
TGCGACATGGCCCCCACGGAGAGAATCACGCCGTCTTGGATGTGAACGTACGCATCCGCGCGAATCTCTATAGCGCGCATGGCATGACCCGCCAGCGCCGTCGTCCCGCGCGGGGTCACCAGCTGACCAATATTCACGATCAGCATACTCTTAGAGCAGCCCTTTGGGCAGCTCCCCCTGCCGCGCCACCGGCGGGTCTTGCGTGAAATCTATGAGAGCCATCTGCTCGCGCTTTAGCGGTTCTTCGGTCAGGACGATCACGTCGCTCTTCTCGGAGAACTGATGGAGAATCTCTTGGGGGTCCCACAGAGAGAGACTGAACCCCACGAGCGGTCGGCCCGCCGCTTCGTAGAAGATCTGATAGCTCCGGCTGCTGTGATAGTGGACTTCGATCTCGGCGTGGCGGCCCACCGCGGCGCGGGGCGCGGCCGGTGTGGCGCGAAGCACAACGACGCTGGGGCCGGGCAAGAGGCGCTCCAGCGCCCGTCGGAGGCGCGGTAGCAACGGGACTGTATAGAGCCGCAGCTCGGTCATGCTGCCGATATACAGAGCCAACGGCTTGTCTTCTCGCCTCAGCCCTTGCAGTCTCTGGACGACCTTGGCCTGGAACGCATCCCCGCCGATAGAATAAGACGTCTCCGCGGGAAAGACCACGATCTCTCCCGTGCCGATCGCTTGCTGGATGCGCTCGACGATCTTAGCAGACGGCTGCGTCTTATAAGGCAACTGAAGCACCTCGGCTGCCATACGATCATCTCCCTCCCACCCATCTATTTATCTTGCGGCACGCATGGCGATTTGTCAAGAGAGCTTGGGATTGGGTAGACTCGTGAAAGATGGGGCGCATTCTAGGAATCGACGTGGGTGAGAGGCGCTTAGGGTTGGCCATCAGCGATGAGTCCCAGACGCTGGCCAGCCCCTACGGCGTCTATGAGCGCTCTTCGCTGGAGTCCGATCTGGAGTATCTAAAAGAGCTGATCACTTCTCAGAAGATCTCAGAGATGGTGCTGGGTTTTCCAATGAATATGGACGGCTCGGTGGGGCCGCAAGCCCAGGCGATTCTAGAGTTCAAAAAGACGCTCGAAGAGCGCTTTCATATCAGAGTGCATTTGTTCGACGAGCGCTTAACGACCGCCGAGGCCGAGCGCGTGCTGCTCAGCGCCGACGTCAGTCGGCGCCGGCGCCGGCGCGTGCGCGACGCCCTCGCCGCTGTGCTCATCCTGCAAGGCTACTTAGACTCTCAACGAGCTACTTGAACTTCAATTTCTGGATGCGCGAATTTCCGTTGTCTGCGACGAAGATCACGCCGTCGGCATCTACGGCGATATCCACGGGCTGATTGAACTGCGCATCCCCGCTGCCCAAGCTGCCCCACTTGGCGATGAACGCCCCATCTTTAGAGAACTTCTGAATCCGGTCGTTCCACGTGTCGGCGATGTAGACGTTGCCCTGGGAATCTACGGCGATCCCCATAGGGGCGCTGAACTGCCCGTCGCGCTCCCCGGGCGATCCCCACTGCCCCAGATACGAGCCGTCTAACATAAATCTCTGGACGCGCGCGTTGCCTGTGTCCAATACATAGACAAAGCCCTGGGCACTCACGGCAATATCGTTGGGGGAGTTGAACTGCCCATCGCCGTTGCCGAAGCTCCCCCAGCGCGCGATCAGCGTCCCCGTTGGACTGAACTTCTGCACCCTGTTATTGACTTTGTCTACGACGTAGAGATTGCCCGCCGGGTCGGTAGCGACGCCCGTAGGGAAGCTGAACTGCCCCTCGCCCGTGCCCAGGCCGCCCCACTGCGCGACGAACCCGCCGCTCTCGGTGAATTTCTGCACCCGCTGATTGCCCGCATCGGCGACGTAGACGAAGCCCTGAGGGTCAACGGCTATCCCCAACGGCCCCATCAGTTGGCCGCTGCCGGAGCCGCGCCCGCCCCACGCCGAGAGAGGCTGCCCGTCGCTGGTGAACCGCTGCACGCGATTGGTGTCAAAGTCGGTCACGTAGAGCTGGCCTCTGGCGTTCAGCGCGATATGCGAGATCCCATTGAATTGGCTATCCCCTGTGCCACGCGTCCCCCACTTGCCCAAGAACTGAATCAGCACGACGGCCTCAAAGCCGAACGCAACGGGCGTGCTCTGGTTGCCTGCTTCGTCTACGAGCGTGACCCGCAGCCGGACTTTCTGGGGGATGCGCGAGAAGACAAAGAACGGAAAACTCCCCTGAGTCTGCCCCTTCACTTTGGGATTGAAGCTGAACGGCGCAAAGTCTACGGCTTCTATGACCTCAAAGCGCGCCTGAACGATATCTCCGTCGGCATCGCGAAAGCGCACCGCTCCGAACATCTTGCTGCCATCGGCTGGGATGGGAGACTTCAGATCAATCCCCAAGACCTCCGGGGAGAGCGGACTGCCCCCGCCCCCCTGGGACTGGGCCTGCCCCAACGACACGATCAGCCCTAACAACAGCCCTGCCAAAAAACCACCGCGCAAGAGAACCATCATAGCCCACTTCCCTTCTTTAAGCGAGATTCCAACGCAAACCTCAACCCATTACTATAGTCTCACAGGGGCAACCAGACAAGAGCGGGTGTCCCCGGCTTAAGGGGCTTGGAGAACGGTGAAGCCCTTGGGGAAGAGATCGCTGCGATAGATAAAGAAGATCCCTTCGGGGTCTTTTTCGGTGGCGACGCTGCGCATCCCCAAGAAGCGCTCGCCGTCGCGATAGAACTTCAGCGAGAAGCGCTCGCTCTGGAGCAGATACTCTTCGGCCTCTGTGCTAGTGCTCTCCGGCCCTTGCAGACGAACGATGCCTAAGCGCTCGAGGGTCACTTCGGGGGTGGGAGGAGCACCCGCGCCGCGTTCCCCGCGCAGCGTGATGACTTTGAGCGTCAGCGGCTCAGCCGGTTCAGCCCACAGCGTCAACAGAGTGTAAGAGCTGAACATCCCCAAGAGCAGAAACGGCTCTTTGGGCAATTGAATGGTGCTCTCTTTCTCGCCGTCGTGGAGGACGCCCTCGGTCGCCCGGAAGAGCGCGCTCACCTTGCGATTCCCAATGCCGACCGGCCCGTGGAGCGCCAACTGATAGCTAAGCGGGCGTTTTTCGCTATTGAAACGCATGACCTGCATAAACGTCGCTTGCGCATTAATAAACGCGATCTTGAACGTCAGGGTCCCTCTAGATTCTAGGACGATCTCCCCCGATTCTAAGCGTTTTAAAGAGTACTCTTCGGTGGCGAAGGGTTGACCGCGCCCCTCGACGGTCAGCTTGCCTTGGTCGAGGACGCCGACTTTGAGGGCGGCCGACGACTCCGCAGGCCGTGAATCCTCTGGGTCTGGCGAGGCCGGTTCGGGGGCTGGCGGAGAAGGGGGCGCGGGCAGCTCCGGCAGAGAGGGCAAGTCCGTCGTGGAGATCTGTTGAGAGGCTCCTGGCCCCAGCGCCCACCACAGCCCAATCGCGCTGACGCCCCCGATGCCCAGCAGAACTATTCCAAGAATCGCTAAGCGGCGACGCATGATCTCCTCATTTCACT
>JANXAU010000077.1 GCA_025061735.1 Candidatus Bipolaricaulota bacterium
CGCGAAATGGCCGTTGAGCGAGGATTTCAGGGGGATGCCAGGGGTACGGCAAGGAGGGTGGGAGAACAAAAGGAGAGGGAGGAGCGATCAGCGCTTCTGGTGTTGAGCTACTTTCTGAACCCCGGGGGCCAGGGGTAGTCGGATGGGCAAAGGTCTGCTTTGGCGTTGTCTCGCAGTTCGTTTTCAGATCCATAGATCCGAATCGATGCGCTCTCCTTGCCCAATGTCGCAGCGAGAGGAGGAATCGCCATCGGACACGCCCTGCTAAGGACGACAATCCCATACTCTTGATTCTTGATGATTCTGTTCTCATCCATCCACAGCCAACTGTTGGTTGCGTCTTCTCCGGCACGGAGAACGACCCCTACGCCGTTCTCTGCGATCTCGTTGCTGTCCAAGCGCCCTAGGTGCTGAGGGCCGTAGTAACCCGAAAATTCCAGATTCACTCCCCAGAGCTGGTTCTTACGCACTGTGCTCTTGACCATGTAGAGAAGATCGCCTGTAAAACCCATCCCGTTCTCCGATAACTCCGAGCGGAGAATCGAGACGTAAACCGACGCTCCTAATATACCCCCTCCATTCCGAACGACCCGCACCTCTTCCAAAACGGTCTGGGGTTGAAAGGAGATCAAAGCGGGATCGAATTCACCGGGCATGAGGGAAAAAGCAGCCACACCCGCTCCCAATCCAGCGATGGTGACTTGTCGCAGGATGGCCTGCACAGGGCCGGCGATAAAAAGACCTGCGGTAAGTTGAGGGCTGGGAGAGGGAGCCGTAGCGCTAAGATCGCCCAGAGTGAAGCCCTGAAAATAGACTTGGATTGGCACCTTAGAGACGACGGAGATCACGGATTTGTTGGCATCGGCTCCTCGAATCTGGACTTGCGCCTGCCCCGTGCCCACCAAACGCAAGCTCTTCCCTATCTGCAGGTTCTCTTTGTATAGACCCGCTCCGATCAAGACCGTGGCGCCCTCGGCCGCGGCGTTGATGGCGTCTTGGATCTTGGGGAAATCCTCTGGCACACGAAGTGCTAAACGATTCACCTGAGCTTGTGTCCCATCTGGGGTATCCATGGCTCTAGGGACAGACGATGGCCTTATCAACATCGAAACTATTATTGCCAATACCGCCGCCAGCAAGCCCAATCCATACTTGGAACTCATGATCTCCTCCTTGTCATTGAACTACTTGGGCAATCATTTACCCTCGCACTTCTGTTTCAGCTCTGGGCTGGGCTGTGGCTCAATCGGAGGATCGCTGCTATACCAGCCGTAATCACCGACGCGGTTTCCACGAACTCGATTGTCTCGGCAAGTTATCACACTTGCGGTATTCGTAGTAATGATTCCCCAACCAAGATTTTCTGCTATCTCATTTCCCTCTAACTCCACCTGAGCCAAACTGCCGATCAGAACGCCCCCCGTGTAGGAAGCCAAAGAGGGATTACCATTGCCCTCAACCCGGTTGCCCTTTAGCCAAGCGCGCCCTTGACTGATCATAATGCCGGTTTTATTCCCACGCATGAGGTTGTCGATGATAACAGCCTCACTCTCTTCACTCAAACTAACTCCAGCAAAACCTGCTCCTTCTATAGTGTTCTCCTGGATCGCTACCTGTTGGGCATCGGATAACGAGATACCCCATCCTAAAAAGCGATCTGCCTGGATCGTGTTCTTGTAGATATACACACGCGCATATGGTTGTGATGACCTTGTTCTTGGATCATCCCAAGGCACCAAAGCCTTGCTGTACGCTACCCCAATTCCTGCATTGAGAAAGGTGTTGCTTATGATGCTCACAAACTGCATCTCTGCAGGAAAGACTTCGACTCCACTCCCGTTGAAGAGATTCCTGCAAATGGAAACGTGGCCGATGAGATCAGGCGGTAGGTTCCGCCCCGGAAACCCTATGGCAAAGAGACTTGCACTTCTATTATCGCGAAAAGCATTGTCGCGTATGAGCACATGAGGGAAGCCTATTACTTCTATCGCGCCTAGACCGCCAGAGTTCTCCGCGATAGTGAGGTTTTCGATGAGCACGCGAAAATATTCGTTATTGGAAGGTAGAGGATGAGAAGTGCCCACAATCAGAATAGTCGAAAGGTCTTTCTTGGCGCCCTTTAAGATCACGTGATCTCGTGAGACTCCTTGCAGTCGCACGCTCCTGCGAATGACCAGATTCTCTTGGTAAGTTCCAGGAGCTATAAGAATCTTGGCCTCGCTAGGAGCGGCGTCAATCGCCGCTTGGATCGTGGGATAGTCCTGTGGAACTCGCAAGAGCTGTTCCTCTTGGGGGAAGCCAAAGAACTCGGGGGAACAGCGGAAAAATTGCTCTTGGGGGCTGACAACAGGTGGTTCTTGCGGCAGCGCGGCGATCTGCTCTCCAATAGCTGGTCTATCTGATGCCATTCTAAGAAGCCCCAACCCAATTCCTAGAAGAATCACGCAACTTATGGCTATTACCCAGCGCGCTTTTAGCATACCATTCCCTCCCATCTAGACGTTACCATTACACCACTGTACCGACCGGGATCAACCACGCTATGGCTATGGCCAACAATACGAACCAGAGCGCTCTCATAAGCTCCTCCTGCGCTGGGAATTTTTATTAAGCAAAGATCGGGCAACGCCGACAGTGGGGAAATTTAGGGCAAGCAGCGGCTCGTGGCGTCTTGCTCTGCTATTATTGTGTCTTTCATCGAGGCGTTGCCCGATACGAAAACGCCTATGGCGTTTTTCTCTATCTTGGTATTCACCAGTTGGAGGCGCTGGGCCATAATGGCTCGACAGTTGTGATAGAAGTAACTGTTGCGGATCGTCATGCGAGGCTCATCGCTCATTTCCCCTGAAGGGGAGTCATGAAAGCTGACAATGGCGGTCCCGAACCCTCGGAATACGCTATGGTTTACTTCCAATTCCATGCCTGAGCCTATTTGGATGCCATCATCGATACTGCTGCATACTGCTGATTCATAACTCTTAGGGAAGTTCAACAGTTCAATGTTGTCTAGCACGATACGCCCGGTCTTCCAGATCGAAGAGCGAATATAAGTTGTCCAGATGGCTGGATTTCTGTTCACAGGGTCATCGCGCCTTACAATCGTTAAATCCGTAAAGCGAACCTCCCGTACAGCGGGCAGATCTCTTCGTGCTAGGTGAGAATTCATCCCTCTCCACCCAACGGATGGAGAACGAACCGTATAGAATCGTCTTCTCTGGGCCGCTCCCGCCCAGAGTGAACCCTCCATTCGTAATTTTGATCTCTTCACCTTTGCCATAGATGCCGGGCCTAAGACAGATGACGGTGTTTTCAGGAGCGAGATCGAGCGCCAGCGCGAGCGAATCTTCTGGTCTCAAGGCCAATAACACGCGGGTCTCTCTTGATCAGTCGCTGAGCCAACGGCGAGCAGTCCGGGAATCAGTAGCATCAGGGTTACTGCTGTCTTCCGTAGCATTACGCTCACCTCATTTCTCGACTTGTAAGTACAATCTTACGATCTGAGAGAGCTTCTTGCAAAAGCTGGTACAACAGTTGACGTCACTAGTGCCTCTGCTCTATGCTAAAGAGTACTATCTCTTAAGGAGGAACGATGACCAATAATCCGATCTTATGGGTCCTGTTGGCCGTAGGAGCCGCGCTGTTGGTGGGGGTCTTTCTGTGGATGAATCCGGGAGCGCCAAAAGCTACCGGGCCTCTGCCGGGCCAGCTCCTCCCCGAAGCCATTGAGGGCTTTATCTTGGTCAACAAAGAATCTCGCATCGACCCGATCTTCCCCGGCGAAGATCACTCCGCCCATGCGTCCTACACCCCTACGCCGGGTGGGCCGTGGAGCGGCAAGGTAGATCATCTGGGGATCGCGATCTTCAAATTCAAAGAGGCTGCTAAGATCAGCGAAGCGCGCAATCTGCTTATCACTTATGAGAAGACCGAGCAACAGACGCTAGAAGGGGTCACCCTCGAGCTAGCCAGCGACGAGGGTGAAGTAGGAGTCTTCTGGCAGGAGGGCACGCTCTTCGTCGCCATTCTGGCCACTGCACCCGCCGGAGAGAGCGCCGATCTCCAGACGTTGCGCGCCGCTGCCCAAGCAGCAGCTAAAGCCGTTCTAGCGCTGCGCCCCCGATCCCAGCCCCAACGCCCCCGTTGAAAGATGTGACTAGACCCCCTATGATGGAGAGCATTTTACCCGGAAGGAGAATCGAGACTATGGCCCTTGCTACCGTGCAATCGCGCGAGGACGCCGTCAAGCTCTTTCGCGAGATGGGGTTGATCGGCGCAGGCGGCGCCGGCTTCCCTACGTACTTTAAGTATCTCACCCCGACAAAGATTCTGATCGTCAACGCCGAGGAGGGCGAACCCGGCTATGAAGCCGACAAAATCCTATTAATCAGCCAGGCCGAGGCGTTCGTGGAGGTCTTCGACGCGCTCAAGAGGATCTTCGGCTTTGAGCAGATCCTCATTGGGGCCAAAGAGAAAGACAAGAAATTATTAGAGCCGTTGCGCGAAAAGTACGGGTTTGATATTCGCTACACCCCCAGCATCTACGGCATGGGCGAGGAGAAATGGCTCACGAAGTCGGTGACGGGGCTGGAAGTGCCACCGGGGAAGATCCCCCTGCACGTCGGCGTGACCGTCAACAACGTCGAGACCGTCTATAATATGTATCGTGCGCTCTTTCAGGGCAAGCCCGTGACTGAGAAGTACTTTAACGTCTACGGCGAGGTCGCCAAGCAGACCGTCATGCTCGCCCCCGTCGGCACGTATCTGTTAGATATCTTAGCGATGGTCGGCGTGGACACGACGCGCTATAACAAGCTAGCCGTCTTGGATGGCGGCCCGCTGATGGGCGACAGAGTCAACGTTGGCGAGCACGCCGTCACCAAGAAGACCAACGGCTTCTTGGTGATCGAAGCGGCCAAGTACGTCGCGGATCAGGTGAGCTTGCGCCCCCTGCCGGGGCAGCCCGCCCCCACCTGGGACGACACCCTCCCCGAAGCCATGAAGAAGCTAGGCCTGGAGCGCTATCTGGACTGGCACCCCACTCCCCAAGACGTCGTAGATATTCGCGACAAAGTGACGCGCGTGAAGATCTTCATGCACCAAGACGGCCCTCGAGGCAAGCCCAGCATCCCCACCGTGAAAGTTGGCGACAGGGTCAAGATCGGCGATCCCATCGCTAAGCCCTTAGATGGCCCGATCAACGACTTCAATCTCTTGAGCGTCGCCCACCACGCGAGCATTGATGGGGTTGTCAAAGAAGTGAACGAGAAGTTTGTGAGGATAGAGAGAGATTAAATCTGCATGAGCAGCCCTCAACCTCGCAAGCGCGGCCTGACCTACGGGCGCCTCTTGACCGTCATGGGCGCGGCGATCGCCCTCGCGGTGATCTTGGCGGCCGTGCGCGCAGTAATCATCGCGGACCATCTCAGCTTCGCGGAGATCGACTTTGAGCGGCTGGTCGCGGCCTCGTACGACCGCACCGAGCTGACGCGGGCCGAGCTGGAGAAGTACCGCGGTGCTTCGGGCAAGATCCAAGGAACGGTGATCTACGTCAAGACGAGCGAGGGCCATTACGCCAAGTTAGCCGTGGAGTTTGGGTATCAATTTTGGAACCCGACGTTGCAGTTTGTGATCTATCAGGGAGGAGTCTTCGACCGTCAGGGGCGTCGCATCGGCGAGCCCATCTATAATAAATACATGCTGCTGGTGCAGCGTTTCGATATTGACGCGGGGCGCACGGTGGAGCGGGGAGCCAGCCCCGAGGGGGTAGATCTAGCGTTTGTCGAGCGCACGGTCGCCGATCAGTCGCTGATCGCCGTCAACGGGGCCGCGTTTGCGCTCCCCAAACCCGAAGAACTGCGACGACGCTAGAGATTTGACGCGAAGAGAGAGTTGCGCTACGATAGCCGCGCTATGGCTCGGTTGACCACCGCCGATCTTCAAACCCTGGAAGAGCTGCTCGGCCCTGGCCGGGTGCTCACCGGCGAATCCGAACTCAGCATCCATTCTCGCGATGAGTCCCATCATCCTGAATACAAGCCCGAGGCTGTCATCTATCCCCAAGACGCTCAAGAGATCTCCAAGATTCTCGCGTTTGCCAACGAGCGTAAAATCCCCGTCACGGCGTGGGGAGCGGGCACGAGCCTCGAAGCCAACCCCGTCCCCGTCTGCGGGGGGATCGTCTTGGATCTGTCGAGAATGAATCAGATTCTCGCGATCTATCCCGAAGACTTGCAGGCCGTCGTCCAGCCGGGGGTCACGCGCGTCGCGTTCAATCAGAAGCTCGCGCACTACGGCTTGTTCTTCCCTCCCGACCCCGGCGCCGACTGCACCATCGGCGGGATGGTCGCCAACAACGCCGCAGGCATCCAAGCGATCAAATACGGCGCTACCAAGGATTACGTCTTGGCGTTAGAAGTGGTGCTTGCGAATGGGGAGGTTCTCAGGGTGGGCAATCGCGCCCTGCGCACGTCATCGGGCTATGACTTGGTCCATCTCTTTGTCGGCTCGGAGGGGACGTTGGGCATCTTCACGGAGATCACCCTGCGCGTGGCGGGCATCCCCAAAGAGGTCTCCGCGGCGACGGCGGCGTTCCCGACGCTGGAGCAGGCTGCCCAGGCCGTCGTCCAGATCGTCCAATCGGGTCTGGAACCGGCAGCGCTAGAGCTGCTCGATCCCGACTGCATCCACGCCATCAATTATCTGAAGAATCTCTCGTTGGCGCTGCAGCCCACGCTCTTTCTGGAGTTTCGCGGTCACGCTCTCGAGGTCGTGCGCGACGATCTGCGCTTTGCGCAAGAGCTGTGCGAGCAGAACGGCTGCACCCATTTCTCTAGCGCACTCGGCCGCGAAGAGCGCGACCGGCTCTGGGAGGCGCGCCATCACTTGGCCTACGCGGCAGCGGCGCTCAATCCGGGCAAGCGCGCCATCGCCGTAGACGTCGCTGTGCCCATCTCCAAGTTCCCCTTCATGGTCGAGTTTGCTCGGCAGAAGCTTACGGAGCATCGGGTGAACGGGCCGATCTTCGGCCACGCCGGCGACGGCAATTTTCACGTCGGGATCTTCTATAACCCCGAAGACCCAGACGAGAAGGCGCGCGCCCAAGCCGCCAACGATGCCATCGTCTTCCGTGCTATCGAGCTGGGCGGCACGGCGACGGGCGAACACGGCGTCGGCCTGGGCAAGATCAAATTTATGCGCGCCGAGCACGGCGCCAGCTACGACCTGATGCGCCAGATCAAGAGACTTTTAGATCCCCACAATATTCTCAACCCCGGAAAGATCTTCCCTGAATGAGGGCATTAACAGATCGCTTCATAGACGAGCTGGAGCGCGTCGCCGGCAAGGCGCAACGCGTTGAGTCCCCTCAGCAAGCCGTTCAAAGTCTGCTCGATGCGCTCCGGGCGCGTCAGGCGCGCGTCGTGGCGCTGGCGGATTGTGCGCTAGCGCGAGATTTAAGCTTAGAGAGCGCGCTGCGCAGGGCGGGCTATGAGCTGGTTACGGGTCGCGAGATCGCCCGCGCGGACGTGGGGATCTCGGGGGCCGATCTGGCAATCGCCGAGACGGGATCGTTGGTGCTGGGGGGTAGAGTGGGGGATTGGGAGTTGGTGACGGCGCTGCCGCCGGTGCATATCGCGCTGGTGCGCACCAGCCAGATCGTGGCAACGCTCGAAGAGGGCTTCGCCCTCTGCGAGCAACGGCTGAGAGAGGCTCATCAGAATTTTCTCTTCATTACGGGGCCGAGCCGCACGGCAGACATCGAGCTGACGCCGGTGATCGGCGTGCACGGCCCTCAAGAGCTGCTCGTCTTCATTTTAGATATTTGAATTTTTCAGCGCTCTCTGTTAACTTGATAGAATCCAAGGGCGCTTAGCCCCGTATACGGAGGTCTTTCGATGGTCAAACGTGGGAGCGTAGGGTTGATCGCGGTGCTGCTCTTAGCGGGCTGTACCGGGACTCTTCCATCGTCGCCGGAGGAATCTTCTCGATTAGCCGCGCAGCAGGTGACGTTCATCACGCGGCTGTGGAGGGTCATGTGTTGGGGCGTGGCCCCCTATAGCGATTTTGGCCTGTGGGACGACGCTCCCGGCGCGGGCTTGCACAACGAGTCGGCTTACTTTTGGTTCGTGACCAACGACCCCGGCGATGAATACTGCATCGCGTCGGCTTCGGGAGAGGGCCTGAGCACCACGGCCTACCCCCAGCTCTCTCTGCGCCTGGCCGTCAACGACGGAGCGATCTTTCGGATAGAGCTGAAGGCCGACTCGCAGCAATGCTTAGGCGGTCGCGTGATCGCCGCGCTCAGCACGACGCGCAACGAAGCCCACAGCGAGTTCATCACCAAGAGCCTAAGGCTGCCCCCGGGAGAGCGCATTGACGAGATCTGTCTCATACTCGACGACCAGCCCAACGACGTCAACGCGCAGCGGGCTTCAGTGCTTATAGACGAGATCAAAATCTGGAACGAGAAGACAAAGCTCATAGGGTGGCAGGAGATGTTCAGCCGGCGGAACTAGATCTATGCTCGTGGGGCCTCGGCGTTGGGCATTTCTGGGGGGTGCAGCGTTTGCGCTGGTCTGGGCGGGGTGGGCGCTCCATCGCGGGGAGCTGCTCGCGCTGGCGCTGCCCCTCTTGGGGTATCTCGCCGTTGGGTACGCCCGCCCGCCGACATCCGTAGAGCTTCGAGCAGAGCGCACGCTTAGCACCAAACAAGCCGCCAGCGGCGAGAGCGTCCAGATCACCCTTGAGATTCACAATCGCTCCCAGTACGCGCTAGAGATCGTCGAGATCCAAGACTCTCTGCCTCAGCGAGCGGCGCTTGTCAGGGGCGTGGACGCCAAGATCGTCGCGCTGGAGAGAGAAGAGAATACTTTGATAGAGTACGCGGTGAGCGCGCGGCGCGGGCTGTTGCGCTGGTCCGGGGTGCGCGTTATTGTGAGTGACACGTTGGGGCTGTATCGCCAAGTGCTGGAAATCCCTTGCGAGAGCGAGCTGTTGGTGCTCCCGGCGTTTGAAAAGATCTCTCGGCTCTGGATGCGGCCCCGCCGCACCCGTATCTACTCTGGCCAAGTGAAGGCGCGCCTGGGCGGGCCGGGCTTGGAGTTCTTCGGGGTTCGAGATTACTATCCTGGCGATCCCCAACGCTATCTCAATTGGAAAGCCACTGCTCGCCGCGACCGGCCCATTCTGAATGAGTTTGAGCAAGAGCGCGTCGTGGATGTGATTCTTCTCCTCGACGCCCGGGAGCGCAGCGACATAGAGATCTTCAGCCCCTCTGCTTTGCAGGGAGAGGGTCGGGGTGGGGGATGGGAATCGCTCTTTGAGTACAGCGTCGAGGCGGCGCTGGCGCTGGCGCATGCTCTCAGCGTGCAGGGGAACCGCGTGGGACTCTTAATTTACGGGAATTTTCTGAACTGGACGTGGCCGGGCTACGGGCGCCGCCAGCGCGAGCGACTGCTGCGGGCTATTGCTTCGGCCGAGAAGGGCGACAAGGCCGTCTTTGAAGACTTGGAAAACCTTCCGACGCGGCTCCTGCCCGCAGGATCGCAACTGATCTTCGTGAGTCCCTTGTGCGAGTCGGATATCAAGACGTTGCTCGATCTGCGCTTGCGCTATGAGGTCTTGGTCATCAGCCCCGATCCCGTTAGTTTTGAAGGGCGTGCGCTCTTAAGCGAGAAGGTGCAAGATGAAGTTCAGTTGGCGATGCGCATCGCGCGTCTGCGGCGCACAGCGCTGCTGACGCAGCTGCGCCGTGCGGGCGTGCGCGTCTTGGACTGGGACGTGGCACGTCCCTTGGCGCCCTTGGTCGACAAGCAACTGGGGCGGCTGTCGCAGCGCGCGGGGGTGGTGCGCGGGCGCGCTCCCTCAGAGAGCTTTCTATGATCGTTGGGACGCGGCTCCTGTGGATCGGGTGCTATGGGCTGTTGGCGATCTGGTGGGGCCAACACGGGAGAGAGCCAGCGCTGATCGCGCTCTTGATAGGGGCCGTCGCGACGGCTCTCTGCTGGACGAGCTGGAGCTGGACAGCGTCGCTGCGATTGCTCGTGGCTTTGACAGGAGCGGGATTGGGCGTGGCCGCGGGACTAACCCCGTGGGGGATGCTCATCGTAGTTGTGTTAGCGTTGGCCGCGTGGGACCTAGAACTGTTCGCGCGACGCTTAGAGAGATTTTCCGAGAGCGACCCGCGGATGTGGCGACAGCACGTGAGAGTTCTGGGGTGGGCGTTGGCGTTGGGAGGAGGCGCGGGGGCGTTGGCGCTTGGTGCGAGAGTGACGTTTGCGTTCGGATGGGCGCTATTCTTAGCCGTGCTCTTTCTGATTCTCTTTCTCTTGCTGGTGCGCGCGCCGCTGGCAAAGCGATAGAGTTTGTGCTATACTCGTCACTAGACTGACATGTCAGTCTAGTGATGGCCCGAACGATTCTAGATAAAGAGACACGACGACAACAGTTGCTCGACGCGGCGATTCGCGTCTTTGCTCGCAGGGGGTATCTCGAGACGTCGATTGACGACATCATCACGGAAGCCGACGTCGCGCGCGGGACGTTCTATCTCTATTTTCCGGGGAAGAAAGAGATCTTTCTCGCTGTGATTGATCACTATTTTGAGCTGCTCTCGGAGCTGGTCAAGGAGCTGATGGCGCGGGAGTGGCCGGCGAAGCTGGAGCGTGCGCGCCTCAAAGAGCACGTGCTCACGTGGCTGCGCTTCTTCGCTGAGCACCGGGATTTAACCAAAGTGATCTATCGCGAAGCGACGTCCATTGATCCCGAATTTGAGGATCGCTGGAATCGCCTCAGCGAGACGGTGAAGAGGTTTCTCGTCGAGCGGGTGCGCCGTCTGCAGAGGAACGGCGTCTTGAGAGAGACCCTCGACCCGCGCGCGTGGGCGCTCTTCATGGAGGGCATCTTTCACACGGCGATCTGCAATTACATCTTGCAGTCGGATCGCCCTGATCTGGACTGGCTCGCCGAGCAGTGGGTAGACTTTATGCTGTGGGGGATCACCCCGGAGAGGAGGCCGTAGGATGAAGCGTTTGGCACTGCTGGTGTTGATCGTTTTGGCAGAGCTGGCCGGCACGAGCATGGCTCAAGGGTCTAAGATCGACTTGCTTTTGGTAGACGAGACCGAGTCGCTCCAAGCGTCTTTGATGGTACAAGTCTACGCGCGCGCCCTCCAAGAGACCGGGTTGTTTAACTTGGAGGCCAAGATCGTGCGGGTCCGGTCGAGCTACGACGACCCCTTGGGCGTCAACCCAACAGATAAAAAGTACGAGCTGATCGTGATCGTGCCCAAGGGGATCGAAGATGGCTCGGTGCCCCAGATCTGGTTGATCACCAAGCCCATCGGCCCGCAGACGCGACCGGAGCTGCTTAAGGCACTGGCGTTGATCCGCCAGCAAGTAGACCAAGGCTCTGGCGGGCTCTTCAAGGCTCTCACCGTCATGGATGATGCGATCTTGGGCATCTTCGCGACGATCTTTGAACGCAACGGTTGGCTGAAATGACGCGACGCTTCGCTGGTTGGGTAGTAGATCATCCCTTCTGGGTGATGGCGCTGGTACTCGCCCTAACGGTGCTCTTGGCCAGCGCTATTCCCAAGATTCGCTTCGAGCAAGACTTTGAAGCGTTTCTCCCCCAAGACGATCCCGCGACAATCGCGCTCCATAGGGCCGAAGAGCGCTACGGCGATCAAAAACTTTTTATGGTCGCCGTCGAAACCGACGATACGATCTTCAAGCTCGAAACGCTCAGAAAGCTCAAAGAGATGGAGGAACTCTTTGAGCAGATCCCTGAGGTGGACGAGGTCCGCGGGCCGACGAACTCCCAAGTCATCTACGGCACCGAGACAGCAATTACGGTAGCAACGGCGCTGCCCGATCTCCCCCAGACTCCCGAGGAGATCGCAGCGTACCGCGAGCGCGTCTTGGGGGATCGGCTGCTGCGTGGGGTTGTCGTCTCCGAGGACGGCAAGGCCGCGGGGATTCTCATCCGCCTGAGGACCGGCGAGGAGGAGACCGTCGGCGTCGTCAACAAGGTCATGGAGATCGTCGAGCGCTATCAGGGGCCGGAGCGCATCTACGTCGGAGGCATGCCCCGGATCAATCAGTTCATCGCCGAGAGCATGAGAAAAGACCTGATGGTGCTCTCTCCGGTGATGATTTTAGTCATCGTGATCGTGCTCTATCTGAGCTTTAACAGCCTGCGGGGGGTAGCGCTTCCGTTGGTGACGGTCGTGCTGAGCGCGATCTGGGAGGTGGGCACGATGGGCTGGCTTGGGGTGCCCTTCACGCCCTTCTCGTTTATAGCGCCCGTGGTGCTGATGGCCGTGGGCACGGCCTACGGGATTCACCTTCTGAACAGATATTACGAAGAGGCGCACAGGGGCGGGCGCTCCCGACGAGAGATTCTCGTCGAGACCGTCACGGCGATGCTCTCCCCCACGGCGATGGCCGCGCTCACGACGGTTGCGGGCTTTTTCGCGCTGCTCAGCTCGACGCTCTGGCCGCAGCGAGATTTTGGCGTCTATACGGGGATCGGTGTGCTCTACGCTGGAATCTTAGCGCTGACGCTCATCCCAGCGATTCTCGCTCTGCTTCCCTTGCCCACGCGCGAGCGCCAGAGTCTGTTGGCGCGCTGGTTGCAAGGGCGCGCGGGGCTGTCGGGTTTGGCCCGTCTGATCGAGCGCGTCGCGATCGTCATCTTGATTGGGGCGGGGCTGATCGCCATCGGCTGGTCTGTGGGCCTCCCGCGATTGCGCATCGAGACGTCGGCCAAGGAATTCTTGGGGAGAGACCATCCCGTGACCGAGGCTCTGGACGTTCTGGAGCGCCATTTTGGAGGAAGCCTGCAGACGGCCATCGAGATTGATCTAGGCGTGCGCGATGGGCTGAAAGAACCCGAAGTGTTGAAGAAGATGCTGGCGCTTCAAGAGTTCTTAGAGACGCTCCCTCCGGTGCGGCGCACGCTCTCGCTGACGAACCTGGTGCGCGAGTTGAATCAGAAATTTCACGCCGATGACCCCAGCTATTATGTGATCCCCGAGGATCGTAGGCTCATCTCGCAGTTGCTCTTGCTCTTCACGTTTCAAGGGGGAAATTTAGGGCAGATGGCCCTGACGGATTTTTCTGCGGGCGAGGTGCTCATCTCGATGGAGTGGGTCAGCAGCACCGAGATGTCCAAGCTTGTCGCGCAGATTCAACGCTATCTTGACGAGCACTTTGGCCCCTCTGCAACGGCGTCGCTGGCCAGCGACGGTTCGGCCTTAGTGATCAGAGCCGAGCAGGTGGGCACGGTGCCTGTTTACGCTCGCCTGATGGAGCAGATCAAAGAGAGCCAGATCTGGAGCTTGCTGACGAGCGTGAGCGCCAGTTGGTTCATCGTCTCGCTCTTGATGCGATCGCTTGTAGCGGGGATGCTCTGCATCGTGCCGTTGGTCTTGACTATTTTGACCGAGTTCGGCCTGATGGCCTATTTGAATCTGCCGTTGGACATGAGCACGATGATGATCGGCTCGATTGCGATTGGGATCGGAATAGACTATGCGATTCACTTTGTCGAACGATATCGTCTAGAGTTTGCTGGTGACAGAGATGCGCGGCGCGCCTTGGCGCACACGCTAGCTCACACGGGGGCGGGGATCGGCTATAACGCGCTGGCGTTGACCCTGGGCTTTGGAGTGCTTTGGATCTCGACGTTTAAGGGTCTAAACACGTTCGGATCGTTGGTCGCGCTGACGATGGTCGTGAGCGCGCTGAGCGCGTTCACCGTCATCCCGGCGATCTTGTTGCTATGGAAGCCGAAATTTCTCACCAGACGAAGTATATAGGAGGTAGCCATGAGAACTGTCACCAAGCTTCTTGGGCTGGGCATCGGGTTGGCGCTCCTTCTGGGAGTGTGGTCTTTGTACGGACAGCCGGCGCTCACCGGGCCGCAAATTTTACAGAGAGTCGAAGAGAAGGGCGGCATCGGCGGGCTGGAGGGTGAGCTGATCAGCGATGTCAAGTTCGAGATCCTAGGCAAAGACAAGAAGACGGCGACGAACGAGTTTCGCTTCTTCTCCAAGAGAAAGAAGGGCGAACCCGATCGCTTGCTCGTCGCGTTTGTCAAGCCCGACGACGTGCGCGGCACGCTCTTTCTCAGCATAAAACCCCAAGGCAAGGAGGCCGATCTGTGGCTCTATCTGCCCGCGCTGGGGGCTGTTAAGCAACTGGTCAACACCCAGGAGCGCAAGGGGAGCTTCGCCGGGAGCAACCTCTCGTTTGAAGATCTTGGGGGCGGCTTCAAGTACAGCGAAGATTATAACGTTGACGAGCGGGTTACCGAAGAGAAGCTCAAAGTCGGCGATAAAGAATATACGGCGTACGTGCTGACGCTGCGGGTGAAGAGAGAGAAGGAGAGAACCGAAGACTACCCCGTGCGCAAGATGTGGGTGGAGAAGTCCGAATTTGTTGTGCTCAAGGGCGAAGCCTACAACAAGACCAACAAGCTCGAATCGGTCTTTGAGGCGTTAACGCTAGGCCGATTCGAGAACGAGACCGTGCCCGACAGAGTCTTGATCAAGAACGTGCTCGACGGCAGCCAGACGACGATCAGCTTTCTGACGCGCAAGCGGCCCAGCCAGCCGCTCTCAGAGAGCCTCTTCGATCCCAACAACCTCAAGAACTTAAAGCTAGACGACTTGTTGAAGCTGTGAGGCGAGGTCCGGGGCGGCCCAGCGGTCGCCCCGGCTTCTTATATAAACTGTAGCAATCAACCAACCCCGAGCCGCTCGCTCTTTGGCATACTTTAACTCTCAAGAGACAGATGCTCCATCTCAGAGAGAAATATCGCGTGAAATCTTTAGGGATCTTTGGCTCCTATGTTAGAGGAGATCAGAGAAAGAAGAGCGATCTGGATATTCTGGTTGAGTTTTTGGAACCTCCCAGCTTGTTCACATTGATAGAGCTGGAGAACTATTTGAGCGATCTGTTAGGGATGAAAGTAGATCTTGTGATGAAATCTGCGCTCAAGCCCCGCATTGGCCAGCATGTTCTCCGCGAAGTGGTTATGGTATGAAGGTATTCTGAGATTCCTTGGAAGGAGATGGCAGGCATGAGAGACAAGATGATCCACGAATATTTCGGAGTAGACCTTGAAGTGGTATGGAAGACCGTTCAAGAGGACATTGCAGTGTTGAAACCGCTAATACTTCAAGCGATTGAACAAGAACTGCTTAAGGAGAAGAGAGCCAAGATTTGACTTGCCCGCGCTTGTGCGCTATCGTAGAGCAATCTTTTCTAACTCGAGGGAGATCTTTTATGGAACTGCTGCAACGACTCTGTGAGGCGCACGGCATTCCCGGACGCGAAGAGGCCGTGCGCGAGATCGTCGTCCGCGAACTCCAAAGATTCTGCCACGAGATCAACACCGATGCCCTAGGCAACGTGATCGCCCTCAAGAGGGGCAGCGGGCGCGGCCCCAAAGTGATGATCGCCGCGCACATGGACGAGATCGGCTTTCTCGTCTCTCATATTGACGAGAAGAATGGCTTTTTAAAGATAGACCCCCTGGGCGGCTTTGATCCCAGAGTCTTGATGGCCCAGCGCGTCGTCGTCCACACCGACAACGGCGATCTTCTGGGCATCATCGGCTCCAAGCCCCCGCATATTCTCTCTGAAGAAGAACGCAAGAAGCCCATAGAACTGAAAGATCTCTTTATTGATCTGGGGCTGCCCGGAGAAGAAGTCAAAAAGCGCGTGCGCATCGGAGATTTTGTGACGCTTGAGCAGAACTTTGTCTCGGTGGGGCAGCTCGTCTCGTGCAAGGCTCTAGATGATCGTGTTGGGCTGTATGTGATGATCGAAGCCCTGAAGAAGACTAAACAGCACACGTGCGATATCTATGCCGTGGCGACGACCCAAGAAGAGGTGGGGATTCGCGGCGCGCGCGTCTCGAGCTTTCAGGTCGCGCCCGATATCGGGATCGCGCTCGACGTCACGGTCGCCAGCGACGTGCCCGGCGTCGGCGAGCACGAGCACGTCACGAAGTTGGGCGCTGGTACTGCGATCAAGATCAAAGACTCGGCGTCTATCTCCAACCCCAAACTGGTGCGCACGCTGCGCGACTTGGCCGAGAAGAAGAAGATCAAATATCAGATGGAGATCCTGCCGCGCGGGGGCACCGACGCCGGCGCGATCCAGTTGACCCGCGAAGGCGTCGCCGCGGTGACGCTTTCGATCCCCACGCGCTATCTGCACTCGGTCGTCGAAGCGGCCCACAAAGACGACATCCAAGCGACGATCGATCTGTTGGCGGCCTTCTTGGAGGTCGCGCACGAGGGCGATTATCGCCTATAATGGGGGATCGTCCTAAGGAGGAACGAGAAAAATGAGGGATTGGTTGGTCATCGGTGGTATTGTGCTTCTCGGTGTTCTTGGCGCAGCGGGAGCGGCTGGGGCGCAAGAGAATCTCTCGGTGGGGCGGGGCTTTGGTCTGGGGGTGCGTTATCTGCCGAGTGCCCTGTCTCCGTTGGCGATGATTGACGTGGATCTGGGCTTGGGATCGGCCCTGACGGCGCAGTATTGGGTGAACGACCAATTCGCGCTGGAGCTGGGCGGCTGGATTTCTAGCTTCACGGATCAATGGAACCCACGCAGCTACACGAACGTCTCTGCGGGACTGCTCCTCAAGCTCTTAGATCACGGCCAAGACGATCTCTATCTCGTAGGCCGAGGGATCAGCGTCCAGAGCACTTATTCTTATTATTGTATCAGACCTGCGGAAAAGGCCCCCTCCGACGTCTCTCCCCCCGATGAGAAGATCCTGCCGCCGTGTTGGAGCAACGGCAGCCGTGCCTCTACGTTGGCTGTCGAAGTTCTAATCGGGCTGGAGCACAGTTGGTCGGCTCAGCTCACGACAAACTTTGAGTTTGGATTGATCTATGCACAAACCGTGACGACCTATTTTCCCCCCTCTGCTCCGGAAGAACCGGCGCCCAAGCCTGAAACGTCTGCGGCCTCGGGCCTTGGCATCTCGGTGCGCTTCAGCCTGAACTTCTATCTTGCCAAAGCTACCAAGTAAGATCGAGGTGAAGCCGTGAGAATCGTTCTCGACGTTCAAGGAGGCGATCGCCCTCCGGCAGAACTGATCGCTGGGGGGATTGCGGCGATTCGCGAGTACGGCGTCGAAGTAATCTTCGCGGGAGAGCGAGCGATGATCGAGCGCGAGCTGGCGCGCTATCGCGAATCGCGCTGCTCTCTGATCGACGCTCCCGAGGTTGTGCGCATGGACGAACCGCCCATCGAGGCGGTCCGCAAGAAGAAGAACAGTTCTCTCGTGCAGGGGATACGCGCGGTGCGCAAGGGCGAGGCCGAGGCGTTCGTCAGCCCGGCGAACACCGGCGCGGTCATGGCCGCGGCACTCTTCAATCTAGGACGATTGCACGAGATCGACCGTCCGGGGATCGGCGTGCTCGTCCCCACGCTCGATGGTCGAAAGACCTTGCTCATTGACGTTGGGGCCAATGCTGAATGCGCTCCCGAGCACCTGTTAGAATTCGGCGTCATGGGCACGATCTATATGAAAGAACTGATGGGGGTCGCCAACCCCCGGGTGGGGCTGCTCAACATCGGTGAAGAACCCCAAAAAGGGGATCAACAAGCCCTGAAAGCCTTCGCGTATTTACAGCAAGAGTTGCCCAACTTCGCCGGCAACGTCGAACCCAATCGCTTGGTCGAGGGCGGCTTCGACGTCGTCGTCTGCGACGGCTTCACGGGGAATATCTGTCTCAAAGCCTACGAAGGGGCGGCGACGGTCACGGTGCGCTATCTCAAGCGCTATATAGATCAGAGTCTGTTGGCCAAGATTGGGCTGCCCTTTCTCTGGCCGGCGCTCCGGCGCTTGAGGCGCGAGATCAGCGCGGTGCAGTATGGGGGAGCGCCGCTGCTGGGCGTGCGCGGCGTGGTGATCATCGCCCACGGGAATTCTAATGCCGAGGCGATCAAGAACGCGATTAGAGTAGCGAAAGAGGCCGTCGAGCACGATCTGATCGGCAAGATCGAGCGCGGCGTCCATGAGAGCTTGGTCCATCTAGGCTTGGCCGTAGGAGGGGGAACGCGATGAAGGCGCGCCCCGGTATCGCTGGCGTTGGGTGTGCTGTCCCTAGCAGAATCCTCACCAACGCCGATTTGGAAAAGCTGGTGGACACCTCGGACGAGTGGATCACGGCGCGCACGGGTATTAAAGAGCGTCGTATTCTAAGAGAAGACGAAGACCCTGCGGAGCTGGGGATCGCCGCGGCGCGAGGGGCCATCGAGCACGCCGGGCTCGACCCAACGGAGATTGACTTTCTCATTACAGCCACCAACGTCCCAGAGATGCTCGTCCCCGGCTCGTCGCCATTTATCTGTGAAGGGCTGAA
Organism: Candidatus Bipolaricaulota bacterium; assembly: GCA_025061735.1. Lineage (GTDB taxonomy): Bacteria > Bipolaricaulota > Bipolaricaulia > RBG-16-55-9 > DRXL01 > SKYB132. Next base: position 18,392 of record JANXAU010000077.1, read on the forward strand.
GATCAAGAAAGAGATCCCGTTCTTTGACTTGATCGCCGGCTGCACGGGGTTCGTCTATGCGCTCAAGGTCGCGGCCGATCTGGTGAGTGCGGGCAGCTACGAGAACGTCTTGGTCGTCGGGCTGGAGGCGCTCTCGCGGTTTACCGACTGGCAAGATCGTTCGACGTGCGTGCTCTTTGGCGATGGCGCGGGGGCGGTCGTGGTGCGCAAGATGCCTCCGGGGCGGGGGATCTTGGCGAGCTGTCTGGCGGCCGACAGCTCCAAGTGGAGCCTCTTGCGCATCGACGCGGGCGGGGTCAAGACCCCGGCGAGCGTGCAGACCGTAGAGCGCCGTCAGCACTATCTTAAGATGGCCGGGAGCGAAGTCTTCAAGAGCGCTGTTCAGATGATGGAAGAGACGACCGAGAAGGCGCTGAAAGAAGCCCAGCTTACCAAGTACGAGATTGACTGGGTCGTGCCGCACCAGGCGAATCTGCGCATCATCACGGCGTTGGCCAAGCGCTTGGATATCCCGATGGAGAAAGTGATCGTCAATATTGATCGCTACGCGAATACGTCTACAGCTTCGATCCCCATCGCGTTGCGCGAGGCGGTGGACGATGGTCGGATTCAGCCGGGGGACGTCGTAGTTTTGAGCGCGTTTGGCGCGGGTGTGACGTACGGGTCTATTGTGCTGAGATGGTGAAGACGGCATTTCTCTTTCCCGGTCAAGGCTCGCAGTACGTGGGCATGGGGCGTGAGCTCTTTGAGAGATATCGCGCGCGCGTCGAGCCGTTCTATCGCCGTGCGCGCGAAGCCCTGGGGTTTGATCTGCAAGCGCTCATCTTTGACGGCCCCGAAGAGCAGTTAAAGCTCACGGAATTTGCTCAGCCCGCTATTCTCTTAGACAGCGTCATTAAATTTGAGCTGCTCGGTCAAAGCCCCGATTATGCTGCCGGGCACAGTTTGGGGGAGTATTCGGCGTTGGTCTGTGCGGGCGTGCTGAGTCTGGAAGACGGGCTGCGCTTGGTGCACCTGCGCGGCAAATGGATGCAAGAGGCCGTTCCCGTGGGCCAAGGGGCGATGGTCGCCATTTTAAAGCTAGATTACGAGAGAGTGCGCGAGATCTGCGCCCAGACAGGCGCGGAGATCGCCAACTATAACTCCCCAGAGCAGATCGTGATCTCTGGGCGACGGGAGGCCGTGCTCCAAGCCAAAGAACGAGCCGAAGCCCTTCGGGGCAAGGGGATTGAATTAGCTGTTTCGGCGCCCTTTCACAGCTCGCTGATGAAGCCCGCGGAGGAGCGCCTCAAGCCCGCCCTGGAAAAGACACCCTTCTCGACGCCAAAGTTCCCCGTCGTCTCGACGGTGAGCGGCGAGCCGGAGCGCGATCCAGAGAGAATCAAAGAGCTGCTGACGCGACAGATCACGGCTCAGGTGCGCTGGACCGAGTATCTTCTCAAGCTGAAGGCACTGGGCGTGCAAAGGGTGATCGAAGTCGGGCCGGGGGAAGTGCTCACCAAGCTCACCAAGAGAATAGATCCAGAGCTAGAAGCCTATGGGTTTGCGTCTGTCTTTTCCTAGGATTTGCTCAGCCAAGCCCGCGCTGTTATAATGCACTCAGCATTCAGACGGGGGGCTGCATCGTGCAGAGGGTCCATACGGGCTGGCTGGGACGTGACGTCATCTCCATTCGTGATTTCTCCCGCGAGCAGATCGAAGAGCTGCTTCGCCATGCCCACCAGATACGCCCGGACCCTGAACTCTTGCGAGGTCGCGTCATGGCCTCGCTCTTCTTTGAACCCAGCACCCGGACTCAGTTGTCGTTCGCGACGGCGATGCAGCGCCTGGGCGGCCACGTGATCGGATTTTCAGGGGTTGAAGGCAGCAGCCTTGCCAAGGGCGAGTCCCTGCAAGACACCGCCAAGGTCGTAGAGAAATACGCAGACATCATCGTCATTCGCCACCCGTTGGAAGGGAGCGCTCGCTTGGTGGCCGATACCGTCTCCCTCCCTGTCATCAACGCGGGCGACGGAGCCAATCAGCACCCCACCCAGACGCTCACGGATCTCTTCACGATTCAGAGATTTCACGGGCGCTTGGACGACTTGAAGATCGGACTAGTGGGTGACCTTAAGTACGGGCGAACGGTGCACTCGCTAGCGCTGGCCTTCACGCGCTTTCGCAAGATCGAATTGCGCTTGATCTCCCCAGAGAATCTGAGAATGCCCCCTGCAATTTTAAGAGAACTCGACGGCATCGTCCCCTACGTCGAAACCTCAGAGCTCGATCTGCGCGATCTAGATGTCGTCTATGTCACTCGCATCCAGAAAGAGCGCTTTCCCGATATCGAAGAGTATGAAAAAGTCAAGGGGGCGTATGTGATCGATCTTAAAGCGTGCGAGCAGCTTCGGCGCGACGCGATCCTCTTGCACCCATTACCTAGGGTGGACGAGATCACCCCCGACGTGGATGCCCTCCCTCAGGCAAAATACTTTGAACAGACGCGCAACGGCGTGCCGGTGCGCATGGCGCTGTTGAGACTCTTGTTGGGAGCGTGAGCGCCATGAACGAAGAACTCAAAGTTTCAAAGATCAAGAACGGCACGGTGATAGATCACATCACCGCGGGGATGGCCCCCATCGTCTTGCGCATTCTAGGGATTGGGAAGGGCTGTTCGGATACGGTCATCGTGGCGATGAACGTCAAGAGCCATCAGATTGGCTTAAAAGACATGGTCAAAGTGGAGAATCGTGCCTTGGCTCAAGAGACCGTCAAGAAGATCGCGCTGGTGGCCCCCCATGCCACGGTCAATATTATTAAAGACTACAAAGTCGCGCAGAAGTTCAAGGTTGAGCTGCCCTCAGAGCTGATAGGGGTTGTGCGCTGTCCCAACCGCAACTGCATCACCAACAGCGGCGAGCGGGTCTCCTCGTACTTCACAGTGGAGAGCAAAGACCCATTAGCGTTGCGCTGTCACTACTGCGAGGTCTTGGTAGACGGGGCTTCTGTCGATATTCTTCTCTAAAAGATGCGTCTTTTCTTTTGTTTGGAGTTGCTTCCGTCGGTGCGGGAGTCGCTCTATGCGATAGGGGACCCCCTGCGGCGCTTGGAGGCTCGTGTGGCGTGGGTGCGGGCTGAGAACCTGCACGTGACGATGAGATTTCTCGGTGAGGTCGAGCCAAAGAGACTGGAGCCGTTGCGCGCGGTGGGGGCCGAATGCGCCCAGAGGGTCTCTCGGTTTGAGCTGCGCTTTGATCGGTTGGGGGTCTTTCCGAACTGGGGGCGACCGCGCGTGATCTGGGTGGGCTGTCGGTCTGCGCCAGAAGAGATCTTTTGCTTACAGCGCGAGCTGGAGACGGCCTTACAGAAGTTGGGCTTCGCTCCGGAAGAGCGCTTCACGCCCCATGTCACTCTGGGGCGGGTCAAAGACGAGTCGGCCCTCGCGCTGAAGCGCTTGGCAGAATACGCGCAAAAGATCGAGAGTTTTGAATATTGCGCAGAGATCTCATCGCTGACGCTCATGGAGAGCCGACTGACCCCCCAAGGCGCGATCTACACCCCCGTGAGCCATTTTGCCCTTGGGACGGGCTAGAATTCTGCCGATGGGCTACGAGTACTTTGAAGTCACCGCCGAAGTGGGGATTCGCGCGTGGGGCAAGACGCTCGAAGAGAGCTTTGTCGAAGCAGCCCGCGCGCTCTTTGAGCTGATGGTAGACACGTCTAAAGTGCACCCGCAGCGTGCGGTTTCTGTTGCGCTGTGCGCCGAATCTCTTGAAGTGCTATTGGCCGACTGGCTCAACAGGCTGATCTTGGAGCGAGATCGCACGGGATGCGTCTTTTCAGAGTTCCGCGTGACTATTGCCTTGCAAGCCCAGGGAGCAACACTGACGGGCGAGGCCTGGGGCGAGCCGTTGGATCGCGCTCGGCACGATCCGCGCATCGACGTCAAAGCCGCGACGTATCATCATCTACGGGTGCTCCAGCAGCCCGACGGCGTGCAGGTCGAGTGCGTCTTGGACATTTAACTTTTGGCTCGTTTTGCCCTATAATAGCTCTAAGAGAGGAGGCTGCTATATGACAAGGCTGCTGTGGGGAGCGCTCCCCCTGGTGGCATTGCTGGCTCCCGTGATCGTGATCCCTGCGCAGGGGGTGCTAGAGCTTCAGATCAGCGCGACTTGCGAAAACGCTCTGCTCTTGGTGAATGGCCGGCTCTATTCTGGGCGTCCCTTTACCCTCGCCGTGCCCATTGGCGGCACCGTCACGCTCGAGAATCTCAGCGCGCAACTGAACAACTGCGGCCCCCAGGCTGCGCTGCACTACTTTGATCGTTGGGATATCAATGGCGAACCCTATTCGAAAGCCGTCCGCCCGCTGCGGCTGCGCGCGGGACAGCCGCCGTTTATGAGCAACTCGCGCGTCCAGCTCGTCTTTCGCTCGCAAGTAGCGACCCTGTGCGACGTGAGCGTGAAGTCGCAAGACACCTTGGGCAACTTTCTGGGCGGCGCTTTTGTCGAGGTACGCCCCCTCGACATCGCCGGCGACGGCGACGGCGTCACGCCCTTCGTGCGCACCTTCGACAATCTCACCGACGTGATCCTGCGCGCGAGCAACCAATTTTCCCAGGGCGCTTTGAGCTATCAATTTGCTCGCTGGCAGGTGGTCGAAGGGGGCCAGATCTTGCCTACCCTTACCGCCGACCCCGCGGTGCTCAAAGTGCGGTGCAGCCCACCACGGGCCGACGTGCGCATCATCTACGAGCTGCGCTCGGCCGCCCTCCAGTGCCCCGATCTCGTCATCTATCGCTTGGAGTTCTCGGTTACGAATGTCAATCCCAACACCTGGCTCTTCAGTCCCATTGCCGTTGTCAAAAATATCGGGGCTGCGCAAGCCAACGCCACCACGAGCACCCAGTTTCTGCTGAATGGACGGCCCATCGGAGAGGTGACGACCTCGCCGCTGCCGCCCAATGCCACCGAACAAGCCAGCTTAACTCTGCTCTTGTCCGATGGAGGCTATCTCATCACGGCTGTAGCCGACAGCAAGAACCAAATCGCCGAGTGCAACGAGAACAACAATATTCGAGAGATCTTCGTGCGGCTGCCTCCCAACTAGCGCCCCAGCGCTGCTGCGAATGGCCCCGCGCCAAGTTGCACGGCGATCCCCGCTTTTTGTAAGACCTGCTCTAGCGCTAAGACGACGGGGAGCATCGCTTCGTAGGTGGCCGTCGGCCCCATGTGCCCGATGCGAAAGATCTGCCCCGCCAAGCGCTCCAACCCGCCGCCCACCAAGATCTGATGCTCTTCTTTGAGCGCGCGCGCAATAGCGCTCGCCGGCAGGTGAGCATGCCCCTTGACCGCCGTGACGGTGTTCATCGCTTCGTGATCGGAGACAAACGGTTCTAAGCCCAATAGCAGCAGTGAACGCCGCAGCGCGCGCGCCACTTCCATATGACGCGCGACGCACCGATCTAGACCTTCATCTAGGATCTCTGCCATTGTGCGACGCAGGGCGCGCATCAGGCCCGTCGGCATCGTCACGGGATGGGGATGCCAACTGCCCCACTCGCGCGCGTACTCCCTCCACGTGCGCAGGTTCAGATACCATCCCGGCACTCGCCCCCGCTCGATGAGCGCCCATGCTTCGGGGCTAATCGCTATGGGAGCCAATCCCGGAGGGCAGCCCAAACACTTCTGGCTGGCGCTCACCCCAATCCCGATCCCCCACTCGTCAAACGCGATCTCTTCGCCACCCAGCGTCGCTACGGTGTCTACAATCAAGATCGCTTCGTATCTCCGGCAGACAGCCGCGATCTCCCTCAACGGGTTGAGCACGCCCGTCGAGGTCTCGCCATGCACCAGCACGACGACTCTTATGGTACGATCGCGCTTGAGCGCCTGCTCAACAGCGTCGGGATCGAGCGCTCGCCCCCATTCCCCTTCTAGGACAGCCAGGGGGATCTCGTAAGACCGGGCGACCCGTATCCACCGATCCCCAAAGAACCCGTTGGTGAGCATCAGAAACTTGCGCTCTTCTCCGGAGAGGCTGACGATGGCGGCCTCCATGCCGGCGGAGCCGGGGCCGGGCATGAGAAAGGCCGTCCCGCGCTCCGTCCGCCAAATCCGCTTGCAAAGCTCTAGCGTCTCGGTATAGAGTTCGACCCATTCGGAGCCGTAGTGGGCCGTCAACGGAGCGGCCATCTCGGCTAGCGTTTCAGAAGCGATCTCCACCGGTCCGGGAATGCGTAAGCGATAGCGTTTCATACCCCTCCTTTGTGGGGGCACGACCACCGTGCCCCCTCAAATAAATTTTAGCGAAAGACCTCTGGAGCGCACTGGCGAATCGCTTGAGCCAAGCGCTTGGGATCGTGCTTGAGCGTCTTGCCGACGCTCCCCGCGTGCTGCCTCCATAGGGGCACGATCTCTAAGAGCGGAGCGCGCACAATCGCGATCCCCCACTCGTTCTGCTCGGACAGGTTGTCCTTCACCGGGGAAGCGCCCGCTTCGGCGTAGAGCCGCTCGATCTCCGCGGGGACGGGTTCGCTGTTCACCAGCGCGATGTCTATGCTCTTCAGATCAATATACTCTCCCAGCGCGCGCAGGTGCTCGCGCACCCCAAAGCCGTCGGTCTCCCCCGGCTGGGTCATCAGATTGACAACATAAATCTTAGGGGCGGGCGAGCGCTCGATCGCGCGTCGGATCTCGGTCACTAAGAGATTGGGGATCACACTCGTATAGAGGCTGCCCGGTCCAAGAACGATCAGCTCGGCTTGGGCAATCTCGTCCAAGACCTTGGGATAGGCCGTGACAGGGTCGCGCGAGAGCTTGATCTGACGGATACGCCCTCGCGCTTCGACGATGCGGCTCTCGCCGCAGATGACGCGCCCATCGTCTAGCTCGGCAACCAATTCGACGTGCTCCAGCGTCGCCGGTAGAACTTGCCCGCGCGTCTTCAGCAGCAAGCTCATCTCTTCGATGGCCTTGTCAAAGCTGCCCGTCATCTCTTGCAGCCCCGCGATGACCAAATTCCCCAACGAATGCCCCGCGAGATTCCCACGCTCAAACCGATGATTGAAGAGCTGCGAGATGCGCGACTCGTCTTCGGCCAACGCGATCAGGCAGTTGCGGATATCCCCCGGGGGGAGCATCTGCAGCTCGTGGCGCAATCGCCCGGAGCTGCCGCCGTCGTCCATCACCGTGACGACGGCGGTGATGTTGTGCGTCAGCCCTTTGAGGCCGCGCAGAAGCGCCGATAATCCCGTGCCCCCGCCCACCGCGACGATCCGCGGGCCACGCTTCAACCGATAGTGCTCGTAGAGCATCTGCCCCACGCGCCCCTCCGCCGGCGCCGCGATGACCCGCACGATTCCTCGCCCGATCTGATGCACCCCTACCACAATCGCCGCGACGCCCACCCCCAGCAACCCCAGCGCCAGCAGATAGGTCGAAAGCTCGCTGGGCGCAAGTACTTTATAGATCTCGCGCACGAGGTCTTTCCCCAACAGCACAAAGAGCCCCAAGATCGCCACGCCCAACCCCGCAGCCACCAGCGCCAACCAGCGCTTGATCCCGATCCCCGGATGCAACCAGCGCATGGCGCTCTTGACCCTGACGCTCATCGTCCCCCCCCTACGAGCGAGCGACGCACCAGACGCTGAATCCTGCCCGGATCTCCCAAGACCGTCTCCAAGCGCCTCAGCAATGCCGTTGTAATCCCCACCGATTGTTTGAGCTTGAGCGTGACGGGTTCCTCGCCACACAGATGCACATAGACGCTTGACATCCCCGGCGAGCCGGCGAGAATCTCCTTGAGACGCTGAAGCAAGGAAGTGTCGACCTGCTCGCTCTCCAGACGCAGGTGCAGCTCGACGGCCTTCTCGGCTTCGCTCAACGGCAGCACGTCCTCACCGATCACTTTGGCTCCATTGGCGCGCTCGCTCCGGTGCTCCAAGCGCCCGCGCACCCAGATGATCTCCTCCTCGCGTAGGTATCGTTTGGCGCGCTCGTAGGCTTCGGGGAAGAGCGTGATCTCGGCTTGCGCCGAAAGATCTTCGATCTTGACGAAGGCCATGCGCTTGCCCGTCTGGGTGTTGATCACGCGCACCGCGTCGATGCGTCCGCCCACATGGATCTCCTGCCCTTCGGGCAGCTCTTGGAGCTGTTGCAGAGTGCAGGAGCGCAGCAGGGCCAATCGCCCTTCGTAAGGCTCAAAGGGGTGGCCGCTGACAAACAGCCCCAGCAGCTCCTTCTCAAAGCGCAGAAGCTCCGAGAGGGGGAACTCGTCGTGGCCGTTCGTTGGAGATTCGGAGACAAAAGCCTCAGGGCTGCCGAAGAACGAGCGCTGGCGGCTCTTGCGCTCGTGGTGGGCGTGGGCAGCGAGGGCCAGCCCTTTGTCAATCTGCTCCAGCAAAGATTTGCGCGTGCCAAAGCGCGCCATCGCGCCACATTTGATGAGGCTCTCCAAGATCTCGCGATTGAGCTTGTCGCTCTCCACGCGCTGGCAGAAATCGAAGAAGCTCTTAAACGGCCCGCCCGCGCGGCGTGCCCGCAAGATCGCTTCTACCGTGCCTGAGCCGATGTTCTTGATCGCGGCCAAGCCAAAGCGGATCTGGCGCGCGTCGGGCACGGGAGTAAAATCCGCATCGCTCTCGTTGATCTCCGGAGGCAGCACGGAGATCCCCCACTCGCGACACTCTTGAATATATTCGGCGATCTTCTCTGGATCTCCCGAGACGCTGGTCAGCAGCGCTGCCAGATAGAAGATCGTGTATTTGGCTTTGAGATAGGCCGTCCAATAAGAGATTAACGCATAGGCCGTCGAGTGGGCCTTGACAAACCCGTAGCGCGCAAACTTCTCGATGTCCGAGAAGAGTTCTTCGGCCTTCTCTTTGGGGATGCGATTGGCTACGCAGCCCTCGACAAAGCGCGCGCGCATCTTCTCCATGACGTCTTTCTTCTTCTTGCCTACGGCCATGCGCAGGATATCGGCCTCGGCCAGACTGAACCCCGCAAGCTTGCGCGCCATCAACAGCAGCTGATCTTGATAGATGGGCAACCCGTAGGTCTCTTTGAGGACCTCTTCTAGATCGGGATGGGGATAGGTCACCCGTTGGCGCCCGTGCTTGCGCTCGATGTAGTCGTTGGCCATGCCGCTCTCTAGGGGGCCGGGGCGATAGAGCGCTAAGATCGCGATCAGATCGTTGAACTCGGTTGGCTCCAATCTCTGCAACAGCCCCGTGATCCCCGCGCCTTCCAGCTGAAAGACGCCGCTGGTGCGCCCCTGCTGGAGCATTCTGTAGACATCGGGATCGTCCAAGGGGATCTGCGACAGATCGAGTTCTTCTCCCGTGTGTTGGCGAATGAGCCGGAGCGTATCGTCAATGGCCGTGAGGTTGCGCAGCCCGAGAAAGTCTATCTTCAACAGCCCAATCGTCTCAAGATCTTTCATGTTGTACTGGGTGCGCACCGAGCCGTCGCTGATGCGCAGCAGCGGCGCAAACTCGGTGACTTCGCCGGGGGTGATAACCACGCCGGCGGCGTGCGTAGCGGCGTTGCGAGCTAATCCCTCTAATTTGCGCGCGGTGTCTAATAACTGACGCACGCGCGGCTCGCGCTCGTAGCGCTGGCGCAGCTCCGGCACGGTGCCGAGCGCTTCTTCTAGGGTCATGCCGAAGGGGATCAGCTTGGCGATCTTATCGGCCTCGCTGTAGGGGATCTCGCTGACGCGTGCTACATCGCGCACGACGCTGCGCGCCTTCATCTTGTCGAACGTCGCGATCTGCGCCACTCGGTCGCGCCCGTATTTCTCTTCGACGTAGCGAATGACCTCGTCACGCCGGCGCATGCAAAAATCAATATCAATATCGGGGAGGCTGATGCGATGGGGGTTGAGAAAGCGCTCAAAGATTAGACCGTACTTGAGCGGATCTACGTCGGTGATGCCCAGCGCATAGCAGACCAAGCTGCCGGCGGCGGAGCCGCGCCCCGGCCCCACCGGGATCTTGCGATCTTTAGCAAATTTCACAAAATCTTGGACAATCAGAAAGTACCCTGAATAGCCCATATCGGCGATGACCTTCAGCTCAAAGTCGAGGCGCTCGCGAATCGCTGAGCTGAGTTCCCCAAAGCGCTTCCGTGCTCCAGCGTAGGCCAAGTCTCTTAAGTAGCTATTGAGGTCTTGATAATTTTGAGGGAGCGCAAAGTGGGGCAGATGCGCCTTGCTGAGATCCAGCTCCAGATCGCAGCGCTCGGCGATCCGCAGCGTGTTCTCCAGCGCTTCGGGGTGCTCGCGGAACGCCTCGAGCATCTCGTCGCCGTTTTTGAAGTAGTACTGATCGCCCTCGTACGAGCGCCGGTCTTCATCCGAGAGCGTCTTCTCGCCTTGGATGTTCAACAAGACATCGTGGGCCGGACGGTCTTCGCGGGAGATGTAGTGCACGTCATTCGTAGCGACGATGGGCAGCTCTAATTCTTTGGCCAAGGCGATCAGTTGTGCGTTGCGCGTCTGCTCTTCGGGCTGCCCGTGATTCTGCACTTCGATATAGAAATTCTCTTTGCCAACGATGGAGATGAAGTCGCGGGCGACCTCCAGTGCGATGGCGAACTTCCCCTGAGAGAGCAAGCGCGAGATCTCGCTGCTGCGGCACCCCGAGAGAATCAATAATCCGTCGCTGTGTTGGCGCAAGATCTCTTTGTCTATGCGCGGCTTGTAGTAAAAACCCTCGACATAGCCGATGCTGGAGAGCTTGACCAAATTGCGATAGCCACGCTCGTTGCGGGCGAGCACCGTCAAGTGATAGTACTTCGTGCCCTCTTCTTTGGCCTTAGTGTGGCGGCTCTTGGGAGCCAGATAGAACTCGCAACCAACGATAGGCTTGATGTTGTGCTCTTTCGCTTTTTTATAAAACTCAATAGCGCCGCAGAGGTTGCCGTGATCGGTCAACGCGAGGGCCGGCATCTCGTACTCTCGGCACTTCTGCAACAGCTCGTCTATGCGACACATCGCGTCCAGCAAGCTGTATTCGGAGTGCACGTGCAGATGAACAAAGGGTCTCATGGCTCTCTCGACTGCTCTTCGTCGGACTCCACAATCAGATAGACTTCTTCTCCCGGCTTGACCATCCCTAGCTCCTTGCGCGCCAGATATTCTAACAATCTCAGATCGTCTTTGCTTTGTAGTCGAACCTTCAGCTCCTCGATCTCTTGGAGCACCTTCGCTTTTTGCCGCTCCAGAAGAGCGAGTTCAGCTTGGAGTCGTCGGATCTCGATCTCGCGCATAAGAAAGCTCAAAGCGATCCAGAGCACCCCACTGATGATCGCTAGTCTGAGCGCGAGCCGTAGGCGGCGCGCCCCGCGTTCGGTTTGTTCTATCATAGAGATCGCGCGCGCTCTTGGACAAACGGCTGGGCTAGCTCCAAAGAGAACTCTTCTTCCAGACGCAAGAGACGGTTATATTTGGCGGTGCGTTCGCCGCGCGAGACCGAACCCGTCTTGATCTGGCCCGCCCTGGTGCCTACTGCTAAATCCGCGATGAACGTATCTTCAGTCTCGCCGGAGCGATGCGAGATGACGGTTCTGTAGCTATGCTTTTGCGCTAACTCAATCGCTTCTAATGTCTCCGTCAGCGTCCCAATCTGATTCGGTTTCACTAAGATCGCATTCGCGATCCCGTCGCGGATGCCGCGCTCTAAGAGAGCACAGTTAGTGACGAAGAGATCGTCGCCCACGAGCTGCAGCCGTGAGCCTAGCTCGTGGGTGAGCGCTCTCCAGCCGTCCCAGTCGTCCTCGGCCAGCCCGTCTTCGATAGAGAGAATCGGGTATTCTTTTTGCCAATCTCTGTAAAGCTTGATGAGATCGCTCGATGTGAGCGACTCTCCCTCGAAGCGATAGCGCTTCCCGTCGAAGAACTCACTCGCCGCGACGTCGAGTGCCAGCGCGATCTCTTCGCCCGGCTTGTAGCCCGCTTCGGCGATGGCTGTAACGAGCAGTTCGAGGGCGTCTCTGTTGTGGGCGAGCTTGGGGGCAAAGCCGCCCTCGTCTCCGACGGCGGTGCTGAACCCTCTCTGGTGCAACAATCTCTTAAGGGTATGGAACGTCTCGACGACAGCGCGCAGGGCCTCACGGAACAGACTAAATCTTATGGGCACGAGCATAAACTCTTGAATTTCGAGATGGTTATCGGCGTGCGCGCCGCCGTTGAGGACGTTGACTAATGGGACAGGCAAGAGCGCGTTCTTCTTTGTGCAGGAAGCCAGATATTGAAAGAGCGGCTGTCCTAGCGCGTGCGCCGCGGCGCGCGCAGACGCGAGCGAGACCCCTAAGATCGCGTTTGCTCCTAGCCGGCTCTTGTTGGGCGTGCCGTCTAATTCGACCAGATAGCGATCTATCTCCGATTGGGATAAGACCGAGCGCCCGATGAGAGCAGGCGCGATCACGGCGTGAATATTTTGAAGGGCTTTCTGGACGCCCTTGCCGTGATAGCGCCGCTCGCCGTCGCGCAGCTCCAGCGCCTCGCGCGTCCCCGTCGAAGCCCCCGAGGGCACCGCGGCTGTCCCAATGATGCGATTCTCCAGCTCCACGTCCACTTCGACGGTGGGGTTGCCGCGCGAGTCGAGGATCTCGCGCGCGCGGATCGCCCGAATCTTCATAGTCACCCTCTCCCACAAGCGGCCCCAGTATAGCCGAGGGGCTTTGCTCCGGGCAAGTACACCTGTCCGT
>JANXAU010000002.1 GCA_025061735.1 Candidatus Bipolaricaulota bacterium
GTTGGCAAAGAGCGTGAGGAAGAAGAACGCGAAGCGCATCCCGCTGTACTCGGTCACGTAGCCTGCGACAAGTTCGGATTCGGCTTCGGGCAAATCGAACGGCAAGACACCCACCTTGCCGATCATCGCTACGACGAAGACGAACAAACCCAGAATCTGGGGGACGAAATACCAGAGCTCTCGCTGCCGCTCGACGATCTCGCGGGTGCTGGCAGTGCCGGCTAAGAGCATCACCGAGATCGCGGATAGCAAGAGCGGGATCTCGTAGCTGACGTCCATGGCCGCCGCTCGCAGGCCGCCCAGCATCGCGTATTTATTATTTGATGCCCAGCCGGCGACCACTTCTCCCAAAGGTGCCAGCGCCGCGAGCGCGAAGATCAAGACGAGACCGATGCGCACATCGGTGATGATCAGACCGTCGCCGAAGGGGATGGGCGAGAAGGCGAGCACCGCCGGGACGAACGTCAAATACGGCGCGAGCCGGAAGCCCCATCGCTCGACCCGCGCTGGGATAATGTCTTCTTTGGCGACTAATTTGATCCCGTCGGCGACGAACTGCAAGACCCCATACGGGCCGACGCGGTTCGGCCCCAAGCGCTGGCCAAAATCCGCAAAGAGCTTGCGAAAGACGTACGTCAAGATCCCGCCCCCACCGGCGACCACGCCGATCAGGGCCAAAGCGCCTCCGACGGAGAAGACGAGCTCGTTCATCGGTCGACACACCCCATCACCAAGTCAAAGCTCCCGTTGATCGCGACCAAGTCGGCGATCAGCGTGTTGCGCATCAGCTCAGGGAGCACCGAGAGATTCTGGAAGCAGGGCGAGCGCATCTTGACGCGATAGGGGAAGGTCGTGCCATCGCCGATGAGATAGATGCCCACTTCCCCGCGCGGCCCCTCGATGCGCGTGTAGTGTTCGCCTGTGGGGGCCATCAGGAACTGATAGCCCTTCTCCCAGCCCTTCTGAAGAATCGGGCCGTGGGGCAAGCGCGCGAGCGCTTGGCGTATAATCTGCACCGATTGGCGCATCTCTTCCAAGCGCACTTCGAAGCGCGCGTAGCAGTCGCCCTCGGTGCGCACGGGAATAGTAAACTCAAACTCTTCGTAAGCGAAGTAGGGTTCGTCGCGGCGCAGGTCAAAATCAACCCCAGAAGCGCGGGCGTTCGGACCCGTTACGCCCCAGTCGATGGCCATCTCTTTGGTGAGCACGCCGACGCCGCGCGTGCGCATCACGAACGTGTCGCTCTGGGCTAAGAACTCTTCGTACTCGTCGAGCTTGCGCTCGATCTCGTCGCAGGCCCTTCGGACTTTGGCAGTCCAGCCCTCGGGCAGATCGGCCTTGACGCCGCCGAAGCGAAAATAATTGGGATGCATGCGCACCCCGGTCAGCTCTTGCTGCAGACTCAAGATGAGCTCGCGCTCGCGGAAGCCGTACCAAAACGCATTGAGCGCTCCTAAGTCTAGTCCGAACGTCCCTAGCCAAACCAAGTGACTCTGAATGCGATCGAGTTCTAAGCAGATCACGCGAATATACTGGGCGCGGGGAGGGGCTTGCAGCCCCGCGAGTTCTTCAACGGCGCGCACATACGCGGCTTCGTACGCATAGCTGGCAACGTAGTCGGCGCGATTGCACTCAATGATGAAATGGGGGTAGCGCCCCAGCTCGGCGAGCTTCTCCATGCCGCGATGCAAGTAGCCGATCACGGGCTGCACTTCCCGCACGATCTCGCCGTCAATTTTGAGAATCAGTCTTAAGACGCCGTGGGTGCTGGGGTGCTGCGGCCCTAGGTTGACGACGAAGGGCTCCGTCTTGAAGGCCATCTCTCCCTAGCCCCTCCCCGTGTCCGGCTCCCCGGGCTCCCCCGGGAAGCGTTGCAGGCCCGGCATCCGCTGACCGGGCATCGCCAGCCAGTCCTTGCGCAGGGGGTGGCCGGGGAAGCCCTCCCAGAGGAAGAGGCGCCGCAGGTCCGGGTGCCCCTGGAAGCGGATGCCCATCAGGTCATAGGCCTCCCGCTCCTGGAGCCCGGCCCCCAGCCACACCGGCGTCACAGAGTGCACCACCGGGTTCTCCCTGTCCCAGAGCCGCACCTTGAGGACCCCCATCTGGTTGAGGCGGAGCGACTGCAGGTGATAGACCACCTCGAAATGGTCCAGCCGGTCCACGGCGGTGAGACAGCTCAGGAACTTGAAGTCCAGCTCCGGGTCGTCCCGCAGGAAG
>JANXAU010000052.1 GCA_025061735.1 Candidatus Bipolaricaulota bacterium
TGCAGCTCGCGCTCCAGCGCCAGCGCGGCGGCCAAGGGCATCTCAAAGCCCTCTTGCACCGAGCGCTTGATCAGGCTGATCGCGCGGGTCGGGCCGTTGGCCAAATTCTGGGCGTACTCCATCGTCTTGGCCCAGAACTCACTCTGCGGCCAGACGCGATCTACCAAGCCCATCTGAAGGGCTTCGTCGGGCGAGATCAGGCGTCCCGTGATCATCAAGTCCAAGGCCCGCGACTTGCCGATGAGCCTGGGCAGCCGTTGCGTGCCGCCGGTGCCGGGCAGAACCCCCAGCGTCACTTCAGGCAGCCCCAGTCTGAATTTGCCCGCGGCGTCTTTGGCGGCAAAGCGCAAGTCGGCCGCCAGCGCGATCTCCAAGCCGCCGCCAACGCACGTCCCGTTGAGCGCGGCGATGAAGACCTTGGGCGTCGCTTCGATCTTGTTGAGCGTCTCTTGGCAGTTGAGGCAGAACATCGCCTTGTAATCAGGGGTGCTCTCCTTGAGCATCCGAATATCCGCGCCCGCGGAGAAGATCCCATCCAGAGCGCTAGTGATGATAGCGACTTTGATCGAGTCGTCGAAGCGAATCTCGTCTACGTAGCGCCCAAACTGCGTGAACATCTCGTGGTTGTAGCTGTTGACCGGGGGCCGATTGAGCTTGATGATCCCAATTGGGCCTTGCTTCTCGAAGAGCACGACATCCGCCATCGGCGGACACCTCCTTTAGAGTTATTCGCTGTAAAAGTACGGCCTTAACTCATCTTCAGGGATGAAACGACTTGCTTGACGGAAGATCGAGCGCAGCGTTCCCACATCAAGTTCATCATGCACGATCACCGTTAGAGTCTGTTTCATCCCCGCTGGATTTATCCTGCGCAGCTTGACGTGACTCCCGCGCTGGTGCACCGGCTGAAAACCGAAGCGACCGAGTATAGCGATGACCTCCTGACCTGAAAGCCTCTTCAGCTTACCTCCCATGCGATACTGGCTCAAGTTCTAGGGTCACTAATAACGTGGGATGATCTGCCAAGCCGAAATCCCTTAAATCCTCGCCCTCCAAGTGAAGCGCCACGGCTTCTTGAAGATTTTTCACAGTTTCATCGAGCGTCTTTCCTTGAGTCACTACGGCAATCTCCATGCATTCCGCGACATAGTATTTCTCTCCTCGTCGCACGAATGCTTTTATCGTATGTTGTTTCTCCGCAGCGATCATCATAAAATCAAATCCCCCTCTACTTAAACCAGCGCACGCCCTTGCCGCTCAAGTCTATATTGACGTTCTTCTGTTGTGTGTAGTGCAAGATCGTCTCGGCGGCTAGCTCCCGCCCGACGCCGCTTGCCTTGTAGCCTCCAAATGGCGCTCCGTACGGGTAGACGTCATACTGATTGATCCAAATATAGCCCGCTTCCAAGCGCTGCGCCGTCTTGTGAGCGAGATTGAGATTCTGCGTCCAGATCCCCGCGCACAGCCCATACTCGACACCGTTCGCTTCTGTCAGCATCTTCTCGTAATCGTCCCAGACCGTAACAGCCAGCACCGGCCCAAAGATCTCTTCTTGCGCGATGCGCATCTTGGTCATATCTACGTCGGTGAAGATCGTCGGCTCGACGTAGCAGCCCTTTTCTAACTCTTTACTAGACGGGGCTTGGCCGCCACAGAGCAGCTTCGCTCCCTCGCGCTTGCCGATCTCAATATAGTGTAACACGCGCTCTTGCTGCTCGCGCGAGACCAGCGGCCCCATCTGCGTCTCAGGCTTCGTCGGGTCGCCCAGCTTCAAGGACTTAGCTCGCGCCACCAACTTCTCCATAAACGCGTTATAGATATCTTTGTGCACGAACAATCGAGACCCCGCTGAGCACTGCTGCCCCGCGTTATAGAAGATCCCCATCAAGACGCCTTCGATGGCGATCTCTAAGTTTGCATCAGCAAAGACGATCTGCGGACTCTTGCCCCCCAGCTCCAACGTGACATCGGCGACGTGCTCCGCCGCCATGCGCATAATCAGGCGTCCAACTTCGGTAGATCCCGTGAACGCGATCTTTTTGACCTTGGGGTGCTGCACCAGGGGGGCACCGGCTTCGGGACCAAAGCCCGTGACGATATTGACGACGCCCTTGGGGAGAAGATCTTGAATCAGTTCGGCCAATCTCAACGCCGAGAGCGGGGTCTGCTCCGCGGGTTTTAAGACCGAGCAATTCCCCGCCGCCAGCGCCGGAGCCAGCTTCCATGCGGCCATCAACAACGGAAAGTTCCAAGGGATGATCTGGCCGACGACGCCCCACGGCTCGCGCAGCACGTAGTCCAACCGATCCCCAAAGACGGGAATGACTTTGCCCTCGATCTTGCTCGCCAATCCCCCGTAATACTCAAAGCACTCGGCGGCCATGAAGACGTCTACGCGCGATTCGACGATGGGTTTTCCATTGTCGAGCGTCTCGATCTGGGCCAGCTCTTCTTGGTGATCGCGGATGCGCTGCGCAATCGCGAAGAGGATCTTGCCGCGCTTGGTCGCGTCGGTGCGGTGCCACTCGCTCTTGTAGGCCGCCCAGGCCGCTTCGACCGCCTTGTCTATGTCGGCTTTATTTCCCGCGGGGATCTCCGCTAGGACCTCGGTAGTAGCGGGATTGATGCACGTATAGTACTGTCGCGCTTCGGGTTCGACCCAAGCGCCGCCAATGAAGAGCTTATAGCGTTTCTGTAAAGCTGCCGCGACCATGCGAATTTTATAGTATCAAGCCCGATACGGGATTGTCAAATCCATCAAGCCCCCTTGACTTAAGACCCCCTTGGCGCTATAAATAGTAACGAAATGATGGAGATCTCTTTGACGCTGGCGAAGGAGGAGCGCCTTCAGCTCCAGGCCGAGATCCTGCACTCGCTCTGGTACGATGGCGCGGCCAGTGCGCTGCGCCTGGAACGCCGTCTGGGGCGTCCTTGCGCGCTGATTCTCGATTGCCTCCAAGACTTAACCAATAGAGAGTATCTGTATATTCACTGGCCCTCGCCCGAGAGCGCTTCGCACTCGGTTTACTATTTGAGATGGTGGCTGCGTCGCGCGATCCGCCAGATGCTCAAGGACTCGCCGCGGTATCGCATGCGGCTCTGGTGGGAGCTGGTCTGTCGAGAGGAATCGGGCCTGCCCAACCCGGAGCGCATCGTCAATGTCTCACCCTCTTCTTGAGCGCGCTCCCGAGATCGCCCACGCGCTCCTAAGCTTTTACGCGCGCCACAAGCGCCCTCTCCCTTGGCGCCAAACAAAAGACCCCTATCGCATCTGGGTCTCTGAGATCATGCTCCAGCAGACCCAAGTGCAGACGGTTCTCCCCTACTACGAGCGCTTTCTGGAGCGATTCCCCACGCTGCACGCGCTGGCCCACGCCCCGCTGGACGACGTGCTGAAGGCGTGGGAAGGGCTGGGCTACTACGCCCGCGCCCGCCATCTCCACCAGGCCGCCCAGCTCCTCCTCCGGGAGCACCAGGGTCAGATTCCTCCTGACAAAGAGACGCTCTTGCGGCTGCCCGGCGTGGGACGCTACACCGCAGGAGCGATCCTCAGCATCGCGTTTGGTCAGGACGAACCGGCCCTCGACGCCAACGCGCGGCGCGTCCTCTCTCGGCTCTTCGCCGTCCGTCAAGACCCGCGCAAGCCCTCTACGGAGAAGCTCTTAGAAGATCTCTGTCGAGGTCTGATCCCCCGCGGACGGGCCGGAGAGTTCAACCAAGCGCTGATGGACTTGGGATCAACGATCTGTCTGCCCCAACGGCCCAAGTGTCTGCTCTGCCCGCTGAGTGCTTTTTGTGAGGCGCGCCGTCGCGGCGTGCAGGACGAGCTGCCCCTCGCCGCGCCCAAGCGTCCCAAGCCCCACTACGAAGTCGCTGTCGGCGTGATCTGGAAGGGAGATCGGGTCTTTATCGCTCGCCGTCCCGACCGCGGGCTGTTGGGGGGACTATGGGAATTCCCCGGGGGCAAGCGCCAACAGGACGAACCGCTAGAACAGACGCTGGTGCGCGAGATCGCCGAAGAGACGGGGATGCGCGTCGGTCGCCCGCGACCGCTGACGGTCGTCGAGCACGCCTACTCGCACTTCTCCGTGACGCTGCACGTCTTTGAGTGCGAGCACGTGGCTCACCAGCCCAAGCTGAAACGCCCGTGGAGATGGGTCAAGCTTGACGAGCTAAGGCAGTTTGCTTTTCCGGCGGCCAATCAGCGCATCTTAGAAGTCTTAAACTCTCAGAAGCGCCAGCGCAGCAGAGCAATCTCGTAGCTGGGGAGGAGATCGTCTGGGAGCGCGTCTGGAGAGCGACGCATCTTGGCTCCGATGTTGTAGCCGATGGTGGCTCCGAGGGCGGCCATGGTCACGGGATTGACGACGAGCGAAAAATCCGTAGGCTCGAAGACCCAGTTGCCCGCCAGGGCCGATCCCACCAGCGTCCCTGCGATGCTGCCCACCAGCGCTAGCCACAGATTTCCCTCGACCCCCACCAGCGCACCGGCGACCCCTACTCCTAAGAAAGTAGCGCCCGGGGGGATTCCCAGGTTCGGCCCGACTACCAGAGCCAGCAAAGACCGGCCCAGCTCGCAGGCGCGGAGTTCGGGCTGGGCTTGTGGGCAGGGCTGTAGAATCGAAAGCGCGAAATAAGTAGCGTAGAAGCCCGCGCCCCCTCCCAAGAGGGCCCCTTGCAGCCCAAAGACAAACTCTAAGACGACATAATCGCTCGCCTGCGCCGAGGCTTGCGCCCAGGCCGGCCCAGATCCCAGAAGAAGCCCCACGACAAGAACGGCTGCTAATGCTCTAAAAGAGATCATAATTCAGAGTTAAAACAAGGCGCTGGGACCACTCTTCAAAGTCGTTGGCCCACGAGGTCTCAAATTGCAGAGCGAAGTTGAGGTTGGCTTGGACTTGAAACGTCAGGCGTAGATCCAATCCCTGAAGATCGAGAGCGTGGAGGGCGCGAGGCTTGGTGCGGATGAAGCTGTAAGTGAGCTGGGCGTCAATCCTCTCGGTGAAGCGAAAGAGATAGCTGATTTTGGCGAGCAAGACGTAGTCCTCAAAGAGGGGAAGAGCGGAGCTGAGTTGGAGCTGGCTGCTGAACTGCGAGCGGGGGGCGGGAGCTAGGGCGTAATCGAAGGAGGCAAGGGCGAGCAGCTCGCGGGTGTTGTCTTGGGGATCGAGCAGCTCATAGCCGATGCCCAGGCGCACCTCCCAGCCACACAGCTTCTCATCGGCGGTCTCGTTGAGGATCTCTTCGATGCGCAGGAGGGCCAGCGCGCCGAGTTGCTGCCCCGGGAGTCCACTGGCTTCGATGATCTCCTCCAGGCGTTGCACGAGCGCGGCCAGGGTGGCGAACTCGCGTCGGCGTCCGATCGTGTCAGCGATCTCGAAGACCACCGCGGGGGGCAGCGCGCCGGTGATCGCCTTCAGCTCCAGCAACTGCTCTTGAATCTTGAGGGCCTTGGCCAAGGGGGTGACGTCTTTGAAGCGTCCGTAGCCGCCGCCGAGGGAGAGCTTCAGGCTGGGAAGAGGGAGGGCGGAGGCGCCCCGGGCTTCTACTCCCGTGAACCCAAAGAAGCTCGTCTCTGGCAGATAGCCACGCAGATTAAGAGCGGCATCGGCTTGGTAGTTCAAGACCCCCCGATCGAGGTCGAGCCGCGCCATCGCCTGTTGGGAGAGGCCGTAGAGGGGAGCGTCGAAGAAGCGCGAGAAGGTCGCTCTCAGGCTTCCGGAGCTATCGTTGCTGCGGTTATCTGCGAACGGATCGTTGTAGTAGCGATAGTTGCCCGAAATTTTAAGATCTTGGAACTCGCTGATGGGGGGAGTATATCCACACAACGGTCCGATCCCTCGCTGCGCGTAGGCCCAAGACGCAGTGCACCAGAGAAAAACTAATAGTATTTTAAGCGTTTTCATCAGACCAACCGTCACTCACGCCCGGACAGGCTCTCTCTTCTTGGGCATGAGAATGTGAATCGCCTTCCCCAGCGCGGCTTCGGCCGCCTCCATCAAGCCTTCGGGAAGCGTCGGGTGCGGATGGATGCTGAGCGCCAAGTCTTCTAGCGTCGCGCCCATCTCGATCGCCAGCACCGCCTCGCTGATCATGGTGGACGCTTCCGGCCCGACGATCTGCACCCCAAGCACGACGTTGGTCTCCGCGTCAGCAATAATCTTTATAAACCCATCAGTCTCGCCCAGCGTCAGCGCCCGCCCCAGCGCCGCAAACGGGAATTTCCCGGTGATCGTCTTGTAGCCCGCCTGCTGCGCTTCGGATTCACTGAGCCCCGCGTAGGCGATCTCCGGGTCTGTAAAGATGACGGCGGGCACGGTCTGCCAGTCCGCCGCGCTCTTGTGCCCGCAGATCGCTTCTGCGGCCACCAGCCCTTCGTGAGAGGCTTTGTGCGCCAAGAGCGGCGGCCCCGCCACATCGCCAATCGCGTAGATGTGCGGGACGCTCGTGCGCATCTGCTTGTCTGTCCTGAGAAAGCCCTTGGCATCGGGCCGGACGCCCAGCTTCTCTAGCCCCAAGTCCGGCGGCGTGTGGGGCTTGCGCCCGATGCTCACTAGAACCTTCTCGGCTTCGAGCTTCTTCTCCCCATCCGGGGTCTGCACGGCCAGTTGCGCCCCGCTCTTGCCGCGCTTGAGTTCTTTCGCTTGGGACTTGAGATAGAGTTCCATCTTCAGCTCTTTGGCCTTGCGCACGACCAGGCGCGTCAATTCCGGATCGGTGCCGGGAAGCAGATTATCGAGCATCTCGACGACCGTCACTCGGCTGCCGAACTTGGCATAGACCATCCCCAGTTCTAGACCGATATAGCCGCCCCCAATGACGATCAGCGATTCGGGAAGCTTCTTCAGTGCGAGCGCGCCCGTCGAGTCCAGAACGATCTCACCGTCGATCTCCAAGCCGGGGATGGTCATGGGCACAGACCCCGTCGCAATGATGCAGTCTTTAAACTCAAGCGCTTGAGTGCCGTGCTCGCTCTCGACAAGACACTTCTTCTGGGAGATGAACGTCGCTTTGCCCTTAATAACGCTGACACCGTTGCCCTCGCAGAGCTGCTTGACGCCGCCGGTCAGCTTCTGGACGACGCTCTCCTTCCAGGCTTGCAGACGCTCGAGATTGACTTGAACGTCTTTGACCGAGATGCCAAACTCTTCAGCGTGTTGGATTTTTTTGTACAGATACGCCGCGTAGATCAGCGCTTTGGAGGGAATACAACCGACGTTGAGACAGACCCCACCGAGGTTCTCTTTCTCCACGAGCGTCACGTCCTTGCCTAGCTGCGCGGCTCGAATCGCCGCGACGTAGCCGCCCGGCCCCCCTCCCACGACCAAGACTTCCGTTCCGGTTGCGATCTCTCCCACGACCATTAATCATCAGCTCCTAACGCTGTGTATCTCGTTAAAAACTTAGCACTCTTTCGATGCCCCTCTTCACGCGCCCAGCGTCGGGCAGATAGTACTGCTCCATCGCAAGATATGGCATGTGCGTATCGTAGCCCGTCACGCGCACCACCGGGGCTTGCAACTGCAAGAGCGCTCTCTCATTGATGAGCGCCGTCAGCTCCGAAGCCAAGCTGCACGTGCGCGGCGCTTCTTGGACGATCACGACTCGCCCAGTCTTGGTCACTGAGTTCAGAACCGTTTCGATGTCCAACGGCGACAACGTTCTTAAATCTATCAGCTCGACGCTCACGCTCTCTAGCTGGTCTATCGCTTGGAGACAGACTCTCACCATCGCCCCCCAAGAGATTACTGTGACGTCGGAGCCTTGGCGTACGACGCTGGCTTTGCCGATGGGCACAGTATAAGCGCCTTCGGGCACCTCTTGGCGGAACGCGCGATAGAGCCGCTTGGGCTCGAAGAAGATGACGGGATCAGGGTCTCGGATGGCGGAGATCAGCAGCCCTTTGGCGTCGTAGGGGTTCGACGGGATGACGACTTTTAGGCCCGGCGTGTGCACGTAGTACGCTTCGGGGGCTTCGGAGTGGTGCTCCAGAGCGCGGATGCCGCCGCCGTAGGGCACGCGGATCACTAACGGGACGTGAAAGCATCCGCGCGATCTCCAGCGCAGCCGCGCCGCGTGTGAGACGATCTGATCGAACGCGGGTGCCATGAAGCCATCAAACTGGATCTCCGCCACGGGCTTTAGGCCATTGATGGCCATCCCGATCGCGCAGCCCACGATCCCCGACTCGGCCAGCGGCGTGTCTATCGAGCGATCTGGCCCAAACTCTTTGTACAGGCTCTCGGT
>JANXAU010000005.1 GCA_025061735.1 Candidatus Bipolaricaulota bacterium
GCCCGCGCGTAAAGCTGCAACGCGCCCAACTGCGCGATCCCGTACTCAATATAATAGAACGGATAGAGATAGAGATGGAGCTGGCGCTGCCAGAAGTTCTTTTGTGCGTCTTCGTAGCCCGCCCAGCTCTCTATGCCCCCAAAGCGCCTGCGCAACTCCAGCCAATAGGCTTCGCGCTCCGCAACGGTGTGCCGAGGATGGGTGTAGATCCAGTGCTGAAACGCGTCAATCGTTGCCACCCACGCCAAGAGCGACACGATCCCGCGCAGATGCTCTTGGGAAGAGCGCTGCGCTTCGTCTTCTGTGTAAAAGACCGTCCAATAGGGCTTGGAGAGCAGCTCCATGCTCATCGAAGCCACCTCGGCGAACTCGGTGGGAGCGTGCCGGTAGGGCCAGAAGTGCTCCTGGCGCGTGGCCATCGTGTGAAACGCGTGGCCCGACTCGTGCAGCATCGTTCTGAGATCGCCGTCGCGCCCTACGGCGTTCATAAAGATAAACGGCAGCCGTCGCTCGGCGAGCGTCGCCTGATAGCCGCCGGGGGCCTTGCCCTTGCGGCTCTCCAGATCAAAGAGATTCAGCTCGGCCATCTGGCGGAACTGCTCCGCAAGCTCACTATCTAATTGACTAAAAATCTTCTGACAGCCATCTATGAGTTGCTGAGCGTTCCCAAAGGGCCGCAACGGGGGGCGGCCTTCGACATCTACAGACAGATCCCACGGGCGCAGCTCTTTCAGCCCCAACTTCTCTTGGCGCTCGCGTTGCAATTGACGCATCAAGGGGACAATGTGGCGCTCGACGGCTTGGTGATAGCGAAAACAATCTTCGGGAG
The DNA here is from genome assembly GCA_025061735.1 of Candidatus Bipolaricaulota bacterium. GTDB lineage: Bacteria > Bipolaricaulota > Bipolaricaulia > RBG-16-55-9 > DRXL01 > SKYB132. The sequence continues at coordinate 830 of JANXAU010000005.1, forward strand.
TGTACTCAAAGCGCTCGCGGGCGCGAAAGACATAGTCGCGATAGTTGGCAAAGCCCGCGTTGCGAGCTATCTGCTGGCGAATCTCGATCAGCTCGTCATAGAGCGCGTTGAGAGCATCGCGATCTTGCAGCCGTCGCTCTTCGCTCTTTTCCCAAGCGCTCTGGCGCAGTGTTCGGTCGGTCTCTTCGAGGTACTTGGCCATCTGCTGGAGCGTCTGTTCGCGGCCGTCAAAGTGGACGGTCTGCGCCCCGGAGATCGTCTGGTATTTTTGGCCCAACTTGGTCGCTTCGGTCTCCAGCGGGACGTTCTCTTCTCGAAAGAGTTCCACAGCGTTGACGGTGCTGCGGTCGAAGACCAAATAACGCGCTTGGGGCAGTTCTTTGCGAGCGGCGGTCTGCACGTACTTCACGCGAAACTGATGGAGACGAGGCTTGAGCTTCGGTTCGATATTCTCCACAAAGTGCAGAAAAGCTTTTTTGTACTCTTCGTTGTCGGTCTGACAGGTCATGCGGATCCGACGGACAGCGCCCTCTTCGTAGATGGCCGAAGCGAGTTCGGAGAAGTCGAGCAGCAGCTGCTCTAGCTCTTGGCCGTTCTTGGGGGAGCGCCGCTCTAACTCATCCAACAACGGTTCGATCTGCGCCCAGTCGCCCATGTCGGCGTTTTGGGGGACAAAACGGCGGGGATAGGGCTTGGGCAGCCGCGATAGATCGAGCATCTTTCTTGAAGACCTCCTTCTCTTAAGCAGCTTTCATCTGTTTGTATCTCTCGCGCAGCGCTTTGATCTCTATTTTTTGCAACAAGACTTCAGGGGGGCCGAGCTTCACGCCGGTCTCGATCTTGAGCACGTCGTCAAAGCTTGGGGCTTTCACCCCCAAGATGGGGTAAGCTCTCCGGGAGAAGGCGGGCACGAACGGCTCCAGCAGGATCGTCACGGCCTTGACTACCTGCAGCGCCGTGAGCATCACTTCGGGCTTGTGCCCTTCCCACGGTCGGTTGCGCTGCACGTACTCGTTGCCTAAGACCGCCAAGTCGCAGACGCGGCGCAGCGCCCCCGCCAATTGCCCCCCTTCGATGATGCTCTCGTACTCTTCTTTGACGGCTTTTATCTCTTTAAATATCTCGGGATAGACGTTGGCTTCGGGATAGACGCCCCCGTAGCTGCGATGCGCCAGCGAGACAATGCGATTCAAGAGATTGCTGATATTATTGATAAAGACGCCGTTGACGGCGTTATCTACGTCTTCCCAACTGAACTCGATATCTTTGCGCTCCGGGCGATTGTAGAGCAGATAAAAGCGCCAGTAGAGCGGGTTCATTAATTCTAGAGCGTCGTCGCTAAAGAGCCCGATCTTCTGGGATTTGGAGAAGCGTTGCTTTCCGATCCATTGCAAGTGTTCTGTCGCGGAGATCTGATCGGGTAAGTGATAGCCCTCGCCGGAGGCGAGCAACTGTCCGGGGAAGATGAGCGTGTGAAACGTAATATTGTCTTTGCCTTGGGTGTAGACTTGTTTGACGTTATCGCCGAACCAGAAGTCGCGCCAGCGTTCAGGCTCGCCGCGCTTTTCAAAGTACTCAATAGTAGCGGAGACGTAGCCCAGAGCGGCTTCGGCCCAGACGTAGATGACCTTGTTTTCTGCCCCGGCAAACGGCGCGGGGATGCCCCACGAAAGATCGCGGGTGACGGCGCGGGGCTTCAGCCCCTCTTTGAGCAGCCCGTCTGTGAAGTTCTTGACATTGGGTGCCCAGTCCTGGTGCGCGCTCACGTACTCACGGAGCTTGGGCTCCAGCTTGGGTAGATCGAGATACCAATTGCGTGTCCTGCGAAAGACGATATTGCTCTGCTTACAGATCTGGCATTGGGGGTTGATGAGCTGTTCGGCTTCTAAGATGGCGCCGCACTGGGAGCACTGGTCGCCGTAGGCTCTGTCGTATTTACAGCGCGGGCACGTCCCGACGATGAACGAGTCTGCTAAGAATTTTTTGCAGTTCTGACAGTAAGCGCGCTCCTCGTCCTTGGTGAAGATATACCCGTTGGCTTCCATCTTTTTGTAGATCTCGTGGACGAAGCGCTGATGAGTTGGCGAGCGGGTGATCGTGTAATTCTCTAAGAATATATCGAACTTATGAAGCGTCTCGACGATCTGTTGATGCACTTGTTCGACGAGCTGTTGGGGGGTAATGCCCCGTTGGAGGGCTTCAAATTCCATGCGGGTGCCGTGGGCGTCGGTGCCGCTGACGTGGACGACCTCGTGCCCTTTGAGTTTATAATAGCGAGCGAAGACGTCTCCCGAGAGTAAGCACCCGATGAGCGTGCCCAGGTGGGGCACGTTATT
>JANXAU010000065.1 GCA_025061735.1 Candidatus Bipolaricaulota bacterium
GAGCTTTAAAGTCTTCAGCAGGCGCAGATGATGCGACACTGCTGACTCATGCATTCCCAAGAGTGCACTGAGATCGCAGACGCAGAGTTCTGCCTTGGAGAGCGCACAGAGAATCTTCACTCTTGTGGGGTCGCTGAGCACTTTGAACGTCTCGGCGAGGGCTTCAGCAACGGTATTGCTGACCATCGCTCTCTGGACAGCTTTGACGCTCTTCTCGTTGACGTAATGCACATCGCACACATCACGAGAGGCTGAGTGACTAAGTGTCGCGAGCTTTGTCATTGCGCTCCCCAATTATTAAGCAATTGTTGAATCATTGAAATTATAGCGCGCCTAGTGCTTGATGTCAACCGTTCGAGTTTGACGACTCATGGGGGTATAAGTAATATAATGACGGTGATCGTCTGTGGCTACGAGGGCTCCGATCAAGTTCACCTACGAAGACTACAAGAGCTTGCCTTATATAGAGCGCCAACGCTTTGAACTCCTAGAAGGAGAGCTGATCCCCATGGTTCCCTCTCCTGGTGAAGCTCACCAAGCAGCTTCCATAGGGCTTGCATCGCTATTATATCGCTTTGTGCGAGAGCGCCAGCTCGGACGGGTCTATGAAGCCCCTTTCGATGTCGTCTTAGGAGACCCTGGCCAGGAGCAGGTCGTGCAACCGGACATCTTCTTTGTGTCTACAGATCGGCTCCAGATTATTGGGGAGGAGGAGGTACGGGGTGCCCCTGATCTCGTCGTCGAGGTGCTGTCGCCATCTACCGCTGAAAAGGACCGCCTCTTCAAGAGGCGCCTCTACGCCAAGTACGGCGTCAGAGAGTATTGGCTGGTTGATCCCCAGACTCACACTATCGAGGTGCTGACGCTCACAGAGCAGGGGTATGAGCGCGCGGGACTCTATCACGGTAACGAAGAGCTGCGGTCACCCCTGTTGCCAGAACTGCGTTTTCCTGTGAGCGAGATCTTCTGAGCTACTCCTCACTCTTCTTTTCTACCGGTCCGCGCTCCGACTTCGATCACCAGCCCGCGCAGATGCTCGCGCACTAATTCTATCTGAAACCCGTTCGCTTGCACCAAGCGGAGCGTGTCGCGATTGAGATGGCAGTTGTTCGCGATGCGCCGCCACAGCGGCGTCAGAAGGTCTTGCACGATAGCGCCGACGATATGGCGCACGCGCACGTGCTCGATAAGCTTGAACTCCCCGCCGGGCACCAGCACCCGATGAACTTCTCGAAGGGCTTGCTGGGGATCAGCGACGGTGCAGAAGACGAGCGTGGCGACGACTGTGTCAAACGAGCGATCAGCGAAGGGCAGCTCCTCGGCGTGGGCAGCCAGCAGCGTCACGGGGCGCCCGAGGGCCTGAGCGCGCCGGCGCGCCCGCGCGAGAAAGCCTTCATCAGGGTCAATGCCCGTCAGCTCTATCTCCGGCGAGTAATACGGCAGATTGGCACCCGTGCCGACGCCGATCTCCAGCACGCGCCCGCGGACTTCGCTGACCAGACGTTGACGAAGCTTCTGCAAAAAGAGCCTCTCTGCAGGCCACAGGGCCGCGTCGTA
>JANXAU010000001.1 GCA_025061735.1 Candidatus Bipolaricaulota bacterium
CACGACCTGCAGATCGCCCAGATTGTGAAACAGATAGACGAGCGTACCGTGGGCTACACAGACAAAGCGCAATTCTTTGTAGACAAGCTTGCGTCGGGGGTTGCCAAGATCGCCGCGGCCTTCTGGCCCAACGATGTGATCGTCAGACTCTCTGATTTTAAGAGCAACGAGTATGCGAGCTTGATCGGTGGTGCGCTCTACGAGCCGAACGAATCGAACCCGATGATCGGCTGGCGCGGCGCGTCCCGCTATTACGATCCCAAATACAAAGACGCGTTTGGGTTGGAGTGTCGCGCCATGAAAAAAGCTCGCGACGAGTGGGGGCTAACGAATATCAAAGTGATGATCCCGTTCTGTCGCACCCCAGAAGAAGGGAAGAGAGTAATCGAGACGATGGCGGAGTTTGGGCTGCGTCAGGGCGAGAACGACTTAGAAGTCTACGTGATGTGCGAGATCCCCAGCAACGTGATCTTGGCCGAAGAGTTCGCTGAGATCTTCGACGGTTTTTCGATTGGGAGCAACGATCTAACTCAGTTAACTCTTGGGTTGGATCGCGACTCAGAGCTTGTCGCACATATTTACGATGAGCGCAACGCAGCCGTGAAGCGTCTCGTCAAGCACGTCATTGCCGTAGCGCATCGGAAGGGGCGCAAGATCGGGATCTGCGGACAAGCGCCGTCAGATTTCCCAGAGTTCGCTGAGTTCTTAGTCGAGTGCGGGATTGACAGCATCTCGCTCAACCCAGATACGGTCATCAAGACACGGCTCTTAGTCGCGGATAAAGAGAAGGAGCTGGCGCACCAGAAAGTCGCCGTGTAGAAAAATCACTCTTCAGTTAACAAGGACCGTCGTGATCGTCACAGCTCAGGAATTCGAGAAAGGGGTTCACGGCTTGATAGTCACTTGGTGGGGCCCACTCTGCTCGGTTTAGAACAGATTGTCTAATTGCGCTCCTCTGAAGAACCCTCTCACCGTGTATGTCCCCGGCAAGACCGGGTAGCCCTCTTTATCGAGTTGATACCATGTCTCAGAGTATTCTTTCACTTCTCCTGGTTGCAAAGTGAGCGACATAGCTGCGAGAGGAAAGGTTTTCCTATAACTCCAGCGCCAGACCTCCGTGCCGTCTGATGCGGTCACGATAAAATCGTAAGGGGTATAGCCGACCGTGAGATTGAGCGCTTTGCTACTTATGTTCTCAATTCTGAGCTTGAGCGGTACGCTCTCGCCAGCTTGTGCTTGCTTGGGGACTTCGAGCGTGACTCGGAGAGGCAGCCCCGAGCCGATGGTCAGGCATCTTTCTGCTTTAAGTTCGCCCGGTGGCTCTATATGGAGGATCCCCTCTATACAATAGCGCCCTGGCGCCATAGGGTTGCCATGATGGTCATGGAGACGTGGCTTCAAAGGTCAGTTCTTCCTTGGGAGGCAAGGTCTTCAGCTCCGTAATATCTTGAGCAAGTGTTCCATACGCCCAGCGCCATACCTCTTGGCCCTCAGAAATATTAGCAATAAAATCAAAGGCCAGACGCTTCAGTAGGGTTATTGCGAGAGGCTGGTCGGAAACATTCTTCAGCTTAAGTTTCAGTGGCATAACTGTACCTAGCTTCCAGTATGGCTCTACTCTATTCCAAGGCGCTATGTGAGGAACTTCTAACTGTAAGGCCAAGGAATAGGGCAATAGTCTTTTGCCAATCTTGTATCGAGTGGGTGGCGTTGTTATTTGCTTGTTAGGAGCTACGTTAAGCACCGCATACATGAGCAGGCTTGCCGTAAAGCGTCAGCTCTATCGGGCATTTGCTTTGATTCTTTACGGTGGCCAATAAGTTATGACATCTGGGTAATCACGTAATAAATCTGAGCCCATCCAAATTTTGAAAGACAACGACTCTAGGGGTTTTAAAAGCGCACAGCCATTGGTAACAATCGCTAGGCTCACTATAAGTCCATACAATGCTCTTTTCTTCATCAGTCTCCTTTCAGGTCTGCGTAACTGCTAGCAAAGGCCGGTCGTACACGTGATAAGTCTCCCTAAATCGGCCTGCTCGCGTCCAGCCACTGCTCCTGCCGATCTGTGTGACCGCGCACCCTGCAGCGATCAGCGTCGCTGCGAGGAGCAATCCTAATTATCGAGCTGAAGACCCTCTTGTTTATATCTTGGCTGTCTCTCTCAAAGAAACCACACCCAGCTACGAGCAGTAGCGACAGTGCAAGAAACCAAAGTCCTGACCACCTCGTGAAACACATCGCTTCTCCCCTTTACTTTATATCAGCATCCAATGCCCACAAAGGCATGTTTCCTTCCCTTGAAAGATTGTTTCTAAGAGTCACACATTAATTATCAAGAGGGAGAGATGAAAATGAGCAACAGAAGAGCAGTATGAAAGGTATCGCCATCTCCCTAGGTTTACCCTCTCTCATAGACTGTGCTATGAGGACCGATGTCGTGAAAGAGCACTTCGTCGCCGTTTAAGAACTCAAAGATGATACGAATGTCTCTCGTGACCGAGAATGCCCACAATCCTCAGAGCTTACCCTTTAGTTTATGAGTACTCAGGCGAGGGTCAAACGCATCGGAACGGAAGATGCGCTCCTTCTTCTCAGCAGCGATCTGCACAGATCTTGGAAGCTTTTTGTATTGGCGTTCAAAATGAGAAGTAACGTAGATAGTCCTGATAGGATGCTTCATCAACGCAGCTCGCGCAAAGACTTGATGCGGCGCGTGCGGCCTTGCTCATGCTCTTGCCGGCCCTGAGCGACGATCTGCTGCAATTGGGCTTCTTCCAGCTCGCGCAGGCGCTCCTGCAAAGCCATAAAGCTCTCAAACCCGATCAAAACAGCTATGGGTCGTGATCGCTCTGTGATCGTCACTGGCCCGCCACACTCTTTCACGTCTTCAAGCACTTGAGCGATGCTCTCTTGCAACTTTGTGCTCGTAATCTTTTTAGGCATCAGTTTCCTCCACAAACAGCTTAGCAGTTGCGTCTAGGGTTGTCAATCGCTCGGCTTAATAACCAGTTGCTTTGGTCTTGTCTTCAGATCTTGTGCGCCGCCTGTGTAGACTTTCTCAAATAGATTGCCGTGAAAGATTCCCTGTACCCAGTAGGTGCCCGGTGGCACAAGATCCCCTTTGACAGGGCCGTGGTGCTCATCCCACTTGAGTTCTCTCTGATCCCACTCTGCCGTAAAATTGAGCTCCTCTCCTGGGAGCACCGTCTTGGAGAGGATGATATCCAAACGACCCATAGTATGGCGCCAAACCTCTGTGCCGTCGGGCCTTGTGATGATGAAGTTATACGCAGGGCTGGCGTGGCCCAAAACGATAGGCCGAGCACTGATATTCTTGACCTTCAGGGTCAAGGGCACGACCCCCCCTGCGCTCACTTCGGAGGGTATATCGAGCCACAGCATAAGTCCACTGACCTGCCCCAATCCGCTGCGACATCCCAAGGCGCTTGTGAGCACCGCTAAGAGTAAGCCAGCTAGGAAGAATCTCAGTCCTTTCATCAATGCTCTATACTGGGACCGTTGGCTCATTATATCTCCCCCAGCTCTCGTCGCCGCACCCGTAAGTAGAGCCAGCCCACCGCTCCGATCACAAGCAAGGCCAGCAGCGCCCACACCCACGGGAATTCGCTCGCCCTCCGCTCCAGTCGCTCCACCCGCACTTTCAAATCGTCCAAAAGAGCTTGGCTCCGTTGCAGCTCTTCCGTAGATGGGGAACGCTGGCGCAGCTCGGCAAGCTCTTGCTCGACCCTTTGCAAACGCTCCGCGTACTCGCCGATTCTCCTCTCTAACTCCGTCACTTGCTTCACAAGGGTCTCTAACTGCGAACGCAGCTCCGCAAGCTCTTGCGGCTCTTGGGCCGAAGCGATAGGAGAGGTCGCTGGCGGCGTCGAGAGAGCCGACATTTGCGCTTGGGCGCTCGCCAGCTTGATCCAACTGCTCTGCGGCAGCCCGTAAGCCGGTGGACCGCTGAAGCCCTCCCCACAACTGCCGCTCAGCCAGAGCAAACGACTTGCTGTATAGAGCGCCCCAGCCGCAGAGAATCTCCCATCGAGCACGCTCCAGAGCTTGCGCTCCCGATCGTAAGCCACTTTGGTGACGAAGACCGGCGCGCGCCCCAGAGAGCCTTCGCCATCGTCAATCTGCAAACGCTCTCCCCAAAACGAGAAGAAACGCGCATACTCGCTTTTTGCTTCTTCGAGCCTCAGCACGCGAATTACAGCATTGAACGCCCCGGCAAGATCGCCCAGCTCGGTGACCGAGAGTTCGTGCGCCCTTTCCCACGCGTTCTTAAGTTCTGACCAGAGCCGCTCAGCGCGCGCGACGTAGCGCCCCTCGCCCGTCAGACGATGGGCC
>JANXAU010000022.1 GCA_025061735.1 Candidatus Bipolaricaulota bacterium
GGCACTGCTTCTCCCGTGGCGCTCCCACACGCGGTCGCCTGAATCTGCGGCTCGGCATTCTCCTCCGGCTCGTCATCCTTGTTCGCCTTGAGACGAATTCTCACCTGATGCGCCACCCGCTCGCTCCCCTCGTTCACCAACCCCACAATCGCCAGCTTGCTCGTCTCGTCCAGCAGCACCCGCACCTTGCCTGCCGCCAGGCGCTTCCCCCTCTCCCTCAGCCGCTGCTCAAACTGCTGAAACCTCGCCTTCTCCCGCAGCTTCCCCAACAACCTCTGCACCTTCGCGCCCTCCAGCATCCGCACGGTTCGTTGACTGCCATCCGCAGCGAGGTTGAGCGTCTTGTTCCCCTGACGGACCAAGCCCAGGGCCGCGGTCTGCCCGTGGGTGCGCGTCCAGACCAAGTGCGCTCGATCCCCAAAGGGGATGAGCAACTGCTCCCCGTTGGGCAACTGCAACGCGATCGCTTCGGCAGCGTTCATCACAAGCCCGCGACGCTCAAGCTGAGCCTTCACGGCTTGCAGCTTGGTGTCGGCGAGGGCCTCTTGCACGAGCTGGGAGCGGTGGGGTTCGAGGATAGCAGAGATACAGCTCTCTGACGGGGCCGCGCTGAGCGGCTGGAGCGCAGCGGAGGCTAGGTCAGTTTCAGCAGGGGGGGGGTAACGTCGCACGGCTAGCAGACTTAGGGCCAAAGAGCGAGGTGCGTCCGGAGAAGAGGAGCGCGATGCCGATGAGGGTCGTGAGGGTGAGACCGAGGCGCAGGTGCGAGTGATGGCGCATGGTTGAACCTCACTTGGGAAAAGTGCTCACTAAGATACATAAAAAAGCACTGATTATCAAGGGGTAGGCGCGAAATGGCGATTGCGTGAGGATTTCAGGGGGATGCGGTTGAACCAAAGAGCTTGGCACTTTCAATCGCCGTTGCGCTACTTTCTAAACCCCGGAGGCTAAAGGAATAGCTCACTTCCCCTCGCACTTCTGTTTCAGCTCTGGGCTGGGCTGTGGCTCGGTAATCGGGCCGGTTGCATAATCTCCAGCCTTGTTCTCCTTAAGCTGGTTGTATCTGCAAGCTGTCACGTACTCCACTCGCTCAGACCAGATGCCAAACTGCATGTTGCGAAAGATCTGGTTCTGCAAAAGCTCTACTGCTGGCGCTCTCTCCATTTCACCCTTCCAGATTTCGATTCCATGTCCCTGGTTCTCCTCTATGAGATTGCCATTGATGACGGCACTGCTATAAGAAATGCTGATACCATGCGCCAACTGACCGCGCACCCAATTGTTTTCGATGCTAACAGCTTCGCTGAAATCGTATACCATAATCCCAATTAAGGCGCTTTCAACAGTATTACCGCGGATCTTGACTCCCACGGAATCATAGACGATGATACCATAGCCGCTAATATTTCTTAGGTTGTTGTTAGCCAGAATGATATCACTGCCTTTTGAAAAACGCCCTCTTGACGCATAAATCCCGATGCCAGCGACGCTTCCAAGATACTTTCTCAAGTTAAGAAAGGTATTCTCGATGACTTTTATATTTAAAAATGAATCTACTATGGTTATACCGCTTCCGCCGAACTCTCCTCCTTCAAACAAGTTATCGTGGATGATCACGCTGGCTGAGTACGTGAGGCGAATGCCTGCGATCGAATTTTGGAAGCGATTCTCATGAATGAAGCTGTGCCAGAATTGTCCCACTAGATTTATGCCAACGGCTCCTCCCCTGTCGGAAGCCTGTTGGAAAGTGAAACCCGAGATCTCTAGATACACGGGTGCGATGTTGCCGACTACTGTTACAATCGCTATAGTCTCGCTCCCTCCCCCCGGTCTGGGACGCAGAATGACTTGGTCACGGCCAGCTCCTTGGAGGATGACGCTCTTGAAGATAACAAGGTTCTCCTCATAGATCCCCGGAGCGACGATGATCTTCGCTGGCGGGATGTAATCCGTTGTTGAGCTTTCCCTCCGGCGCAGCGTTGATCGCGTCTTGGATCTGGCGAAACTGGCAAGCCGGCGGCCCCTCCGGACAGACGGTGATCACCGACAGCTTAGGGGCTGCTGGACGTCGCTGCGCTCTTCATAGCTCCAACTGGAAATGCTCAACGCAAGCACAATCCCCAGAAGCGCTAGGCTCAACCTAGCAAGCCTAGAGAGAGCGAGACCGAGACGAAGCTGCAAGCGATGGCACATGGTCGAACCTCCTTTTCTAGATATGCGACAAAGGTCATCTACAGAGATGATGTCCGTCATGGCGATATGCATACCCGTTCCCGACAATATGGGTCGTCCGTCGCTTGTATCTTGCAGCCACAAGCGCAACGAGACCGCTGAAGCGTTTTGGTGCACCCACCTCCTTCTGTGACACCCACAGCACCAAAACCTTCCACTGCCTCCTTTAGAGCGAGGGCTTGGTGGCCCCCTCCGCCAAGCCCTCCCCCTCGCTTCTCAATCGTTCTCCTGACTGTTCTTGTGCGTCTCCACAAAGCGCACCCCCCACAAGATCCCCAAGACCAAGACCGTGGAGAAGAGCGCCAAGAGATACTCCCCCGCCCCCGCGGCCATCCCAATCGCTGCAATCGCCCACAGCCCTGCCGCGGTCGTCAGCCCGCGCACGGCCTCCCCCGCCCGAAAGATCGTCCCCGCTCCCAAAAAGCCAATCCCTACTACGATATTCGCCGCGATCCGCGACGGGTCTGCTCCCGCCCCCGCAAAGGCCGTGCTCGACAGCACCGTGAAGAGCGCCGACCCGAACGCGACCAGCATATACGTGCGCAAACCCGCCGGGCGCTGCGCCCGCTCACGCTCCCACCCCACCACCGCCCCCAACAGAGCCGCTACGACCAGACGCACCAGCAACTCCCCATTCACCTGCACATAGATCCCCTCCCTTGGACAACACCGGGAGCGAAAATCAGTGTAAGATAGAGCACTCATGCGCGCGCGCCGCTGGCTCTATCGCTCGCTCGTGGCTCTTCTCGCACTGATCGCTTTCGGCTTCTTCTTGTCGTTGATCTTCTTCGGGTGCGGGATCTGGCGCATCCCGTGCTAGAGCGCCTCGAAGACCGCCGCGATCCCTTGACCGCCTCCAATGCAAAGACTCGCTACTCCAAACTGCGCTTTCCGACGGCGCAGCTCGTGGATGAGCGTCAGCGCCAACCGCGCCCCGCTCGCCCCCAACGGATGCCCCAGCGCGATCGCACCCCCGTTGACGTTGACCCGCTCGCGATCAAGCTTCAGCTCGCGTTCGACTGCCAGATACTGAGCAGCAAAGGCTTCGTTGATCTCCCAGAGCGCAATATCTTTCATCGAGAGCTTAGCTCTCTCTAAGGCGCGCTGCGACGCGGGCACCGGCCCGATCCCCATATACTTTGGCTCGACGCCGCACTGCGCCCACGAAACAACCCGCGCCCACGGCTTGATCCCCAGCGCTTTAGATTTCTCTGGGCTGGCTACGATCACCGCTGCGGCTCCGTCGTTGATGCCGCTGGCGTTCCCCGCGGTGACGTACTTGTTACCGGGGAAGGGCGCCAACGGGAGCTTGGCCAAGCCCTCCAGCGTCGTGTCGGCGCGCGGATGCTCATCTGTATCTAGCAAGACCTTCTTGCCCTTCTGATCTATCTCGATGGGAGCGATCTCTTCTTTGAAGTAGCCGCTCTGCATCGCTCGTACGGCCCGCTGATGGCTGCGCAGCGCAAACTCGTCCTGCTCTTCGCGGCTGATCCCGTACTTTTCGGCCAAGTTATTGGCCGTGCCGGCCATCGTAAAGTTGCAGTAGGGATCGAGCAGGGCCTCCCAGAGGTAGTCCTCGAGCTTGGCCGACCCCAGACGCAGCCCAAAGCGCGCCCCGCGGATCATAAACGGCGCTTGCGTCATATTCTCAGCCCCTCCGGCGACCACTAAGTCCGCTTCGCCGGTCTGCACGAGTCTAGCCCCTTGCACGATCGCTTCCAAGCCGGAGCCGCAGAGCCGATTGACCGTGAGCGCCGGGACGTGCACCGGCACGCCCGCGTAGAGTCCCGCGTGGCGCGCCAGATAGATCGCATCGGACGACGTCTGCAAGACATTCCCGAAGATGACGTGCTCGACCTCGCTGGGGGAAATGTCGGCTTTTTGCAGGGCGTGCTTGGTCACATGAGCGGCCAACTGTATCGCCGAGAGATTGGACAGCCCGCCCATGAACTTCCCAAACGGCGTGCGGACGCCCGTCAAGATCAGTGCTTCGCGCGGCATAGAATCAGACCTCCTATGTGTGAGCTTTGACGATTTGAAGGATCTCGGATTCGCTCAGCACGCTGCGCGCCTGCTTGGCGCGTTCTAGCAGCGCCTGCACCAGCGCCGGACTTGGCGCTATCTGATGAGCTTTGAGCCAGTATTCGACGTTGTGATGCCCGCTGGCGGGGCCGATCTCGATCTCTTGGTGGCGCCCGAAGAGCTCGGCGGGCACGGCCGAGTAGATGCGGTTGGCCAAGAAATCGTCGCCCTTCTGTTTGGCCTTGATCACCGCGGCGGCGTGGACGCCCGTAGAAGTTCTAAACGCGTCGCGCCCGAAGACCGGATAGTTAAAGGGCAGCGGGGCGCCGCAGTGCTCGGCGACGAGCTGACAATACTCAGGGAGCTTGCTGAGGTCGTTCTCCCACCAGCCCAAGAGCTTCAAGTTGACCAAGAGCTGATCCAGCGAAGTATTTCCAACGCGCTCACCGATCCCCAAGATCGTCCCGTGGACGCAGTCCACGCCGGCTTCGAGGGCCGCGAGGGCGTTGGCCAGCGCCAGCCCGCGATCGTTGTGCCCGTGCCAGTCGACCTTGATGTGGGGGTAGGGAGCGAGCACGTCTTCGCGAATAAAGCGCACCAAGTTCTTCACGCCGTGTGGCGTGCTGTGGCCGACGGTGTCGGCAAGCGTGATGCGATAAGCCCCGCACTCGATGGCCGTGCGGTAGAGCTGGCGCAGGGTGTCGGGGTGGGCGCGGGTCGTGTCTTCGGTGACGAACATCACGGGGAGCTGGTGCTTGACTCCCAGGGTGACGGCCTGTTCGACGTTGCGGCGCATCTGGTCGAGGTCCCAGCCTTCGGCGAGCTTGCGGATGGCGCTCGACCCAATGAACGTCGAGACCTCGACGGGGATTCCAGCGGCTTGGGAGACGTCAATGATCGCCTGGACGTCGGCGACGACGGTGCGGGCAGCGCAGTTGGGGTGAATTTTCAGTCTCTGTTGAGCGATCTCGCGGGCGAGCTCGATGGCTTCGGCCTTGGTGCGGGGGCCGGTGGGCATGGCGATGTTGGCGTTGGGGATGCCCAGGGCGTGCATATAGTGGAGGGCTTGGCGTTTCTTTTCGAGAGGGGGATCGGTGATCGAGGGGGACTGCAAGCCGTCGCGGAGCGTCTCGTCACTCAGTTCGATGCGTCGGGGTTTGGGGGGATTATGAAGAGCGTTCCAGTCGTAGATCAGCTCGTCGATGCGGAAGTCATCGTCCATGGGCGTCACCTCCGGTGGCATAAGTATAGTACAGAGCGGGGGAATTGCCAACCGTGATGAGGGAGGGGGTGGGCGCACGAGGACTTGAACCTCGGACCTCCTGCGTGTGAAGCAGGCGCTCTCCCGCTGAGCTATGCGCCCTCTGCGACGCACTACTATAGCTCTTTCTCCGACGGCTTTCAACCCCCGTTGGACTCTTCTTCTAACAAGCCCAACAGGCTCTCCCCTTCGCGCTTGCGCGTGATCTCCACCAGCCCTAACTTCGTAATATCTACAAAGTCCGCGGGCACTCGGTCTTTCTTCAGCTCCTCTTGCAAGGTACGAATCACCTTCTCTAGGTGATCCCGCCGCTTCATGTCCACAAAATCGGCGATGATGATCCCGCTCAGCTTGCGCAACCGCAGCTGCCTAGGGATCTCCACAGCCGCTTCTAGGTTGGTGTTGAGGATCGCTGCCTCTTGGTCTTGATGCTTGACATCGCTGCCGGTGTTCACGTCAATCGCCGTGAGGGCCTCGGTCTCGGCGATGACCAAGTAACCTCCCCCGGGGAGCTTCACCTTGGGCTGGAGGCTCTCCCGCAGTTGCTTCTCCACGCCGTGAGTCTCAAAGAGCGGGCGCTTCCCCCGATAAAGCTGCACCAAGTCTATATATTCATCCATGTGCATGTAGCGCAAAAAATCGAGGATCTCTTGATAGACCTCTTGGCTGTCCACGAGGACGCGCTCGACGTTTTCCAGGAGCCGGTCCCGCAAGATGGCCTTGACCAAGTCCAGCCCGCGATAGAGGAGCGCGGGGGCGGGGGTGCGCCGCGCCTTTTCTTCGATCCCCTTCCACGTACCCAAGAGATAGTTAAAATCTCGTTCTAAGTCCTCTTCGGAAGCCCCTTGCGCCGCGGTGCGCGCGATCAGCCCTTCGCCCTCCTTCTTGAGCTTTCGGGCGATGCGCTTGAGCCGGCGGCTCTCGCGCTCGTCGGTGATGCGCCGCGACGCGCCCAGGCGCTCCTCGGTAGGCAGAAAGACCCAGTAGCGCCCCGGCAGACTGATCTTGAGCGTCCCTTGCGGGTTCTTGCTGCCGATCGCCTCGCGCTTGACTTGGATAATCAGCTGTTGGCCGCCCTTGAGGATCTTTTGGATCGTCGCGCCGCGCCGGTGGCCCTTGAGCAGCGCATCGTTCAGCTCTTTAAATGAGAGAAAGAGATTCTGCTCCTTTCCGATGTCTACAAACGCCGCGTTGATCCCCGGCAAGATATCGCGCACGATCCCTTTGTAGATGTTGCCCAAGAGGCGCTGTGGGTCTTCGTAATGGATCTCCATCAGGCGCCTGTTCTCTAAGATCGCGACGCGGGTGCGCGGACCGAGCGTCTCAATCAAGATCTCTTCGATAGAGATGCACCTCCTGATCGGTGAGCAACTCCAGCGCTTGACTCAAAGGCTGATGGGTTACGGGATGTACCCGCTCCGGCGTTAATTCTAGCAGCGGCAAGAGCACGAAGCGACGGCGGTGGAGCTCCGGGTGAGGAAGGATAAGATCGGGTTCGCGGAGCACGAGATCGTCGTAGAGCAGAATATCTAGATCGATCTCGCGGGGGCCGTGGCGCTCTCGCGGCTGCCGTCCCAACGCCCGCTCGATCTCTTTGCAAAGGGCCAGAAGCTCGCGCGGGCTTAACGTCGTCTCCAGCTCGACAACGGTGTTGAGAAACCAGGGCTGATCCGAGACTCCCACGGGGGCGCTCTCGTAGAGCCGAGCGCGGCGCAAGACGCGTATAGAGGGAACCCGTGTTAGCGCTTCTATCGCCGCGTTGATAAAGCCCTCTCTGTCGCTTAGATTCGACCCTAGCCCCACATAGACGCGCATCTATCTCCCCCGACTGCAGACGGCTTCGGCCGCGACTCGGCGTATCTGCATCCCCGGCGGCAGCGGCGGACGCTCCTTCCAGACGCGCACCCGCACCCGCTGCACCAGAGAGAGATCTTGGAGCACCCGTTCGGCTACGGCCCGTGCAAAGCTCTCCAAGAGCCGAAACGAATTCTCTGCGTTCACCTGCCGCGCCATCTCGATCACCCGCACGTAGTCTGCCGTGTGCGCGAGATCGTCGCCGTTGGGCAAATCAAGCTCGAGCTCCAGATCGAGCGAGAAGAGCTGCCCCCGCTCGCGCTCTTCTTGGGTCGCTCCGTGATACCCAAACAGCTCTAGACCTTCAATCATCAGACGACCCATCATAGTTGGTTTGGCGCTTGTCCCACCACGCCTTGGCAGCTCCCACGAGAAAGAGCGACCCCGTGACGCAGACCAAATCTTCGTCGTCTGCTTGCGCGAGGGTTGCCTCCAGCGCCTCCGACGGCTGGGGGATGCCCCGACAGCGCCGACCGTACTCACGCACTCTTTGAGCTAAAAACTCGGCGCTGATCCCACGAAACTCCGCTTGCGTGGCGATCACCTCGTCCGCGATGGGCAGAATAGCGTCGAGCATCGCGTCCACGTCTTTGCGATCGGAGATCCCCATCACGAGCAGTAAGCGCTCGAAGCTCAGCCTTTGTAGAGCTTGGCGCAGAGCGCTCAGCCCCGCGGGGTTCTTCGCGCCATCTAGCATAACATAGGGTTTTTTGCGGAGCAACTCCATCCGTCCCGGCCAGCGCGTCTTCTCCAGCCCTGCGCGCAGCGCGCGCTCGTCTATGTGAGGGTCGTGGAGCGCCAGCGCCGCTTCGAGCGCCAAGACGGCGTTGGCGCACTGGTGCGCCCCTAACATCCCGATCCTCACGTCCTTCCATGAGTGCCAGCGAAAGATCTGCCCGTCCCAATCTTGGTGAACGAGCGAGATCTTCTCTAGATCGAGCCGACGGAGCTGGGCTTTTTTGCGCAAAACTTCGCGCTCGATCTCGCGCAGCGCGTCGGGCTGGCTCTCGCCGGTGATCAGCACCCCACCCTCGGCGACAACGGCGGACTTCTCATAAGCGATCTGCGCGATCGTCGGCCCCAGCGTCTCGACGTGATCGAGCGCGACGTTGGTCAGCACCGAGACTGTAGAAGCGATCACTCTGGTCGCGTCGCGCCGTGCGCCCACGCCGCACTCGATCACCGCGTAATCTACGTGCTGATGGGCGAAATAGTCGAGCGCCATGAGCGTCAGGACTTCAAAGAAGCGCGCCCGTTGCTCGCTCTCGGCCCCGTAGAGCTGCTCTATTGCAAACCAGACGCGCTCGAACTCTCGCTGAAACTCTTCTGACGGTATAGGGCGGCGATTGATCTGAATGCGCTCTTCGGGAGCGATCAAGTGCGGCGACGTGAATAGCCCCACGCGATAGCCGCTCTCTTGCAAAATCTGCGCAAGGAAGGCCGACACGGAGCCTTTGCCGTTGGTGCCGGCGATGCGCACCGCCCGAAGCCTGCGGTGGGGATCGCCCAAGAGCGCGAGAATTCGCTCTAAGTCTAACCCAGAGCCTTTGAGACCGTACAGCTTCTGGAGCATCTGATCGTACGTCATAGGGCAGCGAGCAGCCGTCGCAGCGGGCCGAACTCGTAGATCACCCCGTCATCGGAGACGGGGTAGACCGAAAAATCTTCTATCTCTTTCAGATAGGGCGATAGTGGGACTTCTTTGGTCAGGTCGCTCCCGCGCACAAGCTGATTGAATGCGGGCAAGACCAAGAGATTCTTTCTCGCGTATCTTCCGACGAGAAAGCACTTGTAGACCTCGACGCGCTGGGTAACTGGGTCTTTCAGGGCAAGAGCGGGATGCTCGTGGCCGATGACGATCCAATCGACGGACTTGGTGGTCGGGGTGAGGGCCTCATCCCCGTGCAGAATCCAACAGTTCTCTTCGCGATGGGCTTGGGTGACGACGACGTTGGGAAACTCTCTCTGCAGGCGAGAGAGATCGCCGTCGTGGTTGCCGGTGATGAGCAGAATCTGACGGGCGAAGGGGCTTGCAAAGCGCAGGAATTGACGGGTCTCTTGGGTTTCGGTTTTGGAGAGCGGGCCGAACCGATGGCGCAGATCGCCGTTGATGATCAGCCGGGAGAGGGGGTCTTGGGGCGAGACGTGAAGTGCTTGGAGGATTCGAGCGAGGCGCTGCTGAGTCTGCAAGAGATGGTGGCGCGGGACGAGAATGCCTTCGTGGCGGAGCGCCTCTTCGATCCCCAAGTGCAGATCGGCGATAACGAGCACCCGCGCCTTGGGCACGAAGAGCGCCAAGTCGACCAGGTGCAACTGGGGCGCTAGGACCAGAATGCGCATCGGGAGATTATTTTACGCGGATCTGGGATGCGATCTCCAGCGGCTCTTGAGCGCCCTGGTTGGTGGCGACGGTGACGATGCCGGTGAGGGTGAAGATGCCCGTCTTGGGGCCGACTCTTACGGTGTAGCTGTGCTCGAGGCTCTCGCCGGCCTTGAGGCCCAGTTGGGCGGCGCGGCTTGTGCCCTCAGCGATCTGCCAGCCGTCGGGCAGGGTCTCGCTCAGGAGCACGGCCCGCAAGTCTACTTTGGCCGTGATCTTGACCTGCACCGCGATCTCTTGTCCGGCTTGGACCGGGCTGAGAAACGTGCGCGTGACCGCGACAAACTCGTTCTCGGTTTGGACGGTCTGGAGTTGGGGCTTGGGAGCTGGGGGCGGGGCTGGGTTGCAGCCGCCCAGCGAGACAAGACCGACAAACACCACCGCCACAAAAAGAGCGACGCGTTGAGTCACAGAATCCTCTCCCTAAGCTAATAACGATGGGGCGGAGGGGGTGGGATTTGAACCCACGGTAGAGGTTTTAGCCCCTACAACGGATTAGCAATCCGTCCTCTTCGACCGCTTGAGTACCCCTCCGGGTCTTTAGAGATCATAACAGAAATGGAGGGGCTGAGCAAGCGCGGGCCCTTGGGGACCGGAGTTGATAGAAGAGATGAGGGCGGCTGCGCTCTCGGCAACCGCCCCCACTGCGGTGAGGATATGGGAGGGTTCGGCTGGGTCCCCTAGTGACGTTGGGTAAAATCCGCATCCTCAGGAGGCGGGAAGATGCGGCAAAACCCCAACACCCCAGCCATCTACCCAAAGGAGGCTCTGCTCTCGGTTCCCATTATATGCCAAAGATCCGAGATTTATACACTCTCTACCGCCAAAAGTTTCACCGATTGACGAACGCGCCATCCGTTGCTAAAATTTACGCGGCAAAAACAAAAATTTTAAAACTTTATGAAAGGGTTTGATTACGTAGAGGCGGGACGTGGGGAGACGCTGACGCTCTTGCACGGACTCTTTGGTGGGCCGGAGAACTGGCACGCCGCTATCGAAGTCTTGAAGCACGACTTTCATATTCTAGCTCCCCGATTCCCCCTCGACGGCTCGGTCTCTTTGACTTCAGTGCGCGAGCTGACCGAGTTTGTCCGGGAGTTTCTCGACGCCAAGGGCGTCGCCCAAACAGCTCTCATTGGGAATTCCCTGGGCGGGCACGTGGCGCTCGACTTCGCCCTTCAGTACCCCGAGCGCGTCACCAAGCTCGTCTTGGCTGGCAGCGCCGGCCTCTACGAGCGCCACCTCGCCGACGGCAACTTCCCCAAACCCGACCGCGACTTCATCCGCTCTCAAGCCTACAAGATCTTCTATCAAAAAGACCACGTCACCGACGAGATGATCGAGACGATCTATCGCCAACTGCAAGATCGCCGCTACGTGCGCTTCTTGCTGCGCATCGCCAAGGCCACCCGCGACTATCGCATGGACGACTTGCTCGCTCATGTCCAAGTGCCGACGCTCCTGGTCTGGGGCGCCCAAGACGAAGTGACCCCGCCCCACGTCGCCCATCAGTTTCAGCGCTCGCTCCCGCAAGCCCGCTTGGTCTTCTTCGACCGCTGCGGCCACGCTCCTCCCATCGAACATCCCCAAGAATTCGGCAGAGTCGTGCGTGAGTTCTTGCACGTACCCTCACCCCGTCCCTCTCCCTCCTAGGGAGAGGGGGCAGGTCATGCGTGTTCTCGGAGGCCGGTTCGGCGGGCGCACGCTGCACAGCCCCTCACCCCCGCTCAAGCGCCATCTGCGCCCGATGCGAGAAGCGGTGCGCGCCGCGCTCTTCAGCATCTTGGGCGACTCCGTACAAGACGCGAGATTTCTCGATCTCTTCGCGGGCACGGGCAGCGTGGGGATCGAGGCGCTCAGCCGCGGCGCAGCGTCGTGCGTCTTCGTAGATGACTCCCCTGAAGCATGCGCCCTGATAGAAAAGAACCTCAGAAGCTTGAAACTCCAAGCCGAAATCTATCAGCTCGACGCTTTCAGAGCTATCGAGCTGTTCGAGCGCCAGCGCTTACAGTTCGATCTGGTCTTCATCGGGCCGCCCTACGGACAAGGATTGGCTCATCGCGCCCTAGAGCATCTTGCTCGGCATCCCATTCTAGCTGCCGGTGCGCAAGTCATCACCGAAGTTTTTAAGAAAGAGATTCTTACAGAAAATTACGGCGCGCTGGTGCTGGCTGACTCGCGTTCTTATGGGGACAATCGTCTTTGCTTTTACGCGTGGCGCGCAGTAGAGTAGGGGAACCCTCGCCCTGTCTCTCTCCCTAGGAAGGAGAGGGGGCAGAATGAGAACGAGGAGGTCGAGATGAAGCGTGAGTTAACGTTGGTGTTGGTAGCGACAACGGTGCTGTTGTCGCTGGTGATCGGCGTGCAAATCCTCTGGCAGACGGCGCAGAGCCAGCCGCAGATTCCCAACGAGCTGATCGTTCGGCCGTTTATAGAGATTCGCTTTGAAGCGCCCTCCGACTGGAAGAGCGAGATGCGCGGGAGCTGCATCGCGTATATCCCCAAAGGGGGGCGCGTCGCCAGAGCGACCGTAACGCGCCCTGATGGGACGCGCGTGGATCATCAGATCGCTTCGACAGGCTCACTGGTCGTCTGCGAGAACATCGTCCACGTAGATACCGTAGGGCGCGGCTTTTAAGGTGAGCGACGGGTTGGTGTGGCTGCTGGCGCTGTCTTTTAGTCTGGCGGCGTGGCTCTACTCTTCAGTCGGGCACGGGGGTGGCTCGGCCTATCTGGCGATCCTCGCCCTGACGGGGCTGCCGCGCGCGACCTTTGCGCCCCTCGCGCTGACATTGAATTTAGTGGTCTCCGGCCTCGGTTGGGCCAACTACGCCCGTGCGGGACACTTCTCTAGGAAGTTGCTATGGCCATTTGTGACGACTTCCATCCCCGCGGCATTTCTGGGCGGGTTGACGCCGCTGCCCAAATGGGCTTTCTCTCTCGTGTTGGGTTTGGTCTTGCTCTTGGCTGCCTTAAGATTGCTCTTGCTCCAAAAGCCCGTGACGACGCAACGTATCCCAGAAGAGGGGCTGCCCCTATGGAGATGGGGGCTTCCCTTGGGGGCGCTCTTGGGGTATTTGGCGGGGTTGATCGGCATCGGCGGCGGCATCTTCTTAAGCCCGCTCCTGCTCTTTCTCGGCTGGGCTGATGCCAAACGAGTCGGAGCCGTCTCGGCCGCGTTTATCTTTCTCAATTCGGCCAGCGGGCTGATCGCCCATATGCTGGCGCAGCGCACACCCAACCTAGAGTTGCTCCTCCCCCTCACGGGTGCAGTACTTCTTGGAGGAGTGCTCGGTTCGCACTTGGGGGCGACGCGCTTCTCGGGGACAATCTTGCAACGCCTCTTGGGGGTCGTCTTGCTGATCGCTGCGCTCAAGATGCTGCTCGATGCGACGGGACTCTAGCCGCCGCCGCTGACCCCCGCGATGAAGCCTCCGCGCGTCATCTTGCGAACATCTAGGACTTCGTCGAGCTTCTCTGGGGGCAAGAGCTTCATCTCCAAGACGACTTCACGGATCGTCTTCCCCTCGGCCATCGCGCGCTTGACGACCTCGGCGGCTTTGTCGTAGCCAATATACGGGTTGAGCGCCGTCGCTAAGATCGCGTTCTGATTGGCAAGACGCTCCATCTGCTCGCGGTTGGCAATGATCCCCGCAATGCACTTATCAACAAAGACCCGACACCCGTTGCTCAAGAGGGTGATAGACTGCAAGAGATTGTGCGCGATCACGGGGAGGGCGACGTTCAGCTCGAAGTTCCCCGACGCGGCGGCTTGGGTGACGACGAGGTCGTTGCCCATCACTTGCATAGAGACCATCATGACGGCTTCGGGGATGACGGGATTGACCTTGCCGGGCATAATGGAAGAGCCGGGCTGCAGCGCCGGCAAGCGAATCTCCGCGAGGCCCGCCTGAGGGCCAGAGTTCATCCAGCGCAGATCGTTCGCAATCTTGTAGAGCGCGACGGCTAGAGCTTTCAGAGCGCCGCTCAGCTCCACGGCCGTCTCCATCGTCGCTTGAGCTGCGAAGTGATTGCGCGTCTCGGTGAAAGAAATCTTTGTCT
The DNA here is from genome assembly GCA_025061735.1 of Candidatus Bipolaricaulota bacterium. Lineage (GTDB taxonomy): Bacteria > Bipolaricaulota > Bipolaricaulia > RBG-16-55-9 > DRXL01 > SKYB132. The sequence continues at coordinate 13,812 of JANXAU010000022.1, forward strand.
CGTGGGCGAGGGCTTGGGCGATGCGCTTGCCAAATTCGGGGTGGGTGTTGATCCCCGTGCCGACGGCGGTGCCACCGAGCGCCAGCTCGTAGAGTCTGGGCAGCACGGCTTCGATGCGCTCTCTCGCAAGCGCGATCTGCGCTGCATATCCGGAAAATTCTTGCCCAAGAGTTACGGGCATAGCGTCCATCAAGTGCGTGCGCCCCGTCTTGACGATCTCCGAGAACTCGCGGGCTTTGGCTTCGAGAGCCTTCTGCAGATGTTCGAGCGCGGGGAGCAGTTGCTCGTGCACCGCGAGCGCCGCAGAGATGTGGACGCACGCGGGGATCACGTCGTTCGACGACTGCCCCAGATTGACGTGATCGTTGGGGTGCACGGCCGTCTTGTCGCCGCGCTTCACCCCCAAAATCTCGCACGCTCTGTTGGCGATCACCTCGTTGGCGTTCATATTGGTCGAAGTGCCTGAACCCGTCTGAAAGATATCTATTGGGAAGTGCTCGTCGAGTGTGCCGTCAATGACTTCACGGGCAGCTTGTTCGATGGCGTGGGCGTGTCGCTCGTCGAGCAGCTTGAGCTGGAGGTTGACTCTGGCCGCGCAGAGCTTGACCAAGCCCAGCGCGCGAATAAACGCGCGCGGGAAGCGCAGCCCGCTGATGGGAAAATTCTCGACGGCGCGCTGGGTCTGGGCGCCCCAGTAAGCATCCTGCGGGACTTTCACTTCGCCGAGGGAGTCTTTCTCGATGCGATAGCTCATAGCAAATCTCCTCTCTTGCTTTGGAGTCGCGTTAGGAGTATAAGTGAAGCGATCTTTGTTGGCAATGACGGGGAGCAGGCTATTCGCTCAGGGCTTGATTGGTGTTGAGGAGTCGGCGGGCTAGCTCGGCTTGGATCTTCAGGGCCATATCGGGATAAGTGCTGATCAGGGAACGCAGCGCCCAGCGGGTCAGCAGCAAGCAGCGCGTCTTCTCCAGCGCGACGACATCCGCGGTGCGGGGCGTATCGAGCAAGAGCGCCATCTCCCCGAAGAAATCCCCCGTCTTCAGCTTGGCTAAAGATTTCGAGCCTTTGCGCACCTCGGCCTGCCCGCTCAAGATCAGATAGAACCCGAGATTGCTGGGATCGCCCTCGCGGAGGATCACTTCGCCGGGGCTAAACTCCCGCTCCCGTGAAGTCTTGATAATCGCCTCTAGCTCTTCTTTAGAAAACGCTCCAAAGAGCGGGGTCCGCTGCAGAAACTGTATAACGTGAGCGCTCTCCATAGAGACTCCCCTCAAACGTTAAGACTATAGCATAAAAACTCAAACCAAGCAACTTTGATGTATAATAGTTTTTGGGAGAGCGGCTATGGCAGCGCCGGCAGCAGTGGTCGAAGAGAAGTCGTGGCTGGCAGGAACCGTCACGATTCTCTTCAGTGACATCGAGGGCTTTACAGAATACACCGGGCGCGTGGGGGATGCAGTCGCTTATCGTGTCTTGCAGGCTCATAATACCATCGTGCGGGAGGAGCTCCAGCGCTACGGCGGGGTAGAAGTCAAAACGTTGGGAGACGGCTTCATGGCCGCGTTTTCCAGTGCACGGGCTGCGGTGCTGTGCGCCGTGCAGGTGCAAAAGCGCTTGGCTGAGCACAATCGGCTCCATCCCGAGGCTCCTCTGCGGGTGCGCATCGGGCTACATGCGGGGGAGCCTATCTCTAGCGAACAAGACTTCATCGGGCAGACGGTAAACGTGGCCGCTCGTATCACCGCGTGTGCGCAGGGGGAGCAGATCTGGGTCTCCGACGTGGTGCGGCAGCTTGTGGGGCACGTGAATGGGGTGCGCTTTGAGGATCGCGGGCAACAAGAGCTGAAGGGAGTGGGGGAGCGTCAGCGTCTTTACGAGGCCATCTGGCAAGAGGCATCAGACGCTCAACCGCCCGATCTTTCGTACTGGCTTGGGGAAGAAGAGGTCACGATTCGGCAGCGCTGGCGCGGCCAACCCCAGGTCTTCATCCACCTGAAAGGGTGGCGCTTGCTGTGGGCGAGCTTGCGCCTGCTCTTCCAGCGCCGTCATCTCGCTATTCTAGCTCCCTTCTTGGTGATCATGATCATCTATTTGACTGCAAGCTATTTGATATATGGTCCGCCCACTCAAGTTAGGTATGAGCAAATAAGAGAAGCGCCTAGCTCGGAAGCCCCTCCCAAGGAAGGCTCGCAGCAGCACGTTAAAGTGACGTTTGATTTTAATCCACAACTTGATAAAGGCGCTCTGGAGATCATCTTGCTTGCCCTCCTCAGCCCTTTGATCGCTAGTATAACTATACGCATGGTGCTAAACGCCGTGGAACGGCAGAAGCTTCTGCCTACTCTTGAAGTGCGAGATTTTATCTGGAAAAGATACGGAAGTCTGCTGAAGGCGAGCTTAGCCTATGGGGGGCTTTCCCTCGCCATAATCTTGGTCCCGGCTCTAATTGTTTATTATCTGGTACTCAAGCCATTGGGGTTTCCAACGAATGATTCGCGTATGGCCTTAGTGTTATTGCTCTTAGCTCTACCAGGGGGCATGGCTTTTTTACGGTGGGCGCTCTACTTGCCCGCTGCTTTGATAGAGGGCCGCTCTCCGTGGGAGAGCCTGCGCTGGAGTTGGCACGCCACGCGAGGGAATACGAACGCTATCGCAGCTATCGTGTTTATCCCCTCGCTGGTAACGTTGCTCGTTCTAGCGCCGGCTTATAACTTCATCGCTCTGGTCATCCAACATCTAGAGAGATGGCCACTCCCTATCGCTGTGCAGTTGGCCTCTGCTAGCGGAATGAATTTTGCATTTAATTACGATCCGCTGATGATGTTGATCAACCCCTGGACGTGGGCAGCGCTGACGTTGGCCTACTTGCAGCTTCGCGAGGGGATGACGCGCTGGATTGCTCAACAGTCGAGGAGGACGTGATGGAGCGCCTGCGGCCCGCGGCCGTCGCCGGGAGCTTCTACCCCGCAAGTTCAGAGCGCCTGCGCAAGACCGTCGAAGCACTCGTAGCGCAAGCGCATACTCCAACGCTGGAGGGAAAGCTACGTGGGCTGATCGTGCCCCACGCGGGATATGTGTACTCTGGACCCGTGGCTGCGACAGGATACAAGACGGTTCATAGTTCCCAGTTTGACAGTTCCCAGCTCAGAGTGCTTCTTCTCGGCCCGGCGCATTACGTCTACTTCGTCGGCGCGGCGACTCTAGACTGCGACGCCTGGCAGACCCCGCTCGGCACGGTGAAGTGCGCTACAGACCTGATCGCTCGTGCTTTGAAGGATAACGATCTTCAAAACAATCCCGAGGCCCACGCCCCCGAACACTCTCTAGAAGTGCAACTCCCCTTCTTGCAGACGGTGCTCCCCCATTGCGAGATCTTCCCCATCTTGACGGGCGAATGCGATTATCGCGAGCTGGCGCGCACGCTCGACCCATATCTTGACGAGATAGATCTCTTTATCGTCAGTTCGGACTTAAGTCACTACTATCCCTATGACGAAGCCGTCGCGCGCGACGCTCTGGCGCATCAAGCGATTGAGAGCTTTGACTTTGCGCTCATGGAAGATCGCGTCGAAGCCTGCGGGAAGACCGCTATTCTGACGCTCCTGCAGATCGCTCAAGAGCGCCATTGGAAGCCCAAGCTCTTGGACTATCGCAACTCCGGGGACACCGCGGGCGATAAATTCCGAGTCGTGGGCTACGGATGCTACGCGTTCTATGGGTGATACCCGATGGCTATCGCGCTGAAAGACCTGCTAGACGCACGCACGCGCCAAGGCGCGCTCTACGAAAGGCTCGAAGACAGAAGAGTGCGTTGCTCTGCGTGTGCGCATCGCTGCGTGATATTCGATGGGAAGCGCGGTATCTGCCAAGTGCGCTTCAACAGAGACGGGCAGCTCTACGTGCCGTGGGGCTACGTAGGCTCGCTGGGGCTGGACCCCATAGAAAAAAAACCGTTCTATCATGTGTTGCCCGGCGCGCGTACGCTCACGTTCGGAATGCTCGGATGCGATCTCCACTGTCCGTACTGTTTTGCTCCCTCTACTCGCATTGCCACCACACAAGGGATGATTCCTATCCAAGAGTTGTTCCGCCGGGCAGAATCCGTCATCCATGATGGCCAAGCCGATATCGCTTTCCCTAAGGAACTCCTCGTGTACACCCATCGCGGGCAAACCCAGAGGGTAAGAGCCATCTTTCGGCATGATTACGAGGGACCTATGTTGAAGATCTTTCTTGCTTTTCTGCCCCCCTTAGAGTGTACTCCAGATCATAGGTTCCTTGCAATTCCTAAGCCCAAACGAGGAGCGCCACCGCAACAGCCCTCTATGATCCGAGCGGAACAGCTCACATCTGATCATTGCTTGGCTGTGCCGAAGAGACTCACCTGCTCTCGAGAAGTTACGCTGGAGGTGCCTGAGTTGATCCAGCCCCTTCTAGAGCCTTCACGTATGCGACGTCAGCTCACAAGCGATATGATCCTGAGAGTGTTTGAGCTGACAGCCCAGGGGTTGAAGCAGACAGAGATTGCGGCGCGGCTTGGGCGCTCTCGCCAATTTGTTCGCTCGCTGCAATCGAAACTTGCTGCCGGAATCTGGCAGTTACCCGCGCTGCTTGGCTATGACGGGAAGCTCTTCCTTGAAGGAGGGCGCGTCCGACTCTTCAACGAACATGCCCCGGGTATCCCAAGCCAGTTGAAGCTTGATGAGCGCTTTGCTCGGCTCTTAGGATACTACTGTGCAGAGGGGTGCGTCTGGCGCGATACGCGACGACGCGCGAATTCCGCTATGCTGACTTTCTCGTTTGGGAAGCATGAGAGACAACTTGGTAAAGAAGTACAGGAGCTTCTCAAAGATCTCTTTGGGGTCGAAGCCCATCTTCACAGGCGCAAGACCACTCTCGCCGTGGTAAGCTATAAGACCTCCTTGGGCTTGCTCTTTGAGGCCCTGTGCGGCTCGAAAGCGTCGGAGAAGAGGGTGCCGGTCGCTCTTTTCGAAGCGCCTAGGGAAGTTATCGCCGCGTTCCTGGATGCGTATGTACAAGGAGATGGTACCCGTCGCCCTAATGGCTTGGTAACGATTTCAACGGTCTCATGTGAACTGGCCTATGGGATCGCTTGGCTTGTCCTCAAGTTGGGGCAGGTGCCAGCCCTACGAGTCTATCCTGCAGTACCCTCTCCTATCGAGGGACGGATCGTCCACCGGGTTCCACAGATATTCCGCGTGCAATGGTGGGAGAGCCCAGCAAAGCGTCGCTGTTGGGAGGATGAGAACTATTATTATATCCCTATTCGCTCGGTGGAAGAGCAGTTCTATCAAGGTCCCGTCTACACTATGGAAGTAGACGAAGACCACTCTTATCTGGCTGGCTTTGTATCAACGAGCAACTGTCAAAATTGGATTGTGTCGCAGACGCTGCGCGACAAAAACGCCGGCGCTCTCCCACACGACGTCACCCCAGAAGAATTGGTCAGTCTGGCCCAACGCTACGGCGCGCGCGCCGTCATCAGCTCCTACAACGAGCCGCTGATCACTTCAGAGTGGGCCGTCTCGGTCTTTCAAGAAGCGAAGAGACAGGGGCTTCTGACGGGCTACGTCTCCAACGGCAACGCGACGCGCGAAGTCTTACAGTATCTGCGTCCCTATCTCGATTGCTACAAGATAGACTTAAAGACTTTTCAAGATAAAAATTATCGGGTGCTAGGGGCGGTCTTAGCAAGAGTTCTGGACGGCATCGCGATGGTGCACGAGCTGGGCTTCTGGCTGGAGATCGTGACGCTAGTTGTCCCTGGGTTTAACGACTCCGACGACGAGCTGAGACAGATCGCGAAATTTCTCGTCTCGATCTCGCCGGATATCCCCTGGCACGTGACGGCGTTTCACAAAGACTACAAGATGACCGACCCGGAGAATACCCCGGCAGAGACGCTGATTCGCGCCGCGCAGATCGGCTACGACGCGGGGCTGCATTTTGTCTATACGGGGAATCTCCCCGGCATGACCGGACGCTATGAGAACACATATTGTCCGGGCTGTGGGGCGCTGCTCATCGAGCGCTATGGGTTTTCTGTGGTGCAGAACAGACTTCGGGATGGGAGCTGTCCCGACTGCGGGCGAGCGATTCCGGGGGTGTGGCGATAGCAACCCCGTGCTCACTCACTTACCCTGTCCGAGAGCTTCCTCTCGGGCTAGCGTTCAGTATCTTGAACCCCTCTTGTTGGAAATCATCATCAAAGGCGAAAGCAGTCCCAATCCTCCGCTGCCGCATGAGGAGGAAGCTCACCCGATCTACTAAGCTAACCGAGCGGCTTCCCAAAGCTAGGAGGGCCTCTACAGCCCCTTGATGGAGGGCCTGATCCACCCAGAGGATCTCTACCACGGGCAGGAGGTCCTGCTGGAGGACCCGCACCGCTTCTACCCCAAGCCGCCGCTGCACCAGGGCGAATGCTTCCACCAAGGCATAATTGTGGGTCAGCAGCGGATGCCCCCTCTCCAAGAGACGGGCCCAGCTCTTGCTGGCATTCGCGTGGTTGTGGTCATCCCGGTCGAGCAGGGCATAGAGGGCTGAGGTATCCACGAAAACCGGCTCAACTCCCCTCTTAAGTGTCCGCATAGGCCCCTTCCAGCTCACGGTCGTGCTCCTTAGAGACATCGTGGCATCCTGAAGCAAAGCGGCCGACCGCGGCCAGCGACCGGCGACACAGCTCCCGCCACTGCCCTTGCTGACGGGCTAAGTGCTCTTGCAGGGCCTCTCGGATGATCTTGGCCATCGAGACCCCTCGTTGAGCTGCCTCCTCCTTCAATCTCCGGACTTGCTCCTCCGTTAACAAGACCTGGGTGCGATGCATGGTTGCCACCTCTTTGAAAATTTTACATCATTACATTATAAAATACCATCATGTGGTTCTACCCTTCTATCAAAGCATCACTGCACCACGCATTATCTGGCGCTACGCATAAGCTCTCTTTTCCCAGCTCTGCAAAGATTAAAGATCAACCTATCGCGGTTATATGCCTTTATCAGCTCTCCGAGGGCCGAAAGCCGATCCCAAAGTCATTGCCCGCGAGAAATTGCGCCCCCAGCTCTTTCTGCAAGAGCCACTGGGATTGCAAGAACGCCTTATAGACGTTCTGAATCGCCGTGAAGAGCGCGTGCTTGCTCAGCCCGTCGGAGAAGATCTCCTGCTGGAGCACCAGTTGCTGCAAAATCCCCTGAGGATGGATCATCCCAAAACTGATAGGAAACCGATTGAGTTCTAGGCTGAGCAGGCGCAAGACGCTCTCGCGCTGCGGCACGCTGAGCTTCTGAAAGAGCTGCCGCACGTCGTCCGCGATGGTGACGCTCACCTCGACTAAGATTCTGTCGGGACTGACCTTGGGATTGATGATGCTGACGGTCGTCGGCTGATTCTTCGGATGGTTCGCTAGGATCACCCAGTACGCGTTGGGATGATCTACATAGCGATTGAACTGGCCCTCTTCGACCAGCCAATTCTCGATCTTCGCTCTCATCGCTTCTGTCGTATTCATAAGTTGCATTATAAGCCAGATTGGCTCCGGGTGCACCTATTTGACCCCGCGCAACCGAGGATCGAGCACATCTCTAAACGCATCGCCCAAGAGATTCCAGCCCAGCACAAAGAGCAGAATCGCCCCGCCGGGATAGATCACCGTGTACCAATATTCGTCCAGCTCTGTCAGATAGTTGCGCGTGAAGCTGATCATCTGGCCCCAGTCGGCATAGCCCGTCTCCGATCCCAACCCCAAAAAGCTCAACGCCGCCGCCGAGAGCACCATGCTCCCCATATCAAGAGAGGCCAGCACCAGAGCCGGATAGATCGTATTGGGAAGGACGTGACGAAAAATAATTCTCCCATCGCTCGCCCCGGAAGCGCGCGCCGCCAAGACGTACTCGCGCTCCTTCGCCGACAAGACTTCGCCACGCACCAAGCGCGCATAGGTCGGCCAGCCAAAGACAATCAACGCGATCATCACTTTGTCCAGCCCGCGTCCCAAGATCGCCGTCAGCACCATCGCCGCGACCAAGAAGGGAAACGCCAAGAAGATCTCAGTGACGCGCATGAGCAGCTCGTCGATCCAGCGCCCGTAATACCCCGAGAGCGCTCCCAGTATTAGCCCGATGGCCAAGATGCTCAGCGTGACGGTCAGGCCGACGTGAAACGCCGTGCGCGTCCCCCAGATCAGCCCGTAGAGAATGTCGTACTGATACGCGGTCGTCCCCAGCAGATGCTTCTCGTTGGGGGGACGAGGCGTGGCCCAACGCCCGTCTTGCGGGATCTTGTAGGGATTGCAAGGCTGAACTCTCTGTCCAAGGCTTTCCAAAATCCACGCGGGCACCCAATACGAGAGAAAGGGCTGACACGGGCGCGGCGGCGGCGCGAGTAAGGGCGCGGCCAGCGCGATAAACGCAAAGAAGAGCACCAAGACCAGCCCCGTCACCGAGATCGGGTTCTTGAGCAGTCTCTTGATCACTCCAGCCTCACGCGCGGGTCGATCCACGCATAGAGCAGATCTACTAAGAGATTCATCACGACCAATACAGTCGTGCTAAAGAGCGTGAATCCTAATACGGACGGAATATCCAAGTTATACGCGGCATCCGCGGCGAACTTCCCCAAGCCGCGATAATTGAAGATCGTCTCGGTGATCACGACGCCGTTGAGCAGCCCCACAAATGACAGCCCGGAGATCGTCGCGACGGGGATGAGCGCGTTGCGACAGGCGTGCTTGAGAATCACGATCAGCTCGCGCTGGCCCTTGGCCCGCGCCACCGTGACGTACTCTTGGCGCAGGGTTTCCAGCATCGAGGAGCGCGTGATGCGCACGATCAGCGCCCAGCTCACGTACGAGAGCGTGAGCACCGGCAGCACGATATGGCTGAGCGCGTCGAGAAAGATATCCCAGCGCCCGTTGAGGAGCGCATCGAGCGTGTTCAGCCCGGTGAATCTGGTGAAGAGCTTGGGGTTCTGCACGATGTCGCTGGCCCACTGGCTAAGCCGTTCTGGAGCGAACCAGCCCAATTTCCCGTAGAAGAGCATCAACATCAGCAGACCGAAGACAAACGTGGGGAACGCATAGCCCATAATCGAGAGAATTCGCGTCACGTGATCGAGCGGGCGGTTGTGATAGACGGCGGCGAGGACGCCCAAGAGCACGCCGATCAGTACCAAGGGGAGAATAGCAAAGATTGCGAGTTCGAGGGTGGCGGGAAAGCGCGAGACCAGCGCGTTCAAGACGGGCATCTTATCGGTCTCTGACCAGCCCAAGTTCCCCCGCAAGACTTCGCCCAGCCAACGAAAATACTGGGGTCTACAGTGGCAGTAGCAGATAGAGCCGCAGTCGGGATCGCCGGGGATTTTCAGCGTGGTGAACCCCAACGGGATTTCGATGGGGCGATGCGTGAAGGGGAGCAAGACGGGGTCGTTGAGTCCGTGAAGCTCGATCAGGCGCTCCAATTGTGTGGGGTCTTTGAGCTGAGCGGGGTCTTGAATATAGAGCGCGAGGCGCGCGTAGGGGCTGAGCAACTGCAGCATCAAGAAGATCAAGACCGTCACGCCCAAGACGATCACGGGCAGGAGCAGCAGTCTGCGGGCGATGTAAGCGAGCATGGGGAGTAGGGGCGGTTCAGAGACCGCCCCTACGATGGTTTATGGTGTCACCACGCTTCGATCACCACTTGGGGCAACTCGCGCAGCAGCTCGGGATGGACATCGGCGTTGGCCTTCTTGGAGAGCAGATAGAAATTCTGCCCCGGCCACATCGGGTTGTACATCCAGCCGTCCACCCACGTCCGCTGCCAGCTCCGCCCTACGGCATCTACCAAGAAGATGTCTATCGCATCTTCGTAGGCTCTCTGTTGCAGTTGATAATACAGCTGCTGACGCTTGGTCGGGTCTAGCTCGCGAGCCGCTTGTAGGATGAGATCGTCGTAGTTGGCGATCTTGTTCAAGCTCTGCTTTTGGGCGTAGGTCCCTTGGCTGTGCATGAAGGGGAGCGCGAAGTTATGGGGATCGGGGAAGTCCGCCAGCCAGCCGATGATAAACATCGGGAGCCTCTTGGAGCGGTAGTTATCCAAAAACGTGGGCCACGGCTCGCCCCGAACTTCGATCTTGAACTTCGGGTTGAGCGCCTCGATGTTGTCTTTGAAAATCTGAGCGGCTTGCTTGCGGATGTCGTTGCCCTCGTTATAGACGAGCGTCATCTTGAAGCCCCGCTCCCAGAGCTGCCCGCCCCACGCCCTCTTGAAGTGCTCTTCGGCTTTTTGCGGGTCGTAGGAGTAGCGCGGGCCTTCGCGGTTGACAAACGCGCCCAAGCTCTGAGGGATCGGGCCATAAGATTGCTGGGCCTCGCCCAGATAGACTTGCTGAGTATAGACCTCCCAATCGAACGAATAGTTAAACGCTTTGCGCACGTCTATATCCGTGAAGAAATCCGGAGGGATGCCGTTGCCGTCGAGCTTGCCCGAACCGATATTCGGATTGCCCTCAACGGCGATCTCATAGGTGAAGAAGGCCGCCTCGTTGGAGATCGTCGGGAGATTCTTGACGGTGCGCACGCCGGGGGTGCCCTCCATCTGGGGGACGAACTGTCGGGGCACCCAGATAATGTCAGCATCGCCGCGTTCGAGCATCAGCTTGCGCGTGCCAAACTCCGGGACGATCTTGATGACGACGCGGCTGAGGGGGGCCGGCGCACGCCAATAGCTCTCGTGGCGCACCAGGACGATCTCCTCGCCGGGCGTCCAGCGCTCGAGCTTGAACGGCCCCGTGCCCAAGGCTCTGTTGTGCAACGGCAGCTTCTCTTTTTCGACGCTATAGTACGTCTTCCAATGGGTGCAGTCTTCATCCCAACCTCCGTTGGCGATGACGAACTTTTTGCTCTGAATGGCGGCCCAACTGGCGCTCTG
>JANXAU010000030.1 GCA_025061735.1 Candidatus Bipolaricaulota bacterium
GGGAGCGATCCCGCGGGGCGCGTGGTTTTTTGAGAGAAGGCCCTCACCCCCGGCTCCCCAACCCTTGCCAACATAGGCCAGCTTCGGATAAGATAGAATCTCCGAGAAAGGGGATTATGTAGGTGATCGCTCATGAGTGCACGGAGACGAATCGTTCTGATCGCTGCTGTAGCCGCGCTGGGCGCGGCCTTGGGCTTCGGCGGTGTCCTAGAGAGCTGCCAGCCCGCCAATAAAGCGCCCCTGGCGCGCTTCAGCTTCACCCCCAAAGAGCCCATCGTCGGCCAGCCCGTCACCTTCGATGGCTCGGCCTCCAAAGACCCCGACGGCAAGATCGTCAGCTATCTGTGGGACTTCGGCGATGGCCAGACCGCCCAAGAGATCATAGTAACTCATGCGTTCCAGAAGGACGGTGAGTACGACGTCACGCTGCAGGTGACCGACGACCGCGGAGCCAGCTCCCAACTCACCAAGACCGTCCACGTCATGCCCCCCAATAGGCCCCCTGTCGCTCGCTTTACGGTCAACCCAGACCAGCCCAAGGCCGGCGAGCCCGTGACATTGGACGCTTCAGAATCGTCCGACCCCGATGGGACGATCGCTCAGTATAGCTGGGACTTCGGCGATCAGGAGACCGGCGAGGGCAAGATCGTCACCCATGTCTATAAGAGCGCCGGCACCTATACGGTTACGCTTACTGTCACCGACGACAAGAACGCCAAGGCGTCCACGACTCAACAGATTACCGTCGCGGAAGCCCCGCCCAACGAGCCGCCGTTTGCCAAGTTTGACTTCACCCCCGCCGTCGCGGTGGTCGACCAGCCCGTCGTCTTCGACGCTTCGGAGTCGCGCGACGACGGGGAGATCGTCCGATACGAATGGGAGTTCGGGGACGGCACCACCGGCGAGGGCCGGACGGTCTCGCATCCGTATCGGACCGCCGGGACGTTCGTCGTCAAGCTGACGGTCATTGACAATCTTGGGGCGACGGGCTCGACGACGCGCAGCGTGCTGGTGCGCGAGGCCCAGCCTCCGGCCCCCGAGTCGTTCGCGGCCCCCGGAGGCGAGCCGTCGGGCTTGACATGGGACGGGAAGAACTTCTGGGCCTCCGACACCGACAACGGGAAGCTCTACAAGCTCGACCCCAAGGACGGGCGCGTCATCGGCTCGCTGGCGGGGCCGGGTAGCGACCCCGTCGCCCTGGCGTGGGATGGGCAGGCTCTCTGGGTCTTGGATAATCTCAACGAGAGGGTCTATCAGATTGATCCCAAGAATGGCACAGTGCTCGGTGAGTTTGCCACGCCCGGCTCCGACCCTGTGGGGATCGCCTGGGATGGGGAGCATCTCTGGCTCGCCGATGCCGATACGAACAAGCTGTACAAGCTCGATACGACGGGCAACGAGCTGGGATCGTTCAACCTTCCGGGTGAGGCTCCGACGGGGCTTGGGTGGGACGGCACGCATCTGTGGCTGAGCGATAGCACTATAGGCTTGATCCGGATCGACCCGAATACTGGGAAGCAGCTCAGCACCAAGAAGGCCCCTGGGCCTGACCCGCGCGGCCTCGCGTGGGATGGGAAATATCTCTGGGTCTTGGACGGCGAGGACCTGAAGGTCTATCGGGTGACCCCATGAGAGGCGCTTTCTTTATCGCGCTTGTGGGGCTATGGGCGCTGGGAGCAACGGCACAGGAGCTTGTGGGGCCGCCGCCGGCGAAGAGCATTCTCGATGACCGTCTGGAGAGCGGGCTTGTCGAGCTTGCTCAGCGCAGGGGCGTCCTGCGCGCTCTGGAAGCTGAGAACGACCCAAAGACCGTCAGCGTCATTCTCGAGCGAGAGTACGAGCGCTTCGTCGCAGCCGTCGGCGCGCAGATCGAAGCACGATCTTCGCGGTTTGTGCGGGTGCGTCTGGCCGTCGAGAAGCTCTTAGAACTCGCTCAAGTTCTGCCCCGTGATGCGTATGTGCGGCTTCCCCTGCGCCCGTGGGGATCGGCGAGAGCGGAGCTTGAGGTGACCGGGGTGCAGGGGTGGCACGCCCAGGGCCTCACCGGCCAGGGGGTGCGCGTGGCGGTCATTGACATTGGATTTACCGGGCTGTCTGAGGCTATCGCATCGGGGAGGATCGCCAACGTCGTCTTCCAAAAAGACTACACGCGCTCCGGTATGGAAGGCGGCGACGACTCCCACGGCACCGATGTAACCGAGATTCTCTATGCGATGGCTCCGCACGCTGAGTTCGTGCTCTATCGGATCGCCGACGAGGTTGACTTAGAGAACGCCGTCGAAGACGCGCTCCGGCGCGGGGTCAGGGTGATCAATCACTCGGTCGGGTGGGTGAATACTGATTTTGGCGACGGGACGGGGATTATTGCGCAGATCGCGCAGAGCGCCGTGCGGCACGGGGCTGTCTGGGTGAACGCGGCGGGCAATGCTGCCCAACGACACTGGTCTGGGCCGTGGCACGACTTCGACGGGGACGGGTGGCTCAATCTCGATGCCCACCGCGAACGCTTCACGCTCGCTGCGGTTGAAGCCGGGGATACGATAGAAGTCTTTCTCACGTGGGACGAGTGGCCCCGCTCGCGTACCGATTACGATCTCTATCTGCTCTACGATCTGAACAACGACGGGCAGCTCGATCCCGAGACGGAGATCGTCGCCTCCTCGACCAATCGTCAAAGCGGGCGCCAGCCGCCGACGGAGAGCATCGCGTATCGTGCGCCTCTGCCCGGAGATTACGTTCTCGCCGTTGCCGGCCCACCAGGAGGGCGCAGAGTGAAGATCTTCAGCTTCAACCACGATCTCATCCCATCCATTGCTGCGGGGAGCTTGCTGGCCCCGGCCCAGGCTCCCGACGTCATCGCTGTAGGGGCGATAGAGTACACGAAGTACGATCAAGATGTGATTGAACCTTTCAGCTCCCAAGGCCCCACCAGCGATGGCCGCCTCAAGCCCGATCTGGTAGCGCCCGATGGGATGCAGACGTCCACCGGTCGCTTCTTTGGTACGTCGGCCTCGGCTCCTGTGGTTGCTGGAGTGGCAGCACTGCTGCTTTCGCGTGAACCCGGCTTGAGTGTGGCGCACCTTCGAGCACGGCTGTTCGCGAACACGCGTGACGTCGGGCCTGCGGGCCAGGATAGCATCTTTGGGGCGGGGAAGCTCGTTCTGTCCAGTCAGCCGCCGATTCCCACCGAGCGGACACGGCTTCCAGGAGACCTAACGGGCGACGGCCGCTTGGACAAAGCCGACGTGAAGCTCTTGCGTGCCTACTTGCGCGGGTGGGTGGCCTTAACGCCGGTGCAGGCTGCGGCGGCGAATCTGGTTGCCCCGTGCGGTCCGCCGCATGACCGGAGCACCATCACTCAGGACGACTACAGAGCGCTGCGTCGCGCTAGTCGCGGTCGGCTTGTCACGTTCGAGTGTTACAGCCAAACTGGGTTAGTGCCTCAACAACTCGATGCGACGACAATGCGGTTTGCTCTGGCCCCTGGAGGTATATCGCGTGTTGAGGTCTTCGACTTATCTGGGAGAAGCGTCTTCCGGTCGGACTGGGCAGCCAGCCGTCCGCTTGCTTGGGATCTTAGCGCCTTGGCCAACGGCATCTATCTGTACGTCGTGGCGGTCAAGGGCGCCAACGGCGAGGTCGTCAAGAGCAAGATCAGGAAGCTCGTCGTGTTAAAGTAGTCTGAGTATTGAATCACGGAAGATGCTTTTCCCGTGTCCTCCGTGACCCTTTCCGTGCATCCCGTGACTCGATCTCTTGACCCGCAGGGACGGAAGGACTATACTGAAGTCGTTATGGAACGCCACGAGCGATTCCAACTCTCATGAGACGCGCCAAGGCTTCCCACGTTGATCCTCCGATCTCACGTCTGAGCAAGGTCTTGAGGCTAGAAGAGAGCACCGGTTACCAAGACTCGGCCGTCATCGGCGGCCTCGAAGGCTTTATCGAAAAGCTCTCTCAAGAGCTACGCGCTCACCCGGCCCAAGCCGCGCTCGCGGAGAAGCTGCTGCGAATCGTGCGGGGCTATGCGATCCAGCCCCGCGAAGCTCGTCGTGAGGTCGTGCGCGCTTTAGAAGACGCTCTCCGAGCGCTAGAGGCCCTCACCCCCAACCCCTCTCCCGTGAGTGAGTCACGGGAGAGGGGAGCCGAGAGCGACGTAAAAGCCCCGGTGCGCCTCGCCAAGGGCGTCGGCCCCGAACGCGAGAAGCTCCTCCAAAGATTGGGCATCGAGACGATCGAAGATCTCTTGATGTACTTCCCCAGAAAGATCGAAGATCGCTCGGTCAAGAAGAAGATCGCACAGTTGCGCCACGGCGACCGCGTCACGGTGCAGGGGCGCGTCCGCGCCGTAGATCTCATCAAGCCCAGAAAGAATCTAGAAATCGTCAAAGCGGCTATTCAGGACAACACCGGGATTCTCTACGCTGTCTGGTTCAATCAGCCTTGGCTGAAGAATCAGTTGGTGCAGGGCGAGCTGATCTCGCTCTACGGCACCGTCGAGAGCACGCACGGGCAACTGCAGATGAACAGCCCCGTCTGGGAACCCGCGACCAAGAATTTTCTTACGGGGCGGCTCGTGCCCGTCTATCCCGCGACCGAGGGGCTTTCTCCCCAGATGCTCTCTCGGCTCATTCGCACCAATCTCTCGCTCTACGGCCCCTCTCTGAAAGAGCTGATCCCCGAAGAGATCCGCCAGAGGCAGCAGTTGCTCCCCCGCGCTCAAGCGTTTGAAAATCTGCACTTCCCTAAGAATTTAGAAGAGTATCAGCAGGCACATCGCACGCTGGCGTTTGAAGAGTTGCTGATCTTTCAGATCGGGGTGGCGCGAGAACGAGCGAAGACGGGCGCACGGCCGGGACGGTGCTTAACGATCTCCGATGAGCGATTGGAAGAGTTTTTTGCGGTGCTGCCCTTCAAGCTGACGCGCGCGCAGCAGCGGGCGATCTCGGAAATCCGCGCAGATTTAGCGGCCCCGCACCCGATGAACCGGCTGCTCCAAGGGGATGTCGGCTCGGGCAAGACCGTCGTCGCCACCGCTGCCGCCCTAATCGCGATGGCATCGGGGTATCAGGTCGCGCTGATGGCCCCCACGGAGATCCTAGCCCAGCAGCACTTTCTTAAGATCAGAGAGCTTCTGGCACGGCTCTCGGCTCCCCCGCGAATCGCCCTCTTGATCGGGAGCATGGCCGAACGCGAAAAAGTCCGCGTGCGGCGCCAGATCGCGCACGGCGACTTAGAATTCATCATCGGCACGCACGCGCTCATCCAAGAGGACGTGCGGTTCAAAAATCTGGGGCTGGCCATCATTGACGAGCAGCATCGGTTTGGGGTGATCCAGCGAGCGCAACTGGAGCAGAAGAACGAGAACCTAGATATTCTCGTCATGAGCGCCACGCCCATCCCCCGCACGATCACCCTCACGCTCTACGGGCAGTTTGAGATCTCGCTCTTAGACGAGCTGCCCTTTGAGAAGGCGATCCAAACCTACTGGGTCGCGGAAGAGCGCCGCGACCAAGTCTATGAATTTGTCGTGGGGGAGCTGAAGCAGGGCGCGCAGGCGTATATCGTCTTCCCGTTGATCGAAGAGTCCGAAGAACTGGACTTAAAAGCCGCTACGCAAGCGAAAGAAGAGCTAGAGAGCACGTTCTTTAAAAATTTTCGGGTGGGGCTGCTGCACGGGCGCATGAGCGACGCTGAGAAACAGAGAACGATGGAGAGGTTGCGCGCTCGCGAGCTAGACGTGCTGGTGAGCACGACGATCATCGAGGTGGGGATTGACATCCCCAACGCGACGGTGATGGTGATCGAGCACGCGGATCGGTTTGGGTTGGCGCAGTTGCATCAATTGCGGGGGCGGATTGGGCGGGCGGGCCAGAAGGCCTATTGCTTTGCGATTGCCAGTCCGCAGAGCGAGGAGGGGCGCGAGCGCCTGCGCGTCTTTCAAAGCACATTAGATGGGTTTGAGATCGCCGAGGCCGATCTGCGCATTCGCGGGCCGGGGGATCTGTTGGGCGTGGCACAACACGGCCTAGACAGCACGTTCAGGGTCGCCGATCTGATCGCCGACTTAGATTTGATGAAGGCCGCGCGCGAAGAGGCATTTCGGCTGATTGAGCAGCATCCCGATCACCCGCTGATCGCCGAGTTCCAGCGGCGGTTCGGAGGCCGATTCGAGTTGGCGCGGGTATGATCGTTTTGAAAGAGAAGTTCGGGAGACTTGTACGCTTGACATCGGAGCGCCAATCCCATATAACTAGACGTCCAGAGATGATGAATCAAGTTGCAAAAGTCAAGAAGACGCTTGCAGAACCTGAGATCGTTCGGCGAAGCCGGAAAGACCCCGAAGTCTATCTCTATTATAGACGCTACAAGCGATCTCCGGTGTCGGACAAATATCTGCTCGTTGTTGTCAAGATGACAGGAAGCCCTTTTGTCATTACAGCGTTCTTCACAGATAAACTCAAGCCGGGAGAGACATTATGGCCAAGCAGGGCATAAGCGTCTGGTACGACCGCGAAGGGGATTATCTAGAGATCACGTTTGCTAACAGAAAAGGCTATTTTAAAGATGCCGGCGAGGATCTGTTTATTCGCGTTGATCAGAAAGAGAGAGTCATCGGGTTTGCTATTCTCAATTTTAGTAAACAGACCCAGCTCCTAAGGCGGATCAAACTCCCCGTAATTGTAGAACTCAAAGAATTGCAGAGATGATCACGCGCGAGGACGTCTTGCACATCGCCAAGCTGGCCAGGCTTCAACTGAGCGAGGAGCAGATCGCGCTCTTCCAAGAGCAGTTGGGCAAGATTCTGGGCTATTTCCAAGAGCTGGAGAAGCTCGATACTTCCAGCGTTCCGCCCATGACGCACGTCTTGGATCTTTCTAATGTCTTGCGCCCTGACGAGCCGCGCCCGTCGCTCTCGGTAGAGGAGGCCCTCCGAAACGCGCCTCGCAGCCGTGAAGGCTATTTTGAAGTCCCTAGGATCGTCGAGAAGACCTGACCCTCACCCCGGCCCTCTCCCTGAAAGGGAGAGGGGAATTTTATCTCATCACCTGCACCCGCCGCGCGGCGATGTTGTTGTCCAAGAGATCGAAGTCCGAAGAGCTTTGCAGAAGGCGCACGGGATCTTGGAGATGGCGCACACGGGCTAAGAGCGCCCCGTGCGGCAGCTCGCTCGGCGGCAGCCACGAGAAGCTCACCGTCACAGATTCTCCCGCGCGGATCGAGACAAAATGCCGGAACGCATAGCCGTTGGCAGGATCGTCATCGTTGTCCACCGGGTTCCACGCAGAATTAGGCCACGTCCAGCCGCTCTCCAGCGTGTTGGCCCAGTACAGCTCGACGACAGCGCCTTCGACGTCGGTCAGGCCGCGATGGTGCACGGTGACGTAGACCCGATTGACAGCTCCCGCCATCGGCTCTTCGTGGCTGCGCTCGTCAAACGCGCTGCCCGTAGCGTTCACAACGCCGTAGGGAGGCGCATCGACGCGAATATCGGGGCTGAGGCGCCCTTCGGCGGTGGGCACGCTGCCGTTGTCTTCAGAGCTGTCGCGGATGACCAACTCCACCAGCGCTTGTTCTAGAAGAAAGAGCGCCGCGGGGAGATTCTCCTCAAACGTGGGCAGAATCTGCTCAGGCGGGAGGACGAAGCCGGGTTCGCTGGTGCGCGGGCGCAGCTCGACCAGGAGCGCCATTCCGCCCGTCACGCTATAGACCCAATCCCCGGAGACGCCCCCCGCAGGATAGGGGCAATTGAGGCTGATCTGACAAGCGTCGTACTCAGCGCCGTGCACGCTCTTTATCAATTGGGCCATCGTCTGGACGATTCTTGTATAGGCGAGGGCATCGGAGGGCGGGCTGAAGCGCATATCCTCGCTCAAGGGGACGGGCTGGAGAAGATCATACGCCCACGGCGCGCCGACGATCTGCGAGTAGCTGTGATAGTCGATGAACGCTTTGAAGCGTCGGCGCGGGTCGGTCACCAGGTTGCGAATCGCTTGGGTCTCGGGTTCGGAGAAGGGTTCTGGCCCGCGATACGTGAAGCTCTGGGGATTGCGGCTGCCCCCAAAGCGCGAGTCCCACTGATAGCCCCAGTTGCGATTGGGATCTACGCCGAAGATATTGTTCCCCAAATCTCTCCGGTTCTTGCGCCACAGACGACAGTAGAACTGCGGGGCCGTTGGGCAGGGGTCAGAGCGCGTGTATTCGTGCCCATCGGGGTTGACCATCGGGACGATCCAGATCTCTAAGTTATCTATGAGCCTCTTGATGCGCTCGTCGCTCTCGTAGTTCTGGACGAGATATTGGGCGATCAAGAACGGCACTTCGACGCTGATCCATTCGCGGGCGTGCTGCGCGCCGATGAAGAGCGCTTCGGGCTCGGTGAGGTCTTCGGTCTGGACGTCGTCGCTGATCTTGATGGCCCAGATCTGGCGGCCTTCGTGGCTGTGGCCCAGCGAGACGACGCGCGCGATCTGGGGGGAGCGCTCGGCGAGCGCGAAGAGATCGTCTTTGAGCGAACGAAACTCCCACACACCAAAGCCCGCGATGTTCGTCTTGCCCGTGAAATCGTAGGCGTGATAGACCAGAGGAGATTGGCTCTGGGCAAACGCCGTCGTCCCCAACAGCAGGACGAGTGTCAGCGAGATCAGCGATGAGAATCTCTTCATGCGTGATGCGTGCTCCTCTCTGTCGGATGATTCAGCCATTCTATCACGGTCGGACGAGCGTGCCAACCCGCTGACCGTGTAAGACTTTGACCAAGTTCGTTGGCTCGGAGATGTCGAAGACGCAGATCGCGATCCCCTGCTCGCGACAGAGGGTCAGCGCCGTCAAGTCCATGACGTTGAGGCGCTTCTCGATCGCTTCGTCGAGCGTCAGCTCTGCATAGAGTTTGGCTTTGGGGTTCTTTTTGGGGTCGTCGCTGTAGACGCCAGCGACGTTGGTCGCCTTGAGCAAGAGCTTCGCGCCGATCTCGCTCGCGCGGATCGCAGCGGCCGTGTCGGTCGTCACGAACGGATTTCCCGTGCCCCCGGCGAAGATCACAATCTGTTTTTGGGTCAGTGCGTGACGAGCGCGCCGCACGTCTAGAAGATCGGCGTAAGCCACAGAGACCGCCGATTGCAGCAGCGTCGGGATGTTGAGGCGCTCGAGGCGCTCGCGCAAGGCCAGCCCGTTGAGAACCGTAGCGAGCATCCCCATCTGATCGGCGACCACGCGATCCAGAGCCTTCAGTTGCGCCCCGCGGACGAAGTTCCCGCCGCCGGGGACGATCGCCAATTCGAGCGAATCGTCCCGAGCGCGCGCGATCTGCTGAGCGAGTTCGTCGAGCTTGGGCAGGTCCAAGGGGGCTTGGGAGCTGCCGAAGGCCTCGCCGGAGAGCTTGAGGAGAAATCGAGAACCCATTTCAGGACCGATGGCCCTCACCCCGGCCTGCGGCCACCCCTCTCCCTTAGGTCACCTACGGGAGAGGGGGCGGGGGTGAGGGCCTTGCACTTGGCACTTCACTTCCCCACTTCAAACCGCGCGAATCGCTTGATCACAATCGTCTCGCCGGTCTTGCGCGACAGCTCGCTAACAATGTCTTCGACGGTGGTCTTGCCGCTGGGGTCTTTGATGAACGGCTGCTGCATCAGGCAGACTTGCTTGTAGAAGCTCTGAAGCTTGCCCTCGACGATCTTCTCGATGACGTGAGGGGGCTTGCCCTCTTGCTGAGCTTGCTTGCGATAGACGTCTCTCTCTTGAGCGATCACGGCTTCGGGTACGTCGCTGGGCTTGATGTAGAGCGGCGGAGGATAGGCCGCCGCGATGTGCATCGTCAAGTCTTTGAGAACCTCGCGAAATGCCTCGCTGTTAGCGGCAAAGTCGGTCTGGCAGTTCATCTCTAATAAGACCCCCACGCGCCCATTGTGATGAATATACGCTTCGACACGCCCTTGGTTGGCTTCCGACGTTCGCGCCGCGAAGATCTCCTTGCCCTGCTCGCGCAGGATCTTCTTGGCTTTTTCTAAGTCCCCATTGGCTTGCTCTAAAGCCCTCTTGCAGTCTAGGATCCCAATGCCCGTCTCTTCGCGCAGTCTTTTTACCAGCTCGTTGATCTTCTCGTTCATGAGGGGGTCGCCTCCTGAGGGAGAGTAGGTGCTGGCGTTTCAGGGGGAGCCGTCTGCGCCGCGGTGGCCGTAGCGGCCTTGTCCGCGGAGCGTCCCTCGCGCCCTTCGAGAACGGCATCGGCCATGCGCGCCGTGATAAGCTTGGTCGCTTTGATGGCGTCGTCGTTGCCGGGGATGGGATAGTCTACAATATCGGGATCGCAGTTGGTGTCCACGATAGCGACCACGGGAATCCCCAACAGGCGCGCCTCGCGGATCGCGTTGATCTCGACGATCGTGTCTACGACGTAGAGCGCGCCCGGCAGGCGTTCCATGTTGCGGATGCCCTCCAAGTTGCGCTGGAGCTTCATCAGTTCGCGCCGCCAGTGCTGGGCCTCTTTGGGAGGCATCGTGTCAAAGATCCCCAAGCGCTCTTGTTCTTCCAGATCTTTCATCCGTTGGATGCGCTTGAGGATCACGCTGTGATTGGTGAGCGTGCCCCCCAGCCAGCGGCGGTTCACGTAATGCGCGCCGCAGCGCTTGGCCTCCTCGGCGATGGTCTCTTGGACCTGGCGCTTGGTGCCTACAAAGAGCACCTCTTCGCCCGCGGCCACCGTGCTCTGAATAAACAGATACGCCTCTTCAAACAGACGGATCGTCTTCTCTAGATCTATAATATGAATCCCTTTGCGCTCCGTGAAAATATATTCGCGCATCTTGGGATTCCATTTGCGCACGCGGTGCCCAAAGTGCACCCCGGTCTCCAGCAGCTCCTTGATCGTTAACAGCTCCACATTGCCTCCTCCTTTTGGAAATTTCGGTCTAAGAAGAGATCAACGTCTTATTAATCTATCAAAACTATCGGAGATCTGCAAGTAGAGCGCAAGCCCCTGAGGCGCGATTGTCTTCTACCGGGCGAACGCGCTATAATCTTCGTGGGTGATCTGATCGTGCCAGAGACGGCGTCGTCTGAATTTGCGCGTCCCGTGCCCAAGAACCGCGAGGCCGAACAAGTCTTATTAGGCGCGGCGATGCTGGAGACCGACCAAGTCGTCCCCCAGTTGCTCGAAGTGCTCCAGCCCAACGATTTTTATTGGAAAGCCCATCAGATTATCTACAGAACGATCTTAGAGCTTTTTGACGCCGGTGCGCCCGCGGACCCCATCGCCGTAGGTAATCGTTTAGAAGAGCTTAAAAGATTAGACGACGTCGGGGGGCGTGCGTATCTCAATGAGCTGGTAGCGAAAGTGACGACCACGGCCAGCGTCCCCTATTACGCTGAAATTATCAAGAAAAAAGCGATGCTGCGGGCGCTCATCCAAGCGGGCCATGAGATCGCCGAGCTGGGCTTCCGCGAAGAAGCCGAGCTGGAAGAGTTGCTCGACCGCGCCGAAGAAAAAGTCTTTGAGGTCTCGCGCTTTCACATCAAACAGAATTATTATCTGATCAGGGACTTCTTGCACGAGCACCTTGCTCATTTAGAGAAGTTGCAGCAAGATCCATCTCGACACGCCGTGACGGGGCTGCCTACGGGCTATCGCAGGTTCGATGAGATGACGTCGGGCCTCCAGCGTTCGGATCTGATCATCATCGCGGCGCGCCCCAGCGTGGGCAAGACGAGCTTAGCGCTCTCCATCGCGCGCCATATGGCCTTGCGCTACGGCTACTGCGTAGGGATCTTCTCTCTGGAGATGACCAAGGAGCAGCTCTTAGAGAGGCTGCTCTGTGCCGAGGCGCGCATCAACTTGCATCGGTTGCGCGGTGGGTACTTGCAGACCGACTCGGAGTCTTGGCGTAGGATCATCCATGCCGCCAGCAAGCTCCAAAACAGCAAGATTCTCATAGACGACACGCCCAGTCTTTCAGTATTGGAGCTGAAAGCGAAGGCGCGCCGGATGAAGGCCGAGCACGGTCTTGACGTGCTCTTTGTGGACTATTTGCAATTGATCGAAGCGGGGAGCCACAGCGACGTGCGCGAGCAAGAAGTCGCGTATATTGCGCGGTCGTTGAAGGGTTTGGCGCGCGAATTAGATATTCCCGTCGTGGCGATCTCACAGCTGTCGCGGGCGCCGGAGCGACCCCCACGACGACCGAGATTGTCGGATCTGCGAGAGTGCGTGACCGGTGACACTCACGTCATTGATGGCGAGACGGGCAATCTCATAGAAGTTCGTCATGCCCGTCCAGGAATGACCGTGATCGCGCTCGATCGTACACAGCGCCTGCGTCCGGCGCGCGTTCTTGACGTCATTGCTAAAGGCGTCAATCAAGTGTACCGAGTCCGCACGCAAACGGGACGCGAGATCCGCGCGACTGCTGCGCATCCGTTCCTCACAGCAGCAGGATGGCGCCCTTTGCGGGATTTGGCTCCGGGAGCTTTGATTGCGACGATGCGCTCCGTTTATCTTGCTGGGGAGCCACGTCCGCCAGAACTCTGCCGATTCCTTGGGTATTTGACCGGCGATGGCACGTATCTGCGCCACCGCGAAGTAGGGTTTATCAACTCGGATCCCCTCTTGGTTCAAGACGTTATAGATATTGCTCGCACGCACTTCGATATAGAGATCTCTACACGGCGGCGCTTTACCAGCGAACAGATAGCGTTTGTCAAGAAGAATGCCGATGGCTACGGGCGGCCCTATGGCAACCCCGTTCGGAATTGGCTGCGCGAGCTGGGCCTTCTAGGACAACCATACGACCAGAAGAGCGCCCCCCCTTGGGTCCTGACCGCTGATGCTCACGGGATTTCGGAGTACCTTGGGGGGCTATTCGCTACCGATGGCACTATGGTAAAGCGGGCCGAGGGATATTGGGACGTGAAGCTGAGCACGACCAGTCTTCCCTTGGCCAAGCACGTTCAGTACCTCTTGGCGCGTTTGGGCATCGTGGCGGGGATCGCTTCTGGCTATAAGAGTGTAAAGGCCACGTGCCCTCTTTACACCGTGTACGTGTCGCGTAGCGAAGACAATCTAAGAAGATTTGCTCTATTGATTCCCTTGCGAGGGAAGAAAGCCCTCCTTGCTCATGAGCTTCTTCACTCCGCACCGCGCCGCAGGACCAACAGCGGCTTAGAATCTTTGCCTCCGTCTGTCTCGTTGTTGATCAACCAACGACGTCAAGAGCAGGGTCTTTCGCACGCGGCTGTAGGGTATCGCGGTGTGGGAAAGCGCATCTCTCGCTCACGTGCAGCGGCGGTGGCTGAAAGACTAAGCGATCCCGTATTGCGTCAATGGGCTACAAGCGACCTTCTGTGGGAGAGAATCGTCTCGATCACACCCGAGGGCGAAGAACCGGTCTGGGACTTGGTCGTAGACGAGGTGCACAATTTTGTTGCGAATGGGATCGTCGTTCATAATTCTGGAGAGATCGAGCAGACCGCCGACGTCGTGCTCTTCTTGTATCGCGAAGAGACCGGCTCCGACGAGAGCGCGGAGAACAACGAGCCAGAGCAGACCAGCGCGCCCTTGGTGCACGATACAGAGATCATTATCGGCAAGCAGCGCAACGGGCCGACGGGCGTCTTCAACTTGCTCTTCCATCGCGCCTACACGAGCTTCGAAGAGCACTTCATCGTCGAGCCGGGAACGCCACCCTTCTAAAAGATTCTCAGTTGCTCTTGGAGCACCCCATCGGTATAATGCTCTCAAATCCGTAACCGGAGCACTGGTCAACCCACTATGCCAAGCGAGGTCTTGCTGGACGTGCGCGATCTGGTCAAAGACTTCGGCGGCTTGCGTGCCGTCAACAAGTGCTCGTTATCGGTCAAGCGGGGCACGATCACAGGCCTGATTGGCCCCAACGGCGCGGGGAAGACGACGCTCTTTAATCTCATCACGGGTTTTTATAAACCCGATAGCGGCCACGTCTTCTTCAGAGGCGAAGAGATCACCGGGTTGCCGCCCCATCGTATCTTTCATAAAAAACTCTGTCGCACGTTTCAAATCCCGCGAGAGTTCAAGCAGATGACCGTGCTAGAGAACTTGATGCTCGTGCCGGCGGGGCAGCGCGGGGAGAATCTCTTCTGCTCGTGGTTTCTGCCGAGGCTGGTTCGCCGCCAAGAAGCCGAGATCCGCGATAAAGCCTTAGCAGTGTTGGAGTTTGTCAATCTGATTCACTTAAAAGACGAGTATGCGGCCAATCTCTCTGGAGGACAGAAGAAGCTCTTGGAGCTAGCTCGTACGCTCATGGCCGATCCCGAGATGGTGCTCTTAGATGAGCCGGGCGCGGGGGTCAATCCGACGCTGATGAAGCAGCTCGTGGCGAATATCGAGAAGCTCTGCTACGAGCGCGGCGTGACGTTCTTGTTGATCGAGCACGATATGGACTTGGTCATGAATCTCTGCAATCCCGTGATCGTGATGAGCAACGGGGAGAAGCTCGCCGAGGGCACGCCCCAGGAGATCCAGCGCGACGAGCGCGTCTTAGAAGCGTATTTGGGCAGCCAATATCGCGCGGCGGTGCGGGAGTGAGTATGGCGCTTCTGGAAGCACAGGGAATCGTCTCTGGCTACGGCGAGATGGAGATCCTGCACGGGGTCTCGGTAAAGGTCGAGCCGGGGCAGATCGTCACGATCATCGGCCCCAACGGCGCGGGCAAGAGCACCCTGCTCAAGGCGATCTTCGGTCTGCTCTCGGTTAAATCGGGAAGAGTGACGTTCAACGGGACGGATATTACCGGCTGGAGTCCGGATCGCATCGTGCGCTTGGGGATGTGCTTTGTCCCCCAGACCGAAAACGTCTTCCCGTCGCTGACGGTCCAGGAGAACTTCGAGATGGGGGCGTTCATTCGGACGGATGACTATCGTGCTCGGATAGAAGAGGTCTTTGCGCTCTTTCCGGACTTGAGAGCGAAGCGCCATGTCAAAGTGGGAGCGCTGTCGGGGGGACAGCGCCAGATGGTGGCGATGGGCCGGGCACTCATGCTCGATCCGAAGTTATTATTATTAGATGAGCCGAGCGCGGGCTTGGCTCCCAAGATGGTCGAGCTGATCTTCGAGCGCGTGAGAGAGATTAACCGAGCTGGGGTGGCGGTGATCATGGTGGAGCAGAACGCGCGGGAGGCCCTGAAGTTTTCCGATTGGGGGTATGTGTTGGCCGGGGGAGAGAATCGCTTTGAGGACAGCGGGCCAGCGCTGTTGCGGAACGAAGAGATCGGGCGGCTTTATCTGGGGGGATAAGAAAGCAAGCTATGCTGGAGCTGACTGTCTACGGGATCGTCTACGGGAGCGTCATCGCCCTGGGGGCGATTGGGCTGACCCTCATCTATGGGATCTTGCGGTTTGGCAACTTCGCTCACGGGGATTTGATGGCCGTTGGGGCGTATGTAGCGCTCTTCTTCGTCGCGGTCGCTCTGCCCCTGCTGGGCATTCCCGAGACGCGCTTTGAGCCGCTCTCCTTTGGTTGGCGTATGGTCATCGCCATTCCCTTGGCGATGGCGGCCACGGCTCTGCTAGCTGTGGTTCTCGACCGGGCTGTCTATAGGCCTTTACGCCATCGCAAGAGCAGCCCTGTAATGCTGTCGATGGCGGCCTTGGGGGTGGCCTTTCTCATACGCAGCTTGATCTATATCCTGTGGGGCCCCGATCCCACACGCTATGTCGAGGGACTGTTACGTATCCCGATCTACCTACCCTTTGATATCAAGGTCCGACCGGATCAGGTCGTCATCTTGGTCCTGACGCTGCTTTTGGTCATGATGCTCTATCTCTTTTTGCAGAAGACGCGGCTGGGCAAGGCGATGCGCGCCACCGCCGACAACCCAGACCTCGCCCGCATCAGCGGCATCAACACGGAACGGATAGCGCTGCTGACGTGGGTGATTGGAGGAGCCTTAGCCGGGGCGGCCGGGATCTTCTGGGCGATTGATAGCCAGCTCACGCCGGAGATGGGCTGGGGCTTTCTCTTGCCGCTCTTTGCCGCGGTGATCTTGGGGGGAATCGGAAGCCCCTACGGCGCGCTTGCCGGGGGCTTGATCATCGGGATCGTCCAGCAGGTCTCGACGGCGTTTATCAACCCGGCCTATAAGCCCGCCGTGGCCTTTGCTCTGCTCATCTTGATACTCTTGGTGCGGCCGCAGGGGATCTTTGGAGGGCGCAGCTGATGGAACTCAGTCGGGTGGTGCTGGGGATATTGAGCGGTCTGCTGGTGGCCGCGCTGGTGAGGGCCTTAGCTGCGCGCTGGTGGCCGCGTGCCAGATGGTCTGTTCATCTGAGCGCTGGGCTGCTGGTGGGCGTGCTGGCCGGGGCCTGGGTCAGCCAGATGGAGGGCGGCTACTTGGCCTATCTGGTGACGTTCTGCATCATGGCGGGCATCTATGGCGTCTTCTCCTTGGGCTTGAATGTCCAGTGGGGTTATACGGGGCTATTTAATATTGGGATTGCGGGGTTCTTCGCGCTGGGAGCCTATACCAGCGCCCTGATCACCACCAGGAAGCCGCCCCCGGAGGTCTGGTTCTATTTCAAGCAAGCGATCGGCCTAGACCAGCCCTTCTTGGTAGGGCTGATAGGAGCGGCGCTTGTCTGTGGGCTGGTAGCGCTCTTGTTGGGCCTGCTGACGCTGCGCCTGCGCGAGGACTATCTTGCGATCGCCACGATCGGGGTCGCGGAGACCATCCGGATTCTGTTCAACTCTGAAGAGTGGCTGGCCAACGGATCGCAAGGATTGATTGGGATTCCACGGCCTCTGGCCTGCTTGATCCAGAACCCGCCCTGCGCGTGGCTGCCGGACTGGGCCAAGCCGCTGGTTGCCGGCTGGACGGCCCGGGATCTCGACGCGATCTATCTGGTGATCGTGGTGCTTGCGCTCGCGGCGCTCTATTGGGCGGTCGAACAGGGGATTCGTTCCCCGTGGGGGCGGGTGCTGCGAGCGATCCGCGAGGACGAGATGGCCACGAGCATGGCGGGCAAGAACGTCTTCGGCTTTAAGTTGCAGTCCCTGGTGCTAGGAGCGATGATCATGGGGATTGGAGGGGGGCTCTATGCGCATTATATGCGTTCGATCTCGCCCGACGTCTTTGTGCCTCTCTTTGGGACGTTTATCATCTGGGCGATGGTGATGGTAGGCGGATCGGGCAATAACAAAGGGGCGATCTTGGGAGGCCTGATCGTGTGGGGGATTTGGATTGGGACGACCTTCTTGACCGATCTGATCTCTCCGCTCTTGGGGGCGATCTCCCCGGAGTTGCCAGCGCGGGCTCCTTACTTTCGATATCTGTTGCTAGGAGCCCTCTTGGTCTTGGTGATCCTACTGCGGCCTCAAGGGCTGCTGGGGGAGGAGAAGCAAGTCTCTAAGCTCTAAGAAAAAAAAAGCGAGAGCCTTCTTCAGGCTCTCGCTTGGACTTGGGCTTGTCTTCGTTACTACTCGGCTGGGATTGCAGCGGGCAGGACCACCACGACCTCCTCGATCGTGCCCCCTCGATAGCGGAAGACGCCTATGGGGCTGACGACATCGCCTTTCTCGTTGAAGTCGACCGAGCCAGCCGCGCCCTCATAGTTAATGTCTTCTCCCCTTCGCAGGGACTCGAAGGCCGATCTGAAGGCCGTAACTCCCTTGACCGTCCCCGGCGGGTTGGAGACCACGCGTAGGTTGTTGCGCAGCTGTTCGCCGGTGATCGGTCTCCTATCGACCAACGTCTTGACGAGGGAGAGCCCGATGGTCGCCATGGCATCGTAGCCGGTGTCGATGAAGGGCAAGGGCGGCAGCCCTCTGCCGTAGACGCGGCCGTACTCCGTAAGGAAGGTGCGATAGGATTCGGTGAGGGCCGCGGCCGGCGCTGTCCCATACTGACCCTCTAGAGCGGCGGGTCCCAAGGCCCTGATCATCTCGAGGGACTTGGTGCCGTCCGAGAAGAGGAAGCTTCTATAGCCTAGCAGTTCAATGGCCTCTCGGATGAAGATGTTGGCGTGGCCGGGATAGCTCATGACCGCCAGCACGGCGGGCCTGTCCGCGAGCGCTCGCCGGATTTCCGCGGCGTAGCTGGGCTGGACGGCGATCGGATGCGGGACCCGCGCTAAGACTCTGCCCCCTCGCTTCTCAAAGCCGCGCGTGAAGACCGCATCCAAGCCGCGGCCATAGGGGTTGTCGATGAAGATGGTCGCGGCGGTGTCGTATCGAACCCCTGCCACCAATTCGCCGCGCGCCAGCATCGCGAGCACCACCCCTTGGAGGGCGTCCGAGGGGCAGGTGCGGAACAGGAAGTCATCGTCGGCGAGGTCTGTGATCAACGGCGACGTTGACGACGGTGAAATCTGCAAGGTCTTGGTGGGCTTGCTGACGGTCTCGGCTATAGGAATGGTGACGCCGCTGGCCAGCGAGCCGATGTAGGCCGGGACCTTATCGACCTCGACGAGCTTCTTGGCGCGGTCTACCCCGACCGTGGGGGAGGTGCCCGAATCCTCGTGGATCAGCCTGACGATCGGGCCTCCTAGCACCTCTCTAGCGGCCTCGTTGAGGTGGCGCTCGGCCAGTTCAATCCCCGTTCGGATGGCCGGACCGTATTCGGCCAGAGCGCCTGTGTAATCCAGCAGCGTCCCAATCGGGGTTACCGGCGGTGGTTGCGCAAGCAGCGGACCTCGAAACGCTCCTGTGAACGTCAGGGCTCCTACTGTCGCTCCTAATCCCTTAAGAAACGTACGGCGACGCAGTGTCTGCTTCTGAAGATTCATAAGCTACTAAACCCCTCCTTTTGTGCCGTTGAACGTCTGAGCAAACGCATCACACCAATCTGAGTGTTCCATGATGGCTTAGGCCCCTCTTGGTGGAACCACCTCCGTAATGATATGTGAGCTTCCCTCGCGTACGACAAGCGATCAGACGTTCAACGGCTTTTGAGATGGCTTATTATAGTCTTGAGGCTTCGTTTAGTCAAGGCCCCCCTTCTTCTGTTAGGTGAAAAAGTGGTGAAAATCACAAAAAGCTCTTGTCTTTTGGCTAGTCCGGTGCTATAATGACTTTATCTTGGAAAAGATGCAAGGGAGGTAGTCATGATCATTCTCGATCCGGTGCTGGTCTTCTTGTTCGCGTTCTGGCTGATCTTCTTGGTGGCCTTGATCATCTTCTTGGCTGGGGCTGGAAGCTAACGTGTCTGTAGGGGCGAGGCGATCTCGCCCCTACGCTGCTGTCTCTCCAAAGACAAGAAATGAGGCCTCTCATGCGCAAGGGCTTGTTCGCGCTCGTCGGTTTTCTTTTGCTCTTGGCCGTGCCCGCCTTGGGCCAGAGCGCTCTTGAAGAATTGGCCAAACAACAGATCGCCCAAAAGACCGGACTCGACCCAAATCTGTTAGCGACGCTCTTCGTCACCGAAGGGGAGAATCAGTTTATCTTGGCGTTTGTCTACATCAATGAGAAGACGATGCAAAGCCAACTGAAGCCCGAACTCAAACAAGCCATCGCGCCCTATGTGAATAAGCGCGCGCTCTTGACATTGCTGGCCCCGGCGAAAGCTTCGGTCTTCGATCCCTTGAGAATACAGTTCTCCCAATATTTAGCACGCTTCTTGCTCTCCGAGCAGACGATCGTCAAGATCACACCGGATTTTCAGGCGGGCAGGTTTGAGTCGGGCACGGTGAGCGCCGGGATTTTATTGCTCAATGACGGACTCGATCTGAACAAGCCCTTCAGAATTCACTATGGGCAGCAGTCCACCGTCTTCTCGCTGACCGGAGAGACGCTGCCAGCACAGCCCAACCCCTTCGCGTCGTTGCTCTTGCTCTTGCAGTTTATCTTCTTGAATATTCTCTTGCTCTTCTTAATCCCGTTCTTGTTGGGTCTGTGAAGACCCTCTACTCGTAGCGCAACGCCTCTGCGGGGTCGAGCCGAGCGGCCTGCCACGCCGGCCATAGACCCGCTATCATCCCCAGCAGGGTCGCCAAGAGCAGCGCACCTACAACAAGCGGGAGATCGAGTGCTGCACTGAAAGTCGCCGCCCCCAGAGCCGCCCCTGCTACCAGCGCCACCGACTGCGCCAACGCCCCCCCAACGACCACGCCCACGCCGCCCCCCAACAGCCCCAAGATCCCAGACTCTATCAGAAAAAGCTCGAGAATGTGCCGCCGCTGCGCGCCGATGGCTCTGAGCACTCCGATCTCATGCGTGCGCTCCAGCACGGCCATCAGCATCGTATTCGCTAACCCGATCCCGCCCACCAAGAGCGAGATCCCCGCGATAGCCCCCAAGACCCAGCGCATCAGCGCCAGCGCGTTGCTCACCAGCTCGCTCAGTTGCTTGGACGATTGTACGAGAAACTCTTGCTCGCTGGCCCGGCGCAGAACTCTCTGAATCTCTTGGGCCAACTCCGTCACGTCTTTTTCGGAAGCCGCCTGCACCGAGACGAGCGAGACCAACCCCTTCTCTTCTACGAGTTCTTCGAGCTTCTGAAGATTCATATAGAGCGCGTGATCCTCTTGGGGGCTGCCCGTAGACCGGAAGACCCCCACGACGCGAAAGGGCCGCTCGCGAATGCGAACGGTCTCGTTGGGGGAGAGCCGAAGCTCACGGGCGGCTTCGGCTCCCAAGACGGCCTCATCGCTCTGGAGAGCGAAGAGCCGCCCCTGCGCCAGCTCTAATCCCCCTAGCAATCTGGGCGATGAGGCTGTCGTTCCCACGCCCACGACCGTGAGAAACCCCGAAGCAGCAGCGCTCTGCACGGGGAGCACCGCGCGTCGGGTCGCCGTGACGCTCTTGACGTTGGGAATCGTGCTCAAGAGATCGAGATTGATCTTAGCGGGCTTGGGCTGTTGAGCAGCGCCGACGGGGATGACCAGAATCGTGTCAGCGCCGAGCTTGGCGAACTGCGCTTCGAGCGCGCGTTGCGCGCCCAAGCTGAGCGCCCAGAGCGCGACGACAGCCGAGATGCCGACGGCGATGCTCGTGAGCGTCAGGGCGCTGCGCGCCTTGCGGGCGGCTATGTTGCGCAGGGCCAAGAGCGTCAGATCGCGCAGCATAGACCAGCCTTCTTGAGCTTACGAAGTCCCTTGTGGGGATTTCCGTGGCGATCAGGGTTCACGGGCGCAGGGAGAACTCGATTAGCTCTAAAGTGAAGACCGCGACGAAGCCCAGCCCGCGCCGCTCTTCGACTTGCAGCAACGGAGGGAAGGGGACGGCTCTCTGCGTCGTGAGCGCCAGCACCGTGCGCTGGGTGGGTTTTTTGGGATCGGTCAAGATTCCCCGGATCACGTCTACGCCGGCGATCTTGTCGCGCGTCTGGGCCTCAAAGCGCGCGCCGTTGGGCAGCACGTACGTGTTGCCGGGTTGCAGATCGTTGAGAAAGCGTCGCAACGCTGTAATGGCGTCGCTGTTGACTTCCACTTGGGCGCGCGCCAGCCCCTCTAAGACGCCCCTCTCCAAGTCGGCTCTTGTGCCGGTCACTTCGTTGATCGTGCGCACGGTGAAGGTGTCGGCGCTGACGGGCTGGATCTCCATCGTCAGAAAGATGGGATGAACAGATTTCTCTTGCGTGATGCGATAGACGGACTTGCTCGCGCCGCCGGGGTAGTTCTGAAAGAATCCCCCTTGCTGCGCCAGCGCCCACAGCCCAGCCAGCGCAAAAACAACCAGGAGGGGCAGGATGCCCCTGCCCCTCCTACTAATTGACATTGACCGTGACAATGATGCGATTGTTCTCTTCATTGCTCTCTGAGATTTGATTGTCTGGATCCACCGTGAGAACGATCTCGTAGATGCCGGGGACTAAAGAGATCGTGTTGAGATCGGCCGTGAGCGTGAGGCGCTGATTCGCGGCCAAGCCGGGGATAAGCTGATTGCTGAAGATCGTCTCGCCGCCGGTGCCCCACAGGGCGCGATAGGCGAGCGTCACGCGGAACGGCCCCGCAGCGGCCGTGCCCAGATTGGCGATCACCGCGGAGAAGCGTATGGGCTGCCCGCGAACGACGCTCGTCTGATTGGGCGTCAGGCTAACAGCAGCGAGATCGATCGGGCCGCCGACGCCGATGTTGACGGTGATCGTCTTCTGGTTGTTCGTCTTGTCGGTCTCGCGGACTCTTCTCTCGGGGTCTATCACGACGGTGATCTCATAGACGCCGGGGCTAAGCCCGATCAAGTTGAGATTGGCCGTGAGCTTGAGACGGGCGCTGGGGTTGAGATTGGAGACAGCTTGAGTGCTGAAGGGGATCTCCAGACGATCGGAGACTCTGCGATAGTAGAAGACGACGTTGAATTCGCCTGTAGCGTGGATGCCGAGATTGGCGATCTCGGCGGTCGCTTGCAGGAGCTGCGCGCTGAGCTGGGCCGCCGTCAGCTCGAGCACGGCTAAGTCGGCACGATCCCCCACGCCGATCAGGACGCGCGCCGTCTCGCGGTTGTTGAGCTTATCCGTCTCGGGGATGACGTCTTCTCTGTCTAGGATGACGCGGATCTCGTAGAATCCCGGCGCGAGGTTCTTCAGGTCTAGATCGGCCTTGACTTGCTTGGACTTCTCCGGGCCGACTTCTAAGTCTGTAATAGAAGCCGTGCCAAAGACGGTGAACGGCGGATCGGGCTGGGCCGGATCGTCTATCTTTCTGAAGGCGAATTCGACGTTGAACGGTCGGGTGGTCGCACCGGCGCCGGCGTTCTCGACGTCGGCGAAGACCCGAAGTACGGGAGTGCCGACGAAGATCGTGCCAGGCGGGTCTAAGACCAAGGGCCGGCGGAAGCGCAGATCGGGCTTCCCTAAGATTTCAACGAAGAGACCCGCAAGATTGCCCACCCCGCCGATGAGATTGTTGCGCTCGTTGATCTCCTCGACGCGCCCGAAGGGCCGACCCCCTTCGACGGGATCTACGATGACGCCGATCTCATAAAGACCGGGAGCGATGCCCTCGGTGATCAGCGTCGTCTGAGCAACGAACTCGTCTTGGAGTCCGAGGCCCGTTGCTCGGGAGCGCGTGCCCGCTTCGGTGCAGCTCGGCTGGGTAGCGACAGCGCGCAAGCAGAAAGCTACGTCGAACCCCCCGGCGGCGAGCGCGCCGCGATTGCGCACTATCACTCTGGTGTCTAGGGATTCGCCTTGGGTGATGCGAGCTGGAGGCGGGCTAGGCGGCAAGGGCGCTGTGGTCTTGGGCCGGCGCGCTTCGAGCGTAGCGCGATCGGGAACGAGATCGGGGCCTAAGATGAAGAGCGCTTGGCCGACCTGCCCTGGTTCGCCCGGCACGCCCGCGCCACTGGTGGCGCTGTTGTTGGCTTTGTTCTGTTCGTCAATTCGGTTCTCCGGGTCGAGCTGGACGCTCAGCTCGTAGAAGCCGGGTCGCAGCCCGGTTGTCTCTAAACGGCACTCGCGGGTGATCCGTTCTCCCGGCGCCAGCGAGGACGCTTCGAATCTTTGGAAGACCGTCGAGCTGAGTTCTTCGACGCGGCGCTGCGTGCACTGCCCGCTGAAAGCGGGCGCTGGTGCGTCGCCGATGTTCTCGATCCCGATGAGCATACGGACGGCCTGTCCGGGCTGGACGGCCAGGGTCGCTGGATCGAACGAGAGGCTGAGGATCGCGAGATCGGGCTTGCGCGGCGTGATGATCCTGAACGCGATAACCATCTCGTTGTTGGTCTCATCGAGTTCTTCGACGCTGTTTTTGGGATCCACGACGACGCGGATCTCGTAGCTGCCGGGGATGAGCGGGGGGAGCTGGGCTTGGCTGATCAGCTCGCCGTTGGGATTTAATCTGTTCTTCGAGCAGTTCACCGTGCAGCTCAGCGCGTTCCAGCGCAGGCGTCCCAGCTCGCGCACCGAGAACTCAACGTCGAAGTTCTCGGCGATCTCCGCGCCGTTGTTGAGAATTTCAGCCGTGACGGTGCCGATGCCCTGCTCGAGGGGCGAGGGCGGGGTCAGGCGCAGCGACTTAGGGGTCAATTCGGGGAGCTTAGGCAGCGCGGGCTGGATCGTGATCGTCGTGATAAGAGTGTTATTCGATTCGTCGAGTTCTAGGATCTGATCGTCGGGGTCTACGACGACGCGCAGCTCGTAGACGCCGGGGCGCAGGGCGAGCGCACCGGTCTTCAGGACGGCTTGAGCGCTTTGGCGCGCGGGCTGGTCAGGAGTGCCCGCGGGCAGCTCTTTGATGACCGTGCTGGCCAGCGGCCGCCCGTTGAGCACAAAAGCGACGACGACATCGTTGGCCGAGGCTTCGCCGGCGTTGGCGATCTTCACTTCGACCGTGATGTCATCCCCGGAACGAATGAGCGCGGGCGTCAAGAGCACGCTCTCGGCGTAGAGTTCCGGTCCTTTGATCGTCAAGAGCGTGGCGAGCGTGTTGTTGGATTCGTCTTGCTCTTCGAGCGCGCCGTTGGGCTGTTCGGGGCTTGGGGGATCGACGCGCACTTGGACAAAATACGAGCCGGGGGTCAGGTCTGTGGTTCTGAGAATCCCTTGGACAGTCTGTTCTTGTCCAACTTTGAGTTCGGGCAAGTCGGCTCGCGCGAACTCGCTGAGCTGATCGGGACGACAAGCGCTGCGTGGGTGAGGCAGCTTGCAGAAGAGATACTGAACTTTGGTGGCGCCGGCGTCGGCCGTGCCTACGTTGCGCACCGTGGCCGAGACGGTAATCTCTTGGCGGCGTAGCTCGTTCAGGGCGACGGGCGATGGAGGGGTGAACACAAGCGCTGTGGGCTGCAGATCGGGGCGTCCCAGTCGCGAGGGCCGAATCTGAAGACTCACGATAAGCTCGTTGTTGGTCTCGTCTTGTTCAGGGATTTGATTCCCCGCGTCTACCAAGACACGGATCTCGTAGCTTCCTGGAGCGATCTCGGGTTTGAGCGTCTCTAGTCGGCCCTCTACGGTGACGGCTTGGTCTTGGGGGCGCAGCCCCTGAGCCAAGACAACGACGCCCTTGCCGTCGGGGAAGGGCAGCCACGAGCGAGCCGCGTCGCTCTTGAGGCGATAGAAGAATTCGACCGTGAAGCGTGCCGCGGGGCTGCCGCCGCTGTTGACGATCTTGGCCCGCGCGATGATGGGGACTCCTTTATCTATGGGAGACGGTGGCTCCAGCACCAACGAGATGGGGTGCAGCTCCGGCAGCGAGGGGCCCGAAGCTTGGCTGAAGCCGGTCAAAAACTGCGTACCGAGAAAGTTGGCCCCCACCCCGAAGAGAGAGAGGAAGAACACTAGACTTGTCCAACGTACAGATGTGTTAGCGCGAACCCCCCACAGCCGGCCCATGGGCCACCTCCTTAGAGTTTTTGCTGATCTTCTGTGATTTTCTCATTCTATCACGCCCATCTCTGCTTGTCTAGGGGCGTCGGCTGACGAAGTAGAGTCCGCCGTCGTCGGCCCCAATATAGATCTCAATGATCGCGCCCGGCCCGCTGACGTAGAGCGCCGGTGTCGTACGAATAGCCGCGCGCGGGCTGCGGCCCGCCTCGGGCACGGAGTGCACGAATCTCAAGCGCCCCGTGTCGGGGTCAATCCCGTAGAGATTGCCGTCTACCGACCCGACAATGACCGTCCCTGTGCCGGTGTTGCCCAGACG